>CAXTFY010000107.1:0-14560 GCA_964243265.1 uncultured Acetobacteraceae bacterium | reverse complement strand
TAAGGCAGGGCTATCGCGCACAGGATACGGCGCTGACCGCTGCTCCCTCTCCCTCCGGGAAAGGGCCGGGGTGAGGGAGGCGGCAAGCGCCGACCCCCGCCGAGTTGGGAGCGGAGTCCGTTCTCACTGGCGCAAACGAGCGCCCTGCCGCGTCCCTCACCCCGGCCCTTTCCCGCAGGAAGAGGGAGCAGGGGGCGCGTTCGCGCCATTTGCGCGAGCCGCGTACATGCGGGCACCATGCGGCGACTCCGTTTGATCGCCCTGGCCGCCGCTACCCTGGCCACCCGGCCCAGCTACGCGGCGGAGACTGGCAAGATCCGCCTGTCGCACGGCTTCGGCATCCCTCATGTGCCGCTGATCGCCATGCCTGATCGCAAGCTGCTGAAGCAGCGCATGCTGGCCGGCACGCTGGACATTGCCGGCCCAGGAGCGCCGGGCTTCACCACGCTTCGGGCCAAGGCACGCGAGGCTCCACGCGCCGCAGTGTTGGGCCTGTGCGGCCAGATCACCTGCGCCCTGTCGCTGAGCACCAACCGGCCCGGCATCTGCACGCTTGCCGACTTCAGGCCGGACGAGAGGATCGCTCTGCCAACACGCTGGCCGCCGCCGACCCCGAGGCGGCAGCGGACAGCTTCATCCGCCTGTCCGCCGCCCGCATGCAGCCGGACGATGTGCTGACAAGTGTGCGCGACCCCGACACCCGGTTCTCCACCACGCCGGCCCGGCTGATGCAGCACGCCGAGTTCATGCACGGTGCCGGCGGTATCCAGGTGCAGCCGGCGCGGTGATCGGAGATGTTCGTGGCGGCCTTGGCGGAACGGGTCCTAGCGCCGGGTGGCCGACGCCCGTCGGCGGGCAGCCCAACCAGCAAGGCCAGTGCCAACCAACAGGACCGCCCAACTTGCGGGTTCGGGGACTTGGACAGCCGAGACGCCGTCAAGCAACGAGAAGGGCGGCTGGCCGCCCGGAGTGCCGACGGCCAGGAAGGACAGCGTCGCGGTCGTGCTGTTGACCACGAACGAGAAGGTCTGCTGCATCCATCCCGTGAAGCCATGGATGGCGTCCTGCGCCACCACCGTTGATTGGGTTGGGTCGTTGCCGAAGCCGACGATCCACTGCTCGGTCGTTGCGCTGTTGTAATTAGCCCCGTACTGCTGCGCGCCGGCCCAGTAGAACGACACGACCGCGAGGCTCCCCGGGCTGAGGCCGGTGAGGGTCTGGGTAATGGCGCTGACCTCGTAGGCGCCGTCCGCGGCGATGTAGTTGCCCCCGTCAGGGCTGGCGCCCAGCCCGTTGGCCGACCCGTTGCCAGGTCCCCAAAGGCTGAGGGAGCCAGAGCTGCCCGTCGCCCCGGCGGTCGTGTCCGCCGTGCCGGGAAGGAACACGAAGTTGTAGCCGCTGGTGCTCCAATTGGTGACCTGCTGGCTGGCGCCGGTGTAGCCGCTGCCGAACTGCTCAGACGCTTGGGTCTGCAACGTCTCGAAGTTGCCGTTCTGAACCAGGCTGGTCGCCTGCGATGGGCCTGCCGCGCCAAGGGTGAGCAAGGCCGCGGCAAGCCCAATGACTTGAACTGCGCCGAGGAGCGACGGCTTGCTCTGCGTGCAGGCGTGATGCGGTGTCATGCTGATGCCTTAGATGTTGGAAGCCGGTGACCCTGGATCTCGACACCTGCCGTGTTGTGGAAACAGACGAGTGCAACCTCCCATCCTTAATCGTATAAAATTAGATACATCACAAGTTTTGTTACAACAGCTAGATTTAGGAATTGTTAATTGGTGGCCGGTCACGCAGCCGTCGCTCACTGCCTGGGACCGGCTGGATGCCGTCAGCAACATCCCAAAACAGCCTGAAATGGAGGAGGATCGGGCAGGACGTCTCGGCCTGGCACCATGGGCGCCGTCAGTTGCCAGTCGGCAACGTGCATCCCAATGCCGTCGCCTACAGCGTGGCCGCCGCCGTCGCTGCCATCATGGCGCCGGAGCCTGCAAGCTGGGTGGCGATGACTGCGGGCCTTGGTGTCTTGGAGTTGGTCATTTGGTGCCCTGCTCGTCCTGCAACGGCCACCCAGTAAGCCAACGCCGCTTCGCTGCCAGTCCGCTGGACGCCGTGGCCCGTAGGGCTAGGCCTGACCGGTGACGGCGGTAGGGAGCCGCCCGCCTGCTCCCTGTTCGAAGGAAATAGAAAGCAGCAGGCCCGCCTCGTTCGCAAACCGGGTGCGGAAGGCCATCAATCCCAGGGACGTCCGAGTTCCGAGGCAAGGCCCGTCAACCGGGCCGCATCCGCGCACGCCAGCAGCACGCCAGTGAAGCCATCCTGGCTGCCCACCACGAACAGGGTGCCCGGCATCCGCCCCTCCGGCGCATCCGCGCCGCCAAGCTCCGCAGCGTCGGGCATGCCTCGCAGCCTGTCGAGCACCGGCGCCAGGTCGGCGGCCTCGCCGAACAGAAAGCGGTGCGCTGGCCACTCCGCACCGTCGTGGTGCCCGGCTCCCGCCTGCCCAGACCCCGCATCCGGCAAAGCCAGCGCTGCAAGCTCCTCCCGGCTGGTCAGGTCGTGGAACAGCGCGAGCGCCGCCGCCCGCGCCGGCGCAGGCAAGCCCCCGGCGTCAGCCAGGGCCTCGATCTCGATAGGGGACGCGGCGGACAGGGCTGGCATGACGCGGCTTCCTTGCATGAACCCAAGCTTAGCGGCTGGCAGCGGCGAGGGTTCCGGGGGAGCCAACGCCTCGCTGCGCCGTTAAGCCCGGATGCCGCAACCCATTGCCGTCCTCCTCGCCGTCATCCTGCTGGTCATCGTCATGCAGGACGCGTTCGAGGTCATGCTGCTGCCGCGCCGCGTGCGGCGCCGTTTCCGCCTCACCCGGCTATATTTCCGGGCGGCCTGGGCGGTGTGGGGCCGCCTGGCCGGGGTCATCGCCGACCCGTCGCTGCGGGAACACCTGCTCAGCCTGTTCGGCCCGCTGTCGATGCTGCTGCTGTTCGCGATCTGGGCGGGCGGCCTGATCACCGGCTTCGGCGCGCTGGAATGGGCGACGCAGGGCGGTGGCGTCTCCCCCTTCGCCGAGCAGGCCTACATGAGCGGCGTCACCTTCTTCACTCTCGGCTATGGAGACGTTGTGCCGCACACCGGCGCGGGGCGGCTAATGGCGGTGCTGGAGGCCGGGATGGGCATCGGCTTCATCGCCGTCGTGATCGGCTACCTGCCGGTGCTGTACCAACTGTTCTCCCGGCGGGAGGCGCATGTGCTGCAGCTTGACGCCCGCGCCGGGTCGCCGCCGACCGCGGGCACGCTGCTGTGCCGCCATGCCGAGGGCGACGGCATGGCCCGGCTGGACGACCTGCTGCATGAATGGGAGGCATGGGGGTCGGAGCTGCTGGAGAGCCACCTGTCCTACCCGATGCTGGCCTATTACCGGTCGCAGCACGACAACCAGAGCTGGCTGGCGGCGCTGGCGGCGGTGACGGATGCCTGCGCGTTGATCCTGGTCGGTGTGGAGGGCCTGCCGCCGCTGCAGGCCCGCATGACCTTCAGCATGACCCGGCAGGTGCTGGTGGAGATGGCGCTGTCCTTCGGCATCGAGCCGTCCCGTTACGACGGCGGGGACCGGCTGCCGACGGCGGTGTGGGACAGCCTGCTCGCGGCGTTCCGGGAGAACGGGCTGCAGTGGACCGAGGACGCCGGCGCGCGCGAGACCTTGGCCGCGTTGCGCGCCACCTATGAACCGTTGCTGGACGGCCTGGCCCGCAAGCTGCTGCTCCCGGTGCCGGGCTGGATGCCGGAGGGCGTCGTCACCGACCATTGGGCGCGCGGACCCCGTGGGCTGCTCGCCTCTCGGCTCGTGGCGGAGCTGTCGGACCGGGCGGCGGCGAAAGCTGCCATGCCGGCGCACGTGCAGCCAGTGGGCCCGATTTGGCGCCGGCTGCGGCGGCGGCTGAGCGAGGACTGACGTTAAGCTCCCAGCGGCGCGATCACACCAACGGCCCTCCACTCTAAATGTTACGATATAGCATCGTACCAGCCGCCGTCATTGCAAGCCGGCTTCGGCGCGGCAATCCAGAGAGGCATCAACTGCGCCCCAGTCCAGCGGCCCCTAGACTGCCAAGTTGCAATCGCCCCTAGCAACGACAGACGAGAGCGGGCAAACCGGTCAGACCAGAGGGCCGTTGCCATCACTGCCGTTGCACGAATGGTTGGCCGCCGGCGAAGCATCCCCGCGTCTGGCAATGCCAACCCACATGGGCGCCCCTAATGGACATCGGCGTCCTGGTGAACGGCGACCTGGGCCTGCACAACATCGCCATCGAGCCGGACACCGGGCGGGTCGCCGGCGTGTTCGACTATGAAGGCGCGGCCTGGGCCGACCGCCACCAGGATTTCCGCTACCTGGTATTCCCCGGCAGCGCCGGCGACGCGGTCCTGAATGGCGCGCTAGAAGCCTATGAGCCTGTCGCCGGCGTTCGGCTCGACCGTGGCCGCATCCGCCTTTGCAACGCGGCCTGCGCCATCGGCTTCCTCGCCTTCCGCGATGGCAAGCCGCCAGAAGCCGACTCGTGCGGGCGCACGCTGGCGGAGGATTTGCAGTGGACGGCCGCAGCCTTGCGTGGGCTGGGTGAACTCTGATGCCGCATGGGCATCGTCATTGCGGGCCGCGCGCACGGCATGGCAACCCAGCGGGGACGCATCGCCCATGCCCGGCGGATTGCCACGCCGAAGCCGGCTCGCCATGACGATGGACGCTTGGTGAACGACCGGTTGGGGTCGAAAGCGGCCAGCGTCAGGCTCGGCGGCCCTTACACCCCGGCCATCGCCATCGACCGCCGCGCCATCGCCACCGCCCCGGCCCGCGACCCGGCCGCGCCGACGAACCGCCGCAAGTGCACGAACACCGCATCCGCAACGCCGGTCGCCTGCACCAGCTCCGGTTCCGGCAGCCCGGCCCAGGCCTCCGGCAACGGCAGGCGCTGGGCGAACGAGGCCGGGTCCGGCGGCATGGTATCGACCATCCAGTTGCCGTTCGACACGGGATACACCGCATACAGCACCGGCAGCGCGTGGGCGAACACCGCATCCTTCCACGGCATGTTGCGGTCCAGTTCCAGCACCCGCGGGTCGGAGCTGGCGCCGTGGGCGGCCACCACCGCCGCCTCCGCCTGCAGGCGCGCCCGCACCGCGCCGACCCGGCGGCGCAGCACCCCCTCGGCCAGCGCGGCGGCGTCCAGGAACGCGGTGTCCTCTGCCGCCGCATCGCGCGGCCGATCCCAGCCAGGATTGAAGTCGCCGATCATTGAGGCCAGGCCCAGCCTGTCCTGCCCCGGGGCGAAGCCGTTGTCGATCTCGTCAATGCGGCGCACCACCGACTCGTCCAGGCACGCCGCAACGGCGCCGGCCAGCGCGTCATCTGCATGGCCACCCTCGCGCAGCAGCGCCGCCACCGTCTGGCGCCCGTACACCTGCCAGACCAGGCCGGCGGCGCTGAATGGCGTACCGTCCGGCCGCTCCGGGGCGCCGCGCTGGTGGTGGTCGAACCGGCGGGTCGCCGGGTCGAACACCAGGCCGACGTCCCAGACCAGGTCGCCCCCGGCGATGACGTCGGCATCCCGCGTGCGGACCAGGCGGTGGTCCACCCCGGGCAGGTGCACGCCCAAGGCCTGGCGCAGCACGGCGTAGGCGAACACCTCGTCGCAGTGGAATTTCCCGTTATGGGTAACAAGCACCGGGATCGTCGGCATGGCGGGTCAATGGATCCCCAGCAGTTCGACATCGAAGATCAGCGTCGCATTGGGCGGGATCACCCCGCCGGCGCCGCGTGCGCCATAGGCCAGGTCCGGCGGCAGGACCAGGGTGCGCCGGCCGCCGACGTGCATGTCGGCCACGCCTTGGTCCCAGCCCTTGATCACCTGGCCCGCGCCCAGCTTGAAGCTGAACGGCGCACCGCGGTCGCGGGAGCTGTCGAACTTGCGGCCGGGCTTGCCGCCGTCGTTCAGCCAGCCGGTGTAATGGACATCGACCGTTTGCCCGGCCGCCGGCTGCGCGCCGGTGCCGATAACCTCGTCCCGGTAGCGTAGGCCAGAGGACAAGGTGGTGTATTCGGCGTCGGCCATCAGCGGCTCCTAAAGCGGGGATTATACCCGGTAATTAGGGCAGGCTGGCCAGAACGGCAACGCGACCATTGGGAGGATGCCGCCCTTCTTCAGGATCACCTTGCGGCAGCCGGCCTCAGGCAGCCCGGCGAGCCGCCCGCACCCGGCGCACCTCCATCCACTGCCAGGCCGCCAGGATCGGCAGGCCCAGCGCCAGGTCCTTCGCCCGCCGCAGCAGCGACACGCTCAGCGCCACGTCGGGCGGCACGCCGAAGGCCGCGCCCAGGCCGACATACCCAGCCTCCTGCACCCCCGCCGCGGCGGGCACGACGAAAGTGGCGGCGACCAGGGCGTCCAGCAGCGCCTCCAGCGCCAGCACCGGCAGCAGGCCGGCTTCGTTGCCCAGCAGGCGCAGGCTGATCCAGGTGCCCACGCCGGTGCCGAACCAGGCCGACAGGTGAACCGTGGTGGCGAGCATCCAGCGGCGGGAATGCGACAGCAGGCGGGACAGCTCAGCGCCGATCCCCTCCAGCCCGCCCTGGCTGCGGAACCAGTCGCCCAGCAGCCGTCGTCCCAGCCCGCCCGCCAGCGCGCGCAGTCCCCGGCCGATGCGCACGCGCAGGGCGAACCCGACCGCCGCCAGCCCGCCCGCCAGCCCCAGCGACGCCGCCACCGGCAGCACCAGCGGCGACCCCGGCAGCAGCACCAGCAGTCCCCCCAGCCCAAACAGCGAGAACAACGCCTGCCCGGTGGTCTCCGCCGTCACGTCCACGACGGTCCCGGCGGCGGCGGTCGCCCAGGGCACGCCCAGCAGCGTGATCGCCCGGGCGCCGATGACGAAGGCGCCGACCGGCGAGAACGGCAAGCACGTCGTGGCGGAGTCGCGCACCATGCGGCCCCACACCAGCACCCTCCGCGGCACGCCGGGCAACGTGACCGACCAGGCCGTGCCAAGCAGCAGGAACAGCCCCATCTGCCACAACGCCAGCAGCCCGAACCCCCACCATCCCACCGACAGCGCCACATCCAGCACCTGCCCGGCATTGAACCAGGCCACCAGCAGGACCGACACGGCTACCCCAGCCAGGGCAAGGAGGAGGGAAAGCTGCTTCATGATGCAGCGGCGCACTACACCAGGGCGGCCCAGCCAGCTATAGACGACCGCTGTTCAACTGGCGCTTGCCACTTCGCCAGCGCTTGCCACTTCAAAGGATGTCGTGCCCTGCCACCTGATGCCCCCACGCTCGTCACCGGCGCGACCGGCTTCGTCGGCTCCGCCGTCGCCCGCGCGCTGCTGGGCCGCGGCCACGCGCTGCGGCTGCTGGTGCGTCCAGGCGGGGACCGGCGCAACATCGATGGCCTGCCCGCCGAACTCGTCGAGGGCGACCTGTGCGACCCGGCCTCGCTGGTGCGCTCCGTGCAGGGCTGCCGCCACGTGGTTCACGTCGCGGCCGATTACCGCCTTTGGGTGCCCGACCCCGGCCCGATGCTGGCCGCCAACGTGGACGGCGCCCGCGCCCTGCTGCTGGCCGCACGCGACGCCGGGGTGGAGCGGATGGTGTACTGCAGTAGCGTCGCCGCCCTCGGCTTGGTCGGCGACGGCACGCCGGGGACGGAGGACACCCCGGTCCACCCCGAGGGGATCGTCGGCGCCTACAAGCAGTCCAAGTACCTGGGCGAGCAGGCGGTGCGCGCCCTGGTCCGCGACGAGGGCGTGCCGGTGGTGATCGTGAACCCCACCGCCCCGGTCGGCCCGCGCGACGTGAAGCCGACGCCGACCGGCCGCATGGTGCTCGACACCGCCGCCGGGCGGATGCCGGCCTACGTCGATACCGGGTTGAACCTGGTCCATGTGGACGACGTTGCCGAGGGCCATGTGCTGGCGCTGGAGCGCGGGCGGATCGGCGAGGCCTACATCCTGGGCGGCGAGGACTTCGACATGCCGCGGCTGCTGGCGCTGATCGATGATGTCATGGGGCGCGGGACCGTGCGGCGCATGCGGTTGAACCAGGGCGTGCTGTGGCCGGTCGCAGTCGGCGCCGAGGCCCTGGCCCGCGCCTTCAAGACCGAGCCGCGAGTGACGCGGGAGATGCTGGCGATGGCCAAGAAACGCATGTATTTCAGTCACGCCAAGGCCGCCGCCGAGCTGGGCTACTCCCCCCGCCCAGCCCGGCAGGCGGTGGCCGACGCCATTGGCTGGTTCCGCGCCAACCGGCTGTTGCCGGCATGACCTGGCTTGCTGTGGCCACCGCGCTGGCGTGGGCCTACCTGCTGCTGTGGCATGGCCGCTTCTGGTCCGCCGGGCCGGTGCTGGCCACGCCGGCCGCCTTCCCTGCCGCCCCCTGCCCCGCCGTGGACGTGGTGATCCCCGCCCGGGACGAGGCGGAGGGCATCGGCGGCGCCCTGCGCTCCCTGCTGGCGCAGGACTACCAGGGGCCGCTGCGCCTCATCGTCGTGGACGACGGCAGCACCGACGGCACCGGAGCCGTCGCGCGCGCGCTGGCTCCACCCCACCACCCTTTGTTGCGAGCCGGCTTCGGCGCGGCACTCCAGGAGCCGCATGCACCGACCTCAGCCCTGGCGGCCCCTGGACTGCCGGGTTGCTGCGCTCCCCGCAACGATGGCGGGGATGGTCCGGAGGTCAGCCTCACCGTCCTGGACGGCCAGCCGCGCCCGCCGGGGTGGAGCGGCAAGCTATGGGCGGTCTCGCAGGGCGTTGCGCACTCGACTGCCGGGACGGTGCTGCTAACCGACGCCGACATCGTGCACGACCCGGCCCACCTCCGCACCCTGGTCGCCAAGGCCGAGCGCGACGGCCTGGACCTGGTGTCCGAGATGGTGGAACTGCGCTGCCAAAGCCTCGCGGAACGGGCGCTGGTGCCGGCCTTCGTGTTCTTCTTCCAGCTTCTCTACCCATTCGAGCGGGTCAACGACCCGATGCGCGGGATCGCGGCGGCAGCCGGCGGCACGATGCTGCTGCGCCGCCGGGCGCTGGACCGCATCGGCGGCATCGCGGCGGTGCGCGGCGCGTTGATCGACGACGTGGCGCTGGCAGCGGCAGTGAAGCGCGGCGGGCGCATCTGGCTGGGCCACAGCGCCCTGGCCCGCAGCCTGCGCCCCTATCCCGGCGCTGCCGACATCTGGCGCATGGTGGCGCGGACGGCCTACGTGCAGTTGCGGCACTCGCCCTTAGTCCTAGCCGGGACAGTCCTGGGCCTGGCGCTGGTCTGGCTGGTTCCGCCGGGCTTGGCGCTGTTCGGGCACGGCTGGGCGCGCGGGCTGGGCGGGGTGGCCTGGGCCGGCTCGATGCTGTCCTTTGTGCCGACCTTGCGCCGGTTCCGGCAGTCGCCGGCATGGGCGCTCGCGCTGCCGGGCATCGCCTGTTTCTACATGGCCGCCACGCTCGGATCGGCCTGGGACCACTACCGGGGCCGCGGCGTGGTGTGGAAGCGCCGGGCCTACCGGGACGGCCAAGCCTACGGAGACGCTCAGGCATGACCACCGCCTCCGTCGAGACCTGGTCCGGCAAGGACCGCACCGACGAGAACTTCCCCGTCGGCTCCGCCCTGATCCGCCCGGCGCTGCGCCCGCACGTCCACGCCTTCTACGCCTTCGCCCGCAACGCCGACGACATCGCCGACAGCCCCGTGCTGGCGGCAGACGACAAGCTGCACCGGCTGGACCGGATGCGGGCGGTGCTGGTGGGCGAGACCGGCGGCGGGTCGCCTAGCGCCCTCGGGCTGCGCGCCAGCCTGGCCGCAACCGGCGTTACCGCGCAGCACGCGCTGGACCTGCTGGCCGCCTTCCGCCAGGACGCCACGCAGCGCCGCTACGCCACCTGGGCGGAGCTGCTGGACTACTGCCGCCTGTCTGCCATGCCGGTCGGCCGCCACGTGCTGGACCTGCACGGCGAGGACCCGGCCATCCATGCGCCCTCCGACCCGCTATGCGCCGCGCTGCAGGTACTGAACCACCTGCAGGACGGCGCCAAGGACCTGGCCGCGCTGGACCGCTGCTACCTGCCCGCCGACCTGCTGGACGCCGCCGGGGCGCGGGTCGAGGACCTGTCCGGCCCCCGGGGAACGCCCGGCCTGCGCCAGGTGTTCACCCGCCTGCTCGACGAGGTGGACGCATTGCACGAAGCCGCCGCCGCCCTGCCCCGCCGTACCCGCGACCGCCGGCTGCGGATGGAGGTCGCCGTCATCCTCGGCCTGTCCCGCCGCCTGGCCCGCCGCCTGCGCCGTGGCGACCCGGTGGCAACCCGGGTCAAGCTGCGCAAGCCGGACGTGGCGTTCAGCCTGCTCGGCGCGCTGCGGTGGGCGGCATGACCGCGCTAGGGGCCGCCCCGCCCGACCTGGAAGTGGTGGAAAAGCTGGTGCTGCGCTCCGGCACCTCGTTCCACCGCGGCATGAAGGTACTGCCGCCCGACCGGCGCGCGGCGATGTATGCCGTCTATGCCTTCTGCCGCATCGTGGACGACGTGGCGGACGAGCCGGGGCCGCTGCCGGACAAGCTCGCCGGCCTCGACGAGTGGCGCAACCGCATCGCCGCCCTGTATGCCGGCCAGGCCGATGACCCGGTGACGCGCGTGCTGCTGCCCGCCATCCGCACCTACGACCTGCGGCAGGAGGACTTCCTGGCGGTGATCGACGGCATGGGGATGGACACCGACGCCATCGTGGCCCCCGACCTGGCCACCCTGGACCTATATTGCGACCGCGTGGCCGCCGCCGTCGGCCGCCTGTCGGTGCGGGCGTTCGGCGATGCCTCCTCCAAGGCGGACGAGGTCGCCTGGCACCTCGGCCGCGCCTTGCAGTTGACCAACATCCTGCGCGATGTGGCGGAAGACGCCGGGCGAGACCGTCTCTACCTACCCCGGGAGTGGCTGCAGGAGGCCGGCGTCCCTGCCTCCCCCGCGGCGCTGCAACACCCGGCCCTAGCGGCCGTCTGTAGCCGCGCGGCCCGGCAGGCTCATCTGCACTTCGATGCGGCCTATGCCGCCATGGCCGCCTGCGACCCTCGCGCGATGCGCCCTGCCCGGCTGATGGGCGCCGCCTACGACGCCCTGCTGACCCGCCTGGAGCGCCGCGGCTGGACCCGCCTGGACCAGTCAGTACAAGTACCGAAGTGGCAAAAGCTGCTGATTGCCTTACGTTATGCCCGATGAGCACACGCACCCGCCTAGCCCGATGATCCCGACGCCCTAGCACGATGACTTTCCAGCATGTGCACGTCATCGGCGCCGGCCTGGCCGGGTTGTCCGCCGCCATGGACTTGGTCGCCGCCGGAGTCGCGGTGACCCTCCATGAGTCCGGACCGGCCGCCGGAGGGCGCTGCCGCAGCTACTTCGACCGCGAGCTGGGCTGCCGTCTGGACAATGGCAACCACCTGTTGCTGTCCGGCAACAGGTGTGCGTACGCCTTCCTGGACCGCGTTGGCGCGCGGGGCACCATGGGCGGTCCGGGTGCGCCGGTGTTCCCGTTCATGGACGTGTCCACCGGGGAGCGCTGGACCGTGCGCCCCAACGCCGGCCGGGTGCCCTGGTGGCTGTTCAGCCGCCGCCGCCGCGTGCCCGGCGCCCGGCTGCGCGAATTCCTGTCCGTCCTCGCGCTGTCCCGCGGCGGGCCGGACGCCACCGTCGCCGGCACCCTGCGCCCCGGCGAGCTGTACCGCCGCCTGCTGGAACCCTTGGCCATCGCGGCGCTGAACACCCCGCCGGAGACCGCTAGCGCCGCCCTGCTGGGCGCGGTGATGAACGAGAGCCTGGCCCTCGGCGGCAGCGCCTGCATCCCCGCCTTCCCAAAGGAGGGCCTGTCGGAAAGCTTCATCGACCCTGCCGTGACCTGGCTGCGCGGCCGCGGGGCCGAGGTGATGCTGTCGGATCGCGTGACCAGCCTGGACCAGTCGGGCGGGCGCGTGACCGCCCTGAACGGCCGCCCGGTCGCGGACAACGGGGCCGTGGTGCTGGCCGTCCCCGCACCCATCGCCGCGGGGCTGCTGCCGGGCCTGCAGGCGCCGGACCAGTTCGAGGCTATCCTGAACGTGCACTTCCGCTGCGACGCCGATCCCGGAGAGGCCGGGTTCACCGGGCTGGTCGGCGGCGTCGCCGAGTGGGTGTTCGTCAAGCCGGGCGTCGTCAGCGTCACCATCAGCGCCGGCAACCGCCGGGCAGACCTGCCGCCTGTGGCTTTGGCAACACAGGTGTGGCACGATGTGTGTGCGGTGCTGGGATTATCGCAACCCCTCCCACCATGGCGCGTCGTAAAAGAGAAACGGGCGACGTTCGCTGCCACGCCGGCACAGGACCGCCGCCGTCCCCCCGCCAGGACCGGCCTGGCCAACCTGGCGCTGGCGGGTGACTGGACCTGCACCGGGTTGCCCGCGACGATTGAAGGTGCCATCAGGTCTGGTTGCACCGCAGCATCACTTTTACTGAGTGGCCCGATTGCGGCCTGAACGAGTACGTCCTGATCCCATGCCGAGCGAAACCCTGACCCGCCCCCTAGTGGACTTCGACGCCAGCGGCGGTCCCCTTTCCAATGAGGCGCTGGTCCAGGGCGCCGTGCCGGACCACCTGCTTGAGGACGCGATCAGCCGGGCCTCTGCGGCGCTGACCGACCGGCAGCGCGGCGACGGCCATTGGGTGTTCGAGCTGGAGGCCGATGCCACGATCCCGGCCGAGTACGTGCTGTTGGAGCACTACCTGGACCGTATCGAGCCCGATCTGCAGGCGCGCATCGGCATCTACCTGCGCCGCATCCAGGGCACGCATGGCGGCTGGCCGCTGTTCCATGGCGGCGCGTTCAACCTGTCGGCCAGCGTCAAGGCGTACTTTGCGCTGAAGGCCATCGGCGACGATCCCGCGGCGCCGCACATGGCCCGCGCCCGCGCCGCCATCCTGGCCGCCGGCGGGGCGGAGCGGACCAACGTGTTCACCCGCATCCAGTTGGCCCTGTTCGGCCAGGTGCCCTGGCGCGCCGTGCCGGCCATGCCCGTCGAGATCATGCACCTGCCCCGGTGGTTTCCGTTCCACCTGTCCAAGGTGTCGTACTGGTCCCGCACCGTCATGGTGCCGCTGCTGGTGCTGATGGCGCTGCACCCCCGTGCCCGCAACCCGCGCGGCATCGAGATCCAAGAGCTGTTCTGCACCCCGCCGGAGGAGGTGCGCGACTGGATACGCGGCCCGTACCGCAGCGGCTGGGGCGCGGTGTTCAAGGCCATCGACGGCGTGGTGCGCGTGGCCGAGCCGGCGTTCCCCGCCGCCATCCGCACCCGCGCCATCGACGAGGCGGTGGCCTTCGTGACCGAGCGGCTCAATGGCGAGGATGGGCTGGGCGCCATCTATCCCGCCATGGCCAACACCGTGATGATGTTCGACGCCCTGGGCTATGCCGCCGACCATCCCCACGCCATCACCGCCTGGTCGGCCGTCCGCAAGCTGCTGGTGGTGACGGAAGATGAGGCCTATTGCCAGCCCTGCCTGTCCCCCATTTGGGACACCAGCCTAGCCGGCCATGCCGTGGCGGAGGCTGAGGGCGTGGCGACGCCGGGCTTGGACGCCGCCTGCACCTGGCTAGTGGAGCGCCAGGTGACCGAGTTGCGCGGCGACTGGGCGCAGTCCCGGCCGGATGCGACGCCCGGCGGCTGGGCGTTCCAGTACGAGAACGCGCATTACCCGGACGTGGACGACACCGCCGTGGTGGGCATGCTGCTGCACCGCAACGGTGACCCGGCCCATGCCGACAGCATCGCCCGCGCCAAGGCATGGGTGCTGGGGATGCAGAGCGCCAATGGCGGCTGGGGCGCCTTCGACGCCGACAACACCCACGACTACCTGAACCATATCCCGTTCGCCGACCATGGCGCCCTGCTGGACCCGCCGACGGCCGACGTGACCGGGCGCTGCGTGTCGTTCCTGGCACAGACGGGCATGACGGCGGACGAGCCGGCAATGGCCCGCGCCATCGCCTACTTGCGGCGGGACCAGGAGCCGGATGGAAGCTGGTTTGGCCGGTGGGGCACCAACTACATCTATGGCACCTGGTCCGTGCTGTGCGCCCTGAACGCCGCGGGACTGTCGCATGACGACCCGACGATCCGCCGGGCCGCCGACTGGCTGCTGGCGCACCAGCGTGACGACGGCGGCTGGGGCGAGGACGAGGACAGCTACGCCGCCGCCGCCCCCGGCAGCTATTACACCAGCACGCCGTCGCAGACGAGCTGGGCGTTGCTGGGCCTGATGGCGGCGGGCGAGACAGGCCCGGCCGTGGCCCGCGGCATCGCCTACCTGGCCAGCACGCAGCGGGAGGACGGCGAGTGGGACGAGGCGCCCTACACCGCTGTCGGGTTCCCCAAGGTGTTCTACTTGCGCTACCACGGTTACCGGCTGTTCTTTCCGTTGCTGGCCTTGGCGCGTTTCCGCAACCTGCAGCGCGGCAACAGCCGCCGCGTCAGCTACGGCTTCTAGCCTGCTTCCCCCT
>CAXTFY010000106.1:0-14711 GCA_964243265.1 uncultured Acetobacteraceae bacterium | reverse complement strand
GGTTGGACACCCGCACGCCGCCGGTCAGCACCTTGCCCAGCACCGTCCCGCCGGGGTCGATGCAGTGGACGCCATCGGCCGCGCCGGTCCAGATGCGGCCGTCCTCGTCGCAGCGAAAGCCGTCGGCGTAGCCCGGCGACACCTTGTGGAACACGCGTCCCCCGGTCAGCCGGCAGCCGTCGGCCACGTCGAACACCCGGATGTGCTGCAAGGGGTCGGCCGCGAACTGCAGCCCGCTCTCGGCGATGTACAGCCGGCTTTCATCGGGGGAGAAGCACAGCCCGTTCGGCCCCTGGAAGTCGTCCGACACCACCGCCAGCTCGCCGCTGGCGGGATCGAGCCGGTACACCAGGGCCGGCAGCTCCGGCGTTTGCTTGCCGCCCTCATAGTCGGTGTTGATGCCGTAATGCGGGTCGGTGAACCAGATGCCGCCATCGCTGTGCACTACGATGTCGTTCGGCCCGTTCAGCCGCTGGCCCCGGTAGCGGTCGGCCAGCACCGTCACCGTCCCGTCCAGCTCGGTCCGGGTGATGCAGCGGTGCCGGTGCGAGCAGCCGACCAGCCGGCCCTGCCGGTCGCGGAAGTGGCCGTTGGCGAAGCCGGACGGCTGGCGGAACACCGACACCCCGGCGTCCTCGGTCCAGCGCAGGATGCGGTCGTTCGGCAGGTCGCTGACCAGGAGCTGGTTGGCGTCGGCGAACCATACCGGGCCTTCCAGCCAGGCGTAACCCTCGCCAAGCGTCAGCAACGGCGCATTCGGCAGCACCAACGCGTTGAACGCCGGGTCCAGGATTTCAAAGCCATCCATGCGGGATTTCCGGGAGAGGCTACGTCAGATGACAGGGCCGCTTCACCGGCGGCACATGCAGTTGCACCGTCATCAGCACGGCTGGCTGGTCGCCGACGGTGCCGGACTTGTGGCCCTTGCGGCCCTGCGCGTCGGCGGTGCAGCCCTGGTCCTCCCCGAGTGACAGGTCGCCCGGCCCCATCTCGACCCGGGTGCCGTCCATCGACTCGACCCACCAGCGGCCGGAGATCGGCAGAATCCACTGCGGCGCCGGGTTTTCGTGCCAGTCCCCGACCCAGCCGACCGGCTGCACGGTGAACACCACCGTCGCCTCGCTGCGCGCCTGCTTGTCGTTCCACTGCGGGTCGGCGGGGCCGACGCCTTTCAGGTCGAAGTTGGCCAACTCGCAGCGTTGCTGGTGGCTGACGCCCTGCTCGTCGGTCCAGATGTGCCAGTAAGGGACCGAGGGTTTCGGGCCTGGATCGCTCATAGGGGGGCCTGCTGCGTGTAGGGGTGGGACGAGGCGAAGGGGCGGGTAAGGAACGCCCCCAGGCTGCCATGCGCGCCGACCGCCAGCAGCAGGAAGCCACCGGCAAGGGAGAAGTTCTTCAGGAAGTCCCAAAACAGGTCGCGCGCCTTGCTGTCGCCCTTGTGCCAGAAGTCGCCGGGACGCCAAAACTGCTTCCACATAATTGCCGTCACCATGCAGTAGCCTGCCATCACGATCCCCGCGGCACGGTCGGCGGTGCCGGTCAGGATCGCCAGCGGCATCAGCACTTCCACACCGATCCCGGTCAGGATCATCGCCTTGGCGACGCTCGCAGGGGCGACTTGCTCCGCCTGGCCCACGGCACCCTGAAAATTGATGATCTTGTCCAAAGCGCTGAACGGGAAGAACAACATGACTAGCAAGTAGCGCACCGCCAGCGTCGCCAGCACCCCGAGGGTCATGCCCGCCACTGCCGGCTGCCCCGGCAAGGCATCACGGTGCGCCGCCCAGCGTGCGGCTTTCGGTGATGAAGTGGAAGAACCGCCCGGTAAACGGCTTCAGCACCTCAAGCGTCGCGGCGTGGGCCCGTGTCTTCATGTCCGACGCCAGGCAGTCGCGGATGTCGTCCAGGCTGGCGAAGTCCATCTCCAGTACCATCACCACCGGGATCGCGCCGGGGTCGGCCTCGGTGGTCCGCAGCACGCGCACTGCCTGCACATGCGGGAAGCTGCGCCACACCGGCTCCAGCTTCGCCTTCACGTCGGCGAAGAACGCGTCCTCCCCGCCTGACGTGATGGCGCCTTCAAACACGGCGACGCGGGTCATCATGGGCGGCCATCCAGTCGGCCACGGAGGTGCTCGGCCACTCGCAGCGCGTTGGCGATGATGGTCAGCGTCGGGTTCACCGCGCCGATGGAGGGGAAGAAGCTGGCATCCACGACATACAGGTTGTCCAGTTCGTGCGCCTTGCAGTCGAGGTCCAGCACCGAACTGGCCGGGTCGGTGCCGAACCGCGCCGTGCCCGCCTGGTGCGCGGTGCCGCTGATCGGGATGCCTTTTCCCAAGTACAAACTGCGCTCCACCATGATCGGGTGCGCGCCGACACGGCTCATGTAGTGCTCCAGCTTCTTCTTCAGCCGCCGGTGCGCCTCCATCCCCTGCTCGGTCACGTCCAGCCGCACCCGGTCACCGTCGTAGAAGATGCGGTTCTCCGGGCGTGGCAGGTCCTCCGACGACAGCCAGAAGTCCATCGAGTGCTCCGCCATCTTCTCGAACGGCATCTCCGGCAGCCACTCCATCCAGCCCGGCAGTGCCTCGCCCTTGATCTGGTCGGCGTGCGAGGTGGCGCACATCTGGATCAGGCCCAGCGGGTAGTCCCAGTCGTCCGACTTGAAGTAGAAATCCGTGACGGCCAGCGTCTTCTGGAACACCGTGGGATTCGGCTCCTTCATCAGCGCCATCAGCACCGACTGGTTGTGCCGCATGTAGTTGCGCCCGACCTGGCCGGAGCCGTTGGCCAAGCCATCGGGATGCGCGTCGCTGGCCGAGCGCAGCAGCAATAGGGCGGTGGACAGCGCGCCGCAGGCCAGCACGACGACATCGGCCGTGTAGCGCTCCTGCTCGCCGTGCCGGGTGACGTGCACGCCGGTGACGGTGCGACCGGCGGCGTCGGTCTCAACCTTGGTGACCAGGGCATTGGTCAGCAGTTCCAGGTTCGGGTTCGCGGCCAGCGCGGGATCGACGCACATCACCTGCGCGTCGGCCTTGCCGTTCAGCAGGCACGGGAACCCGTCGAAGGCGGAGCAGCGGATGCAGACGCTGGTGGGCGTCGGCTTGCCGTTGCGCTCCTCCAGCTTGATGCCGAGCGGCAGGTGGAACGGATGCAGCCCTTCGGCCTTGAAGCTGTCGCTCAACTGCTCGATGCGCGACTCGTGCGACACGGCCGGGTGAGGGTAGGGGCCGCTGGCGGGCGGCTCCAGCGGGTCCTCGCCGCGCTCGCCGTGCACGGCATACAGCGCCTCGGCCTCGGTGTAGAACGGCTCGAACACGTCATACTTCAGCGGCCAGGCCGGGGAGATGCCGTGCTGGTGCTGCACCTCGTCGAAGTCGCGCTCGCGCAGGCGGAACAGGGCGGCGCCATACACCTTGGAGTTGCCGCCGACATAGTAATGCAGGCCCGGATGGAACGTCTCGCCCTTGGCGCCGTGCCAGGTCTCGGGGGCTTGATACTTGCCATCGACGAACACCGTCTTGCTGCTCCAGTTCTCCTGCTCGCGCGGCAGGTAGTCGCCGCGCTCGATCAGCAGGATGCGCTTGCCCGTGGGCGCCAGGCGATGGGCGAGCGATGCGCCGCCGGGGCCGGAGCCGACGACAATAAGGTCATAGTGGTTGCCCGGCATCCAAAGTTCTCCTGATCCCCTGACCTATCGCCAAAGCCCGGCATCGGTTCCTTCCCCCTCTCCCTTCGAAAGAGGGCCGGGGTGAGGGGGCCTTGCTTGCAGAGCCGGGGATCGCGGGCGCCATTGCAACCAGCCGGCTCGGCGCCTGGGACCGCGCTGAAAGACCCCCTCACCCCAGCCCTCTCCCAAAGCGGGAGAGGGTGTCAGTCCTTCAGGGGCATCCAGCTTCGCCCGCTTTGCGTCAGCAACTTGTCGGCGCCGGCAGGCCCGTCGCTGCCGGCCGCATACGCCTCAGGCTCGCCCTTGGTCCAGGCGTCCAGCAAGGGCTGCACCGCCGCCCAACTCGCCTCGATGGCGTCGGCCCGCTGGAACAGCGTCGTGTCACCCATCATCACGTCATACAGCAGCGTCTCATAGCCGACGTTCGGGCTTTCCTTGAAGAAATCCTTGTAGCGCATCGAGGACGTGACCCGGCCCAACTCCATCTTCGGCCCCGGCACCTTCACGTCATACTGCGTGTCGATGCCGTGCTCGGGATCGATCAGCAGGCGCACCACATTGGGCATCGTCTGCTCGACAGGCGTGTCGCGGAAGATGCGGTAGGGCGCGGGCTTGTAGTGGATCGAGATCTCCGTCTGCCGCCCAGACAGCCGCTTGCCGGTCCGCAGGTAGAACGGCACCCCGGCCCAGCGCCAATTCTCGATGTCGATCTTCAGCGCCACATAGGTTTCGGTCCGGCTATCGGGCGCGACGTGCGGCTCCGTGCGGTAGGCGGGCACGGGCTGGCCGAACTCCTCCCCAGCGCCGTACTGGCCACGTGCGGCGTTCTCCGGCGGGATGGGCCGCACCGCCTCGATCAGCTTGGCCTTCTCCGAGCGCACGTCCTCGGCGTCGAACGAGTTGGGCGGCTCCATCGCCACCATGCACATCAGGGTGAACAGGTGGTTGGGCACCATGTCGCGCAACGCCCCGGTCGGCTCGTAGAAGGAGCCGCGGTCCTCAACGCCAACCGTCTCGGCGGCGGTGATCTGCACGTGGTCCACGTATTCGCGCCGCCACATCGGCTCGAACATGCCGTTGGCGAAGCGGGCGGCCATGATGCTCTGCACCGTCTCCTTGCCCAGGAAGTGGTCGATCCGGTAGTACTGCTCCTCCTCGGCCTGCTTGAGGATCTGTGCATTCAGCGCCTTGGCCGAGGGCAGGTCGGAGCCGAACGGCTTCTCGATCACCACGCGGCGGAAGTTGCCGTTCTCCTGCTTGAGCAGCCCGGCGCCGCCCAGCCCCTCTACCACCGTGCCGAAGAACCGCGCGGCGACGGCCAGGTAGAATATGACGCTGCCCGTGCCGACCGCGTCCTTGATGTGGGCGAACGTCTCCGGCTTGGTGAAGTCGCCCTGCAGGTAGTGCAGCCGGTCCGTCACCCAGCCCCAGGCGGCGTCATCGATCTTGGGAGTGTAGAATTCGGCCGTCTTGTCCTTGGTGAACGACTGCATGGTGTCCGACAGCGACTTGCGCCAGTCGTCGTCGCTGGACGTGCCGCGGTCCACGCCGATCACCTTGAAGCCGTCCGCCAGCAGGTGGGCGCCGGACAGGTTGTACAACGCCGGCATCAGCAACCGCTTGGTCAGGTCGCCGCCGGCGCCGAAAATCACCATGGTGCAGGGCGGCGGCGGATGCGTGCCGGGCGTGCCGTCCCCGACGGCCGATTGGTGCTCCGCGGGTTGGTTTTGGTCAGCCATGTGTCGATCCCCTGCGCCTGTGACCGAACCATTACGGTCGGCTAAGATCAGCTTGCCAGGTGGGAACCCGTGGGGACCCGTCCGGTTCCGGCCCGGCCGGGATCGAGGCCGGGCCGCAGCAGGGCTTCTAGGCCAATGGTCGTTGCAGCCGCTTGCCCCGCCTGGCGCTGAGCCTGGCATTGGAATGCGGTTTGCCGTTGCGTTGCGGTCCTTGGCTGCACCGAAGCCGCGCACATCAAAATTCCGCGGGACCATCGAACAAGCCGGACGTGAACGGCCGCGCCGACGAAATCGAGGTGGACCCGGAGACACCGCTGCCGTGGGTGCTGCGCGGCCAGCCTGTGGTGACCGGCGACAACTATGGCTGGAGCCTCGCGCGGTGAGGAGGCTGCCCGGTGCATGCAGCCGGGCAGGTGATGCGGTCCAGTCACCTGCCGGTCAGCATCGTGCCAGGCAAGGTCGTCACCTTCGAGCACCCTGACAACACCCACTTGGCGCACGCCGACTGGCTGGCGCACCAGGCGTGCAGTGCGGCTACGCCGGCTGTGCGGCCCTGACCTACTTCCCGGCCGACCCGGCACGGATCGCCTTGATGATGCTGGAGAAGTCCGCCCCGCCATGCCCCGCCGCCTCGAAGGTGGCATACAGCTCCGCCGCGTGCTGGCCGAGGGCCGTGCTGGCGCCTGTGGCGGAGGCGGCCTCCTGTGACAGCCGCAGGTCCTTCAGCATCAGGGCCGCCGCGAAACCTGGCTTGTAGCCTGCATTGGCCGGGCTGGCGGGCACCGGACCCGGCACCGGGCAGTAGCTCGTCAGCGACCAGCACTGGCCGGACGAGGTGGAGGCGACATCGAACAGTGCTTGGTGCGACAGGCCCAGCTTCTCGCCGAGCACGAACGCCTCGCACACCGCAATCATCGAGATGCCCAGGATCATGTTGTTGCAGATCTTGGCCGCTTGCCCGGCCGTCGCCTCGCCGCAGCGCACGATGCGCTTGCCCATGGCGGCGAGCACCGGCTGCGCCCGGGTGAACGCGGCCTCGGTGCCGCCGGCCATGAAGGTCAGCGTCCCCGCTGCCGCCCCGCCCGTGCCGCCGGACACCGGGGCGTCCAGCGACTCCATCCCCGCCGCCGCCGCCGCCGCATGCGCCTGCCGCGCGCTGTCCACGTCGATGGTGGAGCAGTCGATGAACAACGCCCCCGGCGACGCGGCGGCGAGCAAGCCGCCCGTGTAGGCCGTCACGACATGGCGCCCGGCGGGCAGCATGGTGACGACGACCTCCGCCCCGTCCACCGCGGTTGCGGCGTCTGCGGCCCATATGACGCCCGCCTGCTCGGCCAGGGCGCGCAAGGCCGGGGCAAGGTCGAACCCGCGCACCTGGTGCCCGGCGCGCACCAGGTTGGCCGCCATCGGCGCGCCCATGTTGCCCAGGCCGATGAACCCGATCACTGCCATCTCAGTCGTCCCCTACGCGGTCGCCCGGCAAGGCTAGCAGGACCAGGACCAGCTGCAACCGCGCCGCCTCCCGCTGCTTCCCCCTCTCCCTCCGGGAGAGGGCCGGGGTGAGGGAGGCGGCAAGCGCCCAGCCTCCCCGCCCAGCACGAAAGCCGCCCCAACCCGGCCGGGTCCGGCCCTCCCGACCCCCTCACCCCGGCCCTCTCCCGGAGGGAGAGGGAGAATGCATGGTCCACTATCCCAGGAACTCGCGCAGCAGCGTGTTGACGGCCTCTGGCGCGTCCTGCTGCACCCAGTGCGACACGCCGGGCAGCCGCTTGATCGCCAGGTCGCGCACGTAGCGCTCCGTGCCGTCCAGGCAGATCAGGTCGAGCGCCACGTCATTCTCCCCCCATATCACCAGCGTCGGCACCTCGATCACCCGCGACAGGTCCGGCATCCCTGGGCGGTCGGAACGGCTGGCCGCCCGGTACCAGTTCAGCATCGCCGTCGCCGCGCCGGGTTCGGCGACCTGCTTGGCATAGATGTCCAGCACGTCCGGCGGCAGCGCCACGCCGGCGAACATGCGCCGCACGGCGGCCCCGCCACCGGCCGCCAGCAGCCGCTCCGGCAGGATCGGGATCTGGAAGAAGCCGATGTACCAGGACTTCCGCCGCTGCACCCAGTGCTTCAGCGCCGCGCGGAAGCACAGCGGGTGCGGCACGTTCATGATCACCAGCTGCTCCAGCGGGCGCACCTGCCCGGCGGCGAAGCACCACGCCACCATCGCCCCCCAATCATGCCCGATCAGCACGACGCTGCGCGTCCCGGAGGCGTCGATCAGCGCCGCCACGTCGGCGATCAGGTTCGGCAATGCGTAGCTCTCCACCCCATCCGGCCGGCTGGAGCGCCCATAGCCGCGCTGGTTCACCGCCCAGACGCGGTAACCCATCCCCGCCAGCACCGGCATCTGGTGCCGCCATGAGACAGCGTGCTCGGGGAACCCATGCAGGCATAGCGCCAGCCGGTCGCCGCTGCCTTCCTCCTGCACCTCGAACCGCAGGCCGTTCGCCTCGATGAACCTGGTTTGCATCACCCTACCCCTCTCCGCCGCGCCAGGCCTTGGGTGGGCTGGGCGTCCCGCTCAGTCCTGGCCGAGGAACCCCAGCACCGCCGCATCGAACCGCTCGGGCCGTTCCAGGTGCGGCATGTGCCCCACTCCGTCCAGCACCAGCACCCGGGCGTCGGGCATCGCCGCCGCGATGCGGACGGCGTTCTCGGCGTTCCGCCCCATGCCGGCGGCCAGCTCCGGCGTCGTATAGGGCTTGCCCGGCGCATTGTGGTCGTTGCCTCCCATGATGAACAGCGTCGGCGTCCGCACCAGGGGATATTCGTGCACGACCGGCTGGTCATGGATCATCTGGTAGGTCTGCACGAACGACTTGACCCAGCGCGGATACTCGCCGCTGCCCTTCAACCGTTCCCGCAGCACGACGAACGGCTCAATGGCCTCGGGCGGCAGCGACAGCGAGTAGGTGTCGCGCAGGAATCTGCGGTAGGCGTCGGCCGACAGCGAGTACTCCCGGTCGTACAGGAAACGGTCGGTCACCGGCGGCACCGTGAACCGGTAGTCTTCCAGCCCTATGGGGGACTCCAGCACCAGGCGGCGCACCCGGGCCGGGTAGGTGCGGGTGAACCGCACCGCCAGCATCCCGCCCAGCGAGTGCCCAACCAGGTCCACCTGCGCCAACCCCAGTCCGTCCAGCAGCGCCGCCGTGTTCCGCGCGAGCACGTCGAAGGTGTAGGCCAGGTCGGGCTTGCTGCTGCGGCCGAAGCCGATCTGGTCGGTGGCGATCACGCGCCAGCCCGCCGCGGCCAGGGCGCGCATGACGCCTTCCCAGTAGCTAGCCGGGAAGTTGCGCCCGTGCAGCAGCAGCGCGGTGCGGCCGTTCGGGGCGGCGGTGGGGGCAAGGTCCATGTAGGCCTGGCGGACGGTCTGGCCGTCCAAGTCGAACTCGCGGAAGCGGACCGGGAACGGGTAGGGCCAGCCCTCCAGCGCGATGCCCAGCGGCTCGTCGGCGGGCTGCGCGGCGGCGGACGCGCTGGCGACGGCGAGCGCCAAGGCGGACCGGATCACCCAGCGCCTGTCCGTGAGGACGGGCGACCACAGACGCCACGCAGGCCGCACTGGCTCCCTCTCCCTCCGGGAAAGGGCTGGGGTGAGGGAAGCCGCAAGGGTGGCATTCGGCCTGGTTGGGAGCAACGTCGTCCTCAGGTAATCACACCAGGCGCCCGCAGCCTCCCTCACCCCGGCCCTCTCCCTCCGGGAGAGGAAGCAGGCAGCGTCCTCACGCCATTGCCGGGACAGCAGAAATCACCAGGCTTCCTGACCCAACGGCCACGCTGTTCCGACGGCCTCGTGACGGTTCTCGTTGATAATTCCCGCGATGAGCGCCGCAAGGTTGTAGGCTTCGGCTGGCATCTGCTCGATCACGATCCTGCCCTTCCCCTAAAAGTCGCTTGGTTGGTCCGGGTGGAGCCGGGCTGCCGCCATGGCGGTCGCGGCTACCCGCAAGGATGCGCTGTCTCCCAACCTCCCCGCCATAATCCTCATGCCTCCCTTTCCCGCCTGCGGCGGCTATTGCATCTGTATCGTAGATGCAATCCACCGACGAAGCAGGCCGCACTACGCCGGCGTCAGCCGCACCGGCAGGCTTTGCAGGCCATGTAAAGTGTTGTTGCAGCGCCGGACCGGCTTCTCTGCCAGCTCCGTGGTCCCTGCGATGCCTGGATCGCATTGGCCGACAGCATGTGGGGGCGGCACCCGGTTGGGTGTGCCCCACGGGACAGCGGGGATGGGGTCGGCAGGCGCGTGCCGGCTTTGCAGCGCTCAACCGGCAGGGTAGGGCGTAGTGCCCGGCGAGGAGGCCAGCAGCGCCTGCGGCACCTCTACCTGCATCGCCAGCAGGCGAAACGAGTGCGACTTGCCATGCCCGTCCAGGTTGAGCGCAGTGTTGACCCCGCCCTCCAGCACGTCATCCACCACGAAGTTGAAGGCGTGCAGCAGCGGCAGGTCATAGCGCACCACCCGAACCGCGCCGCGATGGCGGAACAGGTCCAGCACCCGCGCCTCCGTCACCTGCACGGCGAGCACGGGATACAGCGCGGGATTATACGGCATCAGGCTCAGGTTGACCCGGTTGCCCTTGTCCCCGGCGCGGGAGTGCGCCACCCGGTGCAGCGGCACGGCGATCAGGCCGCTCATGCGTTGCTCAGCTCCCGCGCGGTGGCGACGCGCACTCCCGGGCTGACCTGGCCGCGCGGCACTAAGTAGGACCGCGTGCGGATGCGCGGCACGACGCTCCAGCGGGCGCCGCAACTGCCGGCGGGGCCGCAGCACAGCAGGGCCAGCACCTCCCGCGCCGCCTGCTCCACGTCGTCGCGCTCGGCGCCCTCGGCCGCCAGGCGCACCCGCACTTCCTGCGGCTCCGGCCCGGCATAGGCCCGCGCGAGGGCGCCGTCGTCGGAGTCGAGCACGCTGGCGACCCCGATCAGGTCCACCCGCGCCCGCACCGGCAGGCCACGCTGGCGCAGGCGCTGCAGCAGCACGTCTCGCGCCAGGCGGGCGCGGGCGAGGCAGTTGGGGCCGGCCAGGGAGACCTCGCCCTCCCCAAGGAATCTGCCCTCGAAGCACGCCGTCACCTTCAGCCGCTCCGGCGCCGGGTGGCCGCGGGCGCCCTGCACCGCGACCCGGTTGGACCCGGCCTCCGCCACGCTGACGCCGGTGATGTCGAGCACCACGTCCGGCGTCAGATAGGCGGCGGGATCGTGCAGCTCGTACAGCAGTTGCTCCTTCACCGTCTGCGCGCTGACGAGGCCGCCGGTGCCCGCGGCCTTGGTGATGACCATGCCGCCGTCGCGGGACACTTCGGCGATGGGGAACCCCAGGTTGGCCGGGTCCGGCACGTCCTTGAAGCCGGGGTCGTAGAACACGCCGCCCGTGACCTGGCTGCCGCACTCCAACAGGTGCCCGGCCAGCGTCCCCGCTGCCAGCCGCGCCCAGTCGTCCCATGCCCAGCCGAAGTGATGCACCAATGGCGCCAGGGCCAGCGCCGGGTCGGCCACCCGCCCGGCGACCACGACTTGCGCGCCCTGCGCCAGCGCCTCGACCAGCGGCGCCGCGCCCAAGTACGCGTTCGCGGCCAGCAACGCATCCGGGCCGGCATGGGCGATGGAGGCATCGGCCTCGTGCACGTCCAGCATGGCAAGGTCGATGCTGCCGCGCACGTCGTCGCCGTCCACCACGGCGATACGCAGGTCCGGCAGGCCGTGCCGCAGCGCCATGCGGGCCAGCAGCGCCGCCGCGGCCGTCGGGTTGGCGGCGCCGAAGTTGCCCAGGATCGGGATGCCGTGCCGGGCGCAGCGGGCCAGCACCGGGTCGAGCAGGCGCTCCAGCATGGGTTCGTAGCCGCGGGACGGGTCGCGCCGGCGCTCCAGTTGGGCCAGGGCGATGGTGCGCTCGCCGAGCACCTCCAGGAACAGCGCGGCGGGCTGGCCGGCGCCGATCAGCGTGTCCACGACCGGGCCGGGGGCATCCACCCTGTCCCCAGAGAAGCCGGCGCCGTTGCCAACGTGGAAGGTGTCCGAGGAGGTCATGCCGGCAGGCTCCCGGTGGGGCAGGGCGCACTGCATACGCCAGGCGAGCCGGCGTCAACCGGGGGCATGGCGGCTGACTGTCAGCTTTGGTGCTTCGAGGGTGGCGGTATGGTATCGTCGGAGCCATGAACGTCGCACTCCGCACGTCCGGCACGACCCGCGAACAGGTCTTCGACTGGGTGCAGCACCAGAAGGAGCGGTATGAGTTCGACGGTGCAAAGCCGGTCCCCATGGTCCGCGTGACCAACAACCATAGCGGGATCGCCCAGGACATCTATGCCGCCCTGCGGTCCCGGTTGTGGGGCACCGGGTGCCGGGTGCTTGGCCCGGATGCCGGCGTGGCGACCATCGGCGCGGCGGTGCGCTATCCGGATGCGCTGGTCACCTGCACCAACCCGCCGGGCGC
This sequence comes from uncultured Acetobacteraceae bacterium, assembly GCA_964243265.1. Lineage (GTDB taxonomy): Bacteria > Pseudomonadota > Alphaproteobacteria > Acetobacterales > Acetobacteraceae > DASWOJ01. Next base: position 2,803 of record CAXTFY010000106.1, on the reverse strand, counting down.
CGAGCTTCTGGTGCCCGACGTGGTTGCCGTATTCGAGGTGCTCAGCCCAAGCTCTGGCCAGACGAACCGGATCGTGAAGGTTCGCGAGTATGGCGCCGTCGCGTCCATCCGCCGCACCATCATCCCGGAGTACGCCAGCCCCGGCCTGACTGTCCTTGAACGGTCCGGCGAGGGGCAGTCCTGGATCGCCAGCACGCTGCTGTCCGGCGACACCCTGCCGATGCCCGAGATTGGTATCGAGGTCCTGGTTGACGAGTTCTATGAGGACGTGGACCTGCCCAGCGCCTGACCTGGCTCGGACGGCAACGCGGGTTGTCAAGCAGGATCTGACAAGGCCGTGACCAAGGCCGGCACCTAAGCCAACCCGACCGCGCCACCCGCCACCACCCGGCGTTCCGAAAAGCCAATCACGCCAACGCCGATGCCCGCACTGCTCATCCACCGTCGCATCCGCACCCCGGCCCGCAAGCGTCGCCAAAAGGTCACAGGCACCTCACTGACACCGCAACTAGTGTCCGAAGGCAGCAGACACACTAGATACGGTGTATCGTCCGCCTCCAACCAACGCCCGCCGATTCGCACCCCGGCGCGCAGACAGCGAAAGAAGGCCTGCTGATGGACACGATGGCGGACCACCTCCGGCTCCCCGCAACCGAGCGCATGGCGCCGATCTCGCGCCAGATCTGGGGCCAGAAGTACCAGTTCAAAACCGCAGACGGCACCCCGGTCGACCACACCGTCGAGGACACCTGGCGCCGAGTCGCCCACGCCCTAGCCGCCGTCGAGCAGCACCCCGACCAATGGGAACCCCGCTTCTACCAGGCCCTGGAGGACTTCAAGTTCCTCCCCGCCGGCCGCATCGTCGCCGGCGCGGGGACCGAGCGCCGCGTCACCCTGTTCAACTGCTTCGTCATGGGCGACATCCAGGACGACCTCGGCAGCATCTTCACCCACCTGCGTGAGGCCGCCCTCACGATGCAGCAGGGCGGCGGCATCGGCTACGACTTCTCCACCCTCCGCCCCAAGGGCGCGGCGGTGAAGGGCGTCAGCGCCGACGCCTCCGGCCCGCTGTCCTTCATGGACGTGTGGGACAGCATGTGCCGCACCATCATGTCCGCCGGCTCCCGCCGCGGCGCGATGATGGCGACCATGCGCTGCGACCACCCCGACATCGAGGCCTTCATCGCCGCCAAGCGCGAGCCAGGCCGCCTCCGCAACTTCAACCTGTCCGTGCTGATCACCGACGCCTTCATGGCCGCCGTGGACGCGGGCGCCGACTGGCCCCTGGTGTTCGCCGGCACCACCTACCGCACCGTCAAGGCGCAGGCGCTGTGGGACAGCATCATGCAGGCCACCTACGACTACGCCGAGCCCGGCGTCCTGTTCATCGACCGCATCAACGCCCGCAACAACCTGCACTACTGCGAGGCCATCCACTCCACCAACCCCTGCGCCGAGCAGCCGCTCCCCCCCTACGGCGCCTGCCTGCTGGGATCGATCAACCTCGCCAAGCTGGTCCGCGACCCCTTCACCAACGCCGCCCACCTCGACGAGGCCGAGCTTGCCGAGCTGGTCAGCGTAGCCGTCCGCATGCTGGACAACACCATCGACGCCTCAGGCTTCCCCCTGGAATCGCAGCGCCAGGAAGCCATGGCAAAGCGCCGCGTCGGCCTGGGCCTGACCGGCCTGGCAGACGCATTGATGATGGTCGGCCTGCGCTACGGCTCCGACCCGGCAGCGGCGGCAACCGAGCGGTGGGCCGCCCTGGTCAGCCGCGCCGCCTACCTCGCCTCGGCCGGCCTGGCAGCAGAAAAGGGCGCCTTCCCCCTATTCGACCGCGATGCCTACCTAGCCGGGGAAACAGTCCGGGAAATGGACCCCGACGTGCGCGAGCTGATCGGCGCCCAGGGCATCCGCAACGCGCTGCTGACCAGCATCGCGCCCACGGGCACGATCTCCCTGCTGGCCGACAACGTGTCGTCCGGCATCGAGCCGGTATTCGCCCACAGCTACACCCGCAAGGTAACCGAGCGCGACGGCAGCAAGCGCGAGGAGCTGGTCGAGGACTACGCCGTGCGCCTCTACCGCGCCAAGTTCGGCGCCGACGCCGACCTGCCCGACCACTTCGTCACCGCGCAGACCCTGGCCCCCGCCGAGCACATCCGCATGCAGGCCGCGCTGCAACGCCACGTGGATAGCGCGATCAGCAAGACGGTGAACGTGCCGGAGGACATCGACTTCCAGTCCTTCCAGCAGGTGTACCGCGACGCCTACCGCAGCGGCTGCAAGGGCTGCACGACGTATCGCCCCAACCTGATCACCGGCTCTGTGCTGTCCGCCACCCCGGCCCAGGCCGCACCCGTACCCGCGCCGCCGCCAGCCCCGGTGCCCGCGCTCATGCACGCCCCCCCAAAGCGGCCCTCGAAGCTGACCGGCAGCACCTACAAGCTGCGGTGGGCAGATGCCGAGCACGCGCTGTACATCACGATCAACGACATCGAGGAGGACGGCCGCCTGCGTCCGTTCGAGGTCTTCATCTCGTCGGCCAACATGGAGCACTTCAGTTGGGTGGTGGCGCTGACCCGGATGATCTCGGCGGTCTTCCGCCGCGGCGGCGACGTGGGCTTCGTGGCGGAGGAGCTGCAAGGCATCTTCGACCCCCGCGGCGGCCAGTGGAGCGAGGGCCGCTACGTCCCCTCGCTGATCGCCGCCATCGGCGGCATCCTGGAGCAGCACATGATCGGCACCGGCTTCCTGCCGCCTCCGGAGGGAGTGCCGGTGGTCGTCAAGGCGACTGGCGGGA
>CAXTFY010000105.1:0-14718 GCA_964243265.1 uncultured Acetobacteraceae bacterium | reverse complement strand
CGCCGCCGCCGCCGCCTGCCGCTCCTTCGATCCGCGTACGCATCCTGGACTTGTCCGGCGGGGCCGAGGAGGGCATCGTCGAGGAGGTTGGGCCGTTTCCGGACGTGGAGACTGCCAACCAGTTCGCCCGGCGCTACGTGCGCGACAGCGTGGAGCGATGCCGGGCGCAGGGCATGGCGCCGCAGGCGGTGCTGGACGCCTGGTTCGCGTTCGGCGAGGACGCCGAGGTGCTGGGCGGCGAAGGCGGCTGGCGCAGCGCGGCCGAGTTGTCCGACTTTGCGGCCCGGCGGGCTAAGCCTGCGGACCGCGATTGGCGCTCGATCGACCCACGACTGGCCGAAGACGAGGACGAGGAGTGACGCTGCTGCTTCCCCCTCTCCCTCCGGGAGAGGGCTGGGATGAGGGAGTCTTGCAGCGCTGCCTCCCGATCAGGACAGCACGGTTCTACTGCTTGGCAGGGTGGCGCTTGCCCACCCCCTCACCCCGGCCCTCTCCCGGAGGGAGAGGGAGCAGACAGGTTGCCCCATGAAGCTACGGTTTGCTCCTAGCCCGACCGGCCTGCTACACGTCGGCAACGCACGCATTGCGTTGGCCAACTATCTGCTGGCCAAACGCCACGGCGGGAAATTCCTGCTGCGGATGGACGACACCGACACCGAGCGCAACCGCCCGGAGTACGAGGAGGCCATCGCCCACGACCTGCGCTGGATGGGGCTGTCCTGGGACGAGACCTTCCGGCAGTCCGACCGCCTGGACCGCTATGCCGCCGCAGCCGAGAAGCTGAAGGCGTCCGGCCGCCTATACCCCTGCTTCGAAAGCGAGGAAGAACTGGCCGCCAAGCGCGAGATGCGCACCAAGCGCCACCAGCCACCGCTATACGACCGCGCCATGCTGAAGCTCACCCCCGAGCAGCGCGCCAAGGCCGAGGCCGGCGGCAAGCGCCCGTACTGGCGTTTCCTGCTCTCCGGCTACCCCGCCGAGTGGGGCGACATGGTGCTCGGACCCCGGTCGGTGAAGCTGACCGCAGTGTCCGACCCAGTGCTGATCCGCGCCGACGGCACCCCGCTGTACACCTTCACCAGCGTCGTGGACGACATCGAGTCCGGCATCACCCACATCGTCCGTGGCGAGGACCATGTGACCAACACTGGCATCCAGATCGACATCATCGCCGCCCTCGGCGCACGGCCGGCGGCGTTCCGCTTCGCCCACCTGCCGCTGCTGGTCGATGAGGAGGGCGGCAAGCTGTCCAAGCGCCTCGGCGCCCTATCGCTGCGCAGCCTGCGCGGTGACGGCGTGGAGCCGGTGGCGCTGACCGGCTACCTCGCCCGCCTCGGCACCTCCGACGACCCGGCGCCGCAGGCCCCCGACGCCATGGCCCCCACCTACGACCTGAGCCACGTCTCGCAGTCCTCCCCGCGCTTCGACGGCCGCCAGTTGCTGGCGCTGAACCGCAAGGTGCTGCACGAGCTGCCGTTCGAGGCGGTGCAGGACCGCCTGCCGCCCTCTGCCACCCCGGCGTTCTGGACCGCCGTGCGCGGCAACCTGGACTTCCTGCGGGAGGCGCGCGGCTGGTGGGACGTGGTGGCCGGAACCATCGTGCCCCCGGTGATCGAGGGGGAGGCCGAGTTCCTGGCACAGGCGGTGGACGCCCTGCCGCCGGAGCCATGGGACAACCAGGTGTGGCCCGCCTGGATCGACCGCCTCAAGGCCGCGTCCGGCCGCAAGGGCAAGCGGCTGTTCCTGCCGCTGCGCCTGGCGTTGACCGGGGAGGAGCACGGGCCGGAGCTGCGCGACCTGCTGCCCCTGATGGGCCGCGCCCGTGCGGCGGACCGGCTGCGGTTGGCCGCCGCATAGCTCCCGGGGTGGAGCGCCGGCAGCATAACCTTGGCCTGGACCTGGTCCGGTCCGCCGCAATCCTGCTGGTGCTGTTCAGCCACACGGCGGAGTGGTGGATGGGCGTCAGCCGCGCCACCGAGATCAGCTCCGCCTACATCGGCCGCATCGGGGTGGAGATTTTCTTCTCACTCAGCGGGTTCCTGATTGGCGGCATCCTGTTGCGCGCCATCGATGACGGGTTCGATGGCGCGGCGCTGCGGCGGTTCTGGAGCCGGCGGTGGCTGCGGACCCTGCCGGCATACTGGGTGGTGCTGGGCGTGCTGGATTGGCATTCTGGCGTGCTGGACTGGCGCAGCCTGCTGTTCGTGCAGAACTTCGTCCCGCGCGGCGGGTGGACGCCGCTGACGCCGCACACCTGGTCGCTGGCGCTGGAGGAGTGGTTCTACCTGTTCGTGCCGCTGCTGCTGATGGCGGCGCTGGCGCTGCTGCGGCGGCGGCAGTGGGCGGTGCCGCTGGTGTGCGCGGTGCTGATCGTGGCGTGCTCGCTGGGCCGGGGCGCCGCCGGGCTGTCGCCGCACCCGTTCTGGGGGCCGGAGCCGCCGATCAACCCGGTGCTGCGGCTGGATTGCGCGGCCTGGGGCCTGCTGGCGGCCTGGCTGGTGCGGCAGGCGCCGGTGCCGGCGATGGCGGCCTGGGGACTGCTGGGGGTGGGTGGGGCGATGCTGCTGGTGCTCGGCTGGGTGTGGGCTGGGCTGTTCGCGCCGGAGCGGCTGGTCCCGTGGGGGTTCTACGTGTGGGGCCCGGCCTGGGCGCCGCTGCACTCGACGCTGGAGGAGGCGGGGGCAACCTGCATCGTGCTGGGCCTGCACCGCCTGCTGCCGTGGGGCGAGGGGCTGCTGGCCTGGGCTGCCGGCACGATGGCGGCGCTGTCCTATGCGTTGTACCTGGTCCACGTTCCCGTCCTGTATCTCAGCCGCACGGCGGGCCTGGACGATGCAAGCCGCTGGGGGCCGCGGCTGGCCATGGCGGGGCTGGTGGTGGTGGCGGCGCTGGCGCTTCGTCTGCTGGTGGAGTTGCCAGCGCTGGCGGTCCGCGACCGCCTGGTGCCTGACCGGCGAGGGCTTTCCCCCATCGAACGCCGCGCCAAGGCTGCATAGGTCCGGCAGCCCGGCTGCACTGCCGCAGCCCGGCCGCACTATCGCAGGTAGTAGGTCGCGACGGCCTGGACGGGAACGGCTACGGCGCCGATCACGGCTGCGAGGACAACCGGCACGCACGCGGCAGCCCCGGCCGCAGCGCCCCAGCGCACCGGCACGCCCGGCATCGCAAATGCCAGGAACGGCAGCAGCGGGATGAAGTAGCGGCCCTGGACGCCCGCGATCTCGTCGGCGCCGACCGGGGACCATGTGAGGTACTGGCTGACATAGATGGCGAACACCGCCGCAACGATGCAGGTGATGCCCCATGGCACACCCCATGTCCCGCCTGATTGCCCCGAGGTTGGTCGCCCCGAAGACGGTGCTGCGGCGAGCAGCGCGGCAACGGCCACGCCAAGGGCAGCATACCAGACGGGATAGAGCAGGTCCGGCAGCAGCAGGTCGAGTTGGCCGAACACGCCGACCATCTCCCGCAGGCGCACCCCTGGCTCGGCCGCCATCGCCCTCCAAGGCAGGAGGAACAGCAGCGCCGGCCGGTGCAGCAGGGTTTGGATTTGCAGTGCCGGGTCGGTCACGATGAAGCTGGCCGCCGGTCCCGGCCAGAGCGGGCCGCTGGCATAGGGTGCCGGCAGCGGGAACGGCACCGCCGCCAGGCGGCGCGCCAGCAGGAACCATCCCAGGCCCGGCAACCCCGCCAGCGCGGCGGCGAAAACGCGTGTCCGCCCCCGTGCAGCGGTCAGCAACAGCAGCCCGGCCAGCGGCAGGTAAGCCGGCTTGGCGGCTATGACGGGCGCCAGCGCCAGGGCTGCAGTCCAAGTCGGGGCTGCAGTCCAAGTCGGGGCTGCGGTCCAAGTCGGGGCTGCTATCCAAGTCGGGGCTGCCATCGGGGCCGGGACGGTTCTGGCCCGGGTCAGCAAGGCCGCCGCCAGCACGGCGACGCCGATCAGCACGCCATCCTGGTTCACCGAACCGGCCAAGTAGAGGCTCATGGGCAGCAGCAGGGCGGCCAGCAGCAGAGCATGGGCACGCCGGGCCACCAGCAGGGCGGCGGCGCCGGCAACGGCATAGGCCAGCACGTTGCACAGGCGCGCGGCATGGATGGACCGCCACGGTGTCCAGCCCGCCCGGTGCGCCATCCACAGGCCCGCTGCGGCAGGCAGGTAGAAGATGGGCGGGTAGGATGCGGTATTGATGGCGCTGACGTAGCTCGGACGCGGCATCCAGGCCCAGGCGTCCGCGACCTCGACGCCCGCCTGCGTCAGGCCACGGCCCCGCGATCCCGCCGTCGCGGCGAAGGTCCACGTGGAGAAGATCAGTCCCTGGTTGGCGGTCACCCCGGCATCCGCCACCTGGCGTCCTGCAACCTCGCGGTCCGGCCCGCGCCGCCCGATCAGGTTGCCGTGCGTGACGCTGTCGGCCCGGGCGATGTGCGCCGGCTCGTCCGGGACCTCGCTGAACGGCACCAGCAACGCGTCAAGCCCGGCGGACACGATCGCCAGCAGCAGGAATGATACCGCCAGCAGCCGCTGCACCGGCCTAGACCTCCACCTCCACGCATACCGGCACGTGGTCGGAGGACCGCTCCCAATCCCGCGCCGTCGTCAGCACCGTGCTGCCGCGCAGGCCGGGCGCCAGGTCGTGCGACACCCACACATGGTCCAGCCGCCGCCCACGGTTCGCCACGCGCCAGTCGCGGTTGCGATAGGACCACCAGGTGTAAAGCTTTTGGTCATGCGGCACGAAGCGGCGCATCGCATCCACCCAGCCGGTGCCCATCCAGGCGTCCATGGCCGCGACCTCGACCGGCGTGTGGCTGACCACGTCGAGCAGTTGCCTGTGGCTCCAGACGTCGTGCTCCAGCGGCGCGATGTTCAGGTCGCCGACCAGGATGCCGCGGGCCGGCGGGCGGGCGGCGAAGTGCCGTGTGACCTCGCCGAGGAACGCCAGCTTATGCGCGAACTTCGGGTTCTCCGCGGCGTCCGGTACGTCGCCACCAGCCGGCACGTAGAAGTCGTGCAGGCCCACCGGGCCGCCGGGCGTGTCCAGGGTCACGGCCAGGTGGCGGCAATCGCCCCTCTCGCACCAGTCCGGCGAGGCGTCGTCCAGCCGCAGCGGCAGGCGCGACAGGATGGCGACGCCGTTGTAGCCCTTCATGCCGCGCCGGGCGACGTGCGGGAAGCCAAGCATTGCGGGCGCCGCGTCGGGGAACAGCTCGTCGGGCACCTTGGTCTCCTGCAGGCAGATGACGTCGGGCTGCAGCTCCGCCACCAGCCGTTCCAGCAGGGACAGGCGCAGGCGCAACGAGTTGATGTTCCAGGTGGCGATGCGGAGCGCAGTCATGCCGCCCGGCATGGCGCGGCACGCGGCATGTGGCAAGAGGGACATTCTGCTTCCCCCTCTCCCTCCGGGAGAGGGAGAAGGCGGGCAGCTTGATCCCCGGGCGGTTTGCGCTAGGGTCCCGCGCAACGACCGGGGGGACGACCATGAACCGCAGGACCTTGCTTGCCGCCGCCATGCTCGCCGCCGCGCCCGCCTTGGCGCAGCCGGGCGGCCCCGTCCAGGTCGGCGCCATCGAGATCCTGAGCGGCCCCAACGCCGCCTACGGCGCCGCCATCCGCTCCGGGCTGGACCTGGCGCTGGAGGAAATCAACGCAAAGGGCGTGCTCGGCGGGCGCAAGATCAACCTCATCATCGAGGACAGCGCCGGCAACAAGGACCAGGCGATCAACGCCGCGCGCAAGCTGATCGGCCGCGACAAGGTGGTGGCGATCATCGGCCCCACCCTGTCCAATGAGATGTTCGCCGCCGGCCCCGTCGCCAACGACCGCAAGATCCCCATCATCGGCACCAGCACGACCGCGGTGGGCATCACCGGCATCGGCCCCTACGTGTTCCGCACCAGCCTGCCCGAGAGCGCCGTCATCCCGGTCACCCTGGCCCGCGCCAAGGCCCGCGGCGTGAAGACCATCGCCCTGCTGTATGCGAACGACGACGCGTTCAGCAAGTCCGGCTTCGACACCATGAAGGCGGCGGCGGAGCAGGCCGGGCTGAACATCGTCGCCATCGAGAGCTTCGGCAGCAAGGACACCGACTTCAGCGCGCAACTGACCAAGATCAAGGCGTTGCGGCCCGACGCCATCGGCATCTCCGCCCTGGTAGAGCCGGTGTCGGGCGTGCTGCTGCAGGCGCGGCAACTGGGGTTCGGGCCGGACACGCTGTTCATCGGCGGCAACGGCAGCAACTCGCCGAAGCTGGGGGAGATCGCAGGCACGGCGGCGGACGGGCTGATCGTCGGCAGCCCGTGGTTCGTCGGCAAGCCGGACCCGGTCAACCAGGCGTTCGTCGCCAAGTTCAAGGCGAAGTACGGCCACGACCCCGACCAGTTCGCGGCGCAGGCCTACGACTGCATGTTCATCCTGGCCGACGCCATCGACCGGGCCGGGGCGGCGGAGCCCGAGAAGATCAAGGATGCGCTACAGGCCGCCAAGCACGAAGGCGTCATGGGTCCCTTCACCTTCACCGCCGGCCGTGACCCGGCCAGCACGGAGGGCGTGGTGGTGCTGGCCGTGCAGGGCGGCAAATTCGGGGTTGCGGCGCAATAGGGGCGGTCGGGCCGCGTACGCCACGGCTTGGAATGGGCTGGGAGCGTCCGAAACGGACGGGCGCTCAATGCTGCAAGGGGCGCCGTCCAAGATACTCGAACCCGGCCGCGACCGCTTCCTGCGACCGCTGCGAGAGTTGGGCGAAGTCTCGCCAGGCGCGATGGTTCCGCGAGGCCGGATTGGTCCAGAACTCGGCAAAACGCCCGATGGGTTCGGCGGCAAACAGCCGGGCGGCCTTACTGCCGGCATCGCGCTGCAACGCCGCTTGGCATTCATGCGCCATCCACGCCAGCGCATAGGACGGATTGAAGTTGTCGGAGACGTGCAACTGTTCCGTCTCAAAGGCGGAGAACCACTCCGCCACGCCGAAGCGCGTGGCATTGTAGAAGTGGTAGGGCGCCTCGTGCTGCGGTTGGAGGAACGCGGTCCGGATCAGCACCCGGCCCCCCGGCTTCAGCACGCGGCGGATTTCGGCGGCGGCCTTGGCCGGGTCCCGGTAGTGCTCGAACGCGTTCATGGCGATCACGACCTCGAACGCCTCGTCGATGAACGGCAGGGCGTGGCTGTCTGCGACCAGGTCGGTGTGGCCGAAGATGGCGGCCTCCGCCTCCACCACGTTGTCGAACCGCTCGGCGGTGCCGCCTGCGCTCAGGTTGAGCACCAGCCCCTTGGTGGCGCGGATCAGGGCCAGGGCGGACTCCGGCACCTCGTTGCTCAAGTGGGTGTGTTGCGCGACCGTTTCCGCCGCCATGCCGGGGAACAGGATGGGGCGCCCGGCCTTGATCGGCCAGAAGCGGCTGCCGTCCTCGGACCGCAGCCCGCCGTCTGAAAGGCGCAGGCGCAGGCCGGTGTCGGGACAGCGCAGGATCGGCAGCAGGCGCTCCAATCCGGCCGGGGCGGCGGCTGGGGCGGCAACGGGCGCCTTCAGCGCGAGGGGGCGGGCGACGGTGACCCAGGGATGCCGCCGCTCGATCTCGGCGATCACCCGGTGCTTCACGTCCTGCGCGTCGGTGACCTGGGCGAGCATGGAAGCCTCATGCACGCGGTAATCGGCCAGGGGCGGGCCGCCCAGCGCGAAGCCGAACAGCCCGGCCTCTGCCACCGAACACCAGAAATCGTAGTCCTCCCATCCGAGGCGCATCCCTGCATAGCCGCTTGCGGCGCTCCAGGCGCTTCGGGAAATCAGCGCCATGGCGTCGATGTAATTGCCGCCGACGAAGCGGTTGGGGTCATACGGCGCCGCGCCCACCTGACCATTGCGTCCGCCGAACTCCTGGATCACGGGGTAGGCGAAGGCAGCCCCCGACTGGCGGACCGCAGCCAGGAGCGACTCGCAGCAGCCCGGCCGCAGCAGGTTGTCAGCGTCGAGCGGCAGGACATACGGCGTCTCGGCCGCCGAGAACGCGGCATTGCGCGTGAAGCCCAGCCCGGCGTTCGCATGGTTGCGGACCACCACGAGGCGGTTGAACCGCTCCACATTCGCCCGCGCCCAGCCGAGCGCCGTCTCCAGCGACCGATCGGTAGATCCGTCGTCCACGATCACCAGGTCCAGGTCCTGCAGGGTCTGCGCGCATACCGACTCCAGAGTCTCGACCACCGTATGGGCGTAATTGAACAGCGGGATGGCAACGGTGACCTCGGAGGGGCGCAGCCGGTCGGAGCTGAACACCACCTCTCCGCCCGGGATCGTCGGCCCTGGGCGCACCTTGCCGGGACGCTGGCCCAGCTCCAGCACGAAGGCGTCGGCCGCGGCAGCGCCGCCCTGCCACTCCGCCAGCACGCGCCGCATCAACTGCACGCGCCGGTCGGGGCCGTAAGTCCACAGCACGTCGTCCAGCGCCGTCTGCGCGACCCGCCGGCGCAGCGCCGGGTCACCCAGCAGGCGGAGCAGGACCGCCTCCCACTGCGCGGGCGTGCTGGCGAGGAAGCCGTTGGAGCCATGCTGTATCGCCCGTGCGTAGGGACCAACGGGGGATGCGACCGTGCACACCCCGGCGAGCGCTCCCTCGAAGTACTTCAGCTCGCTCTTCGCCTCGCAGAACGGGTTGCCGAGTTGCAGCGGTGCGAGGTTCACGTCGAACCGGGCGATCTCCTCCGGCAGCCGCCGCAGCGGCACGAGGTCGCGCCACTCGATCTGGGCGGCGAACGGCTCCAGGTCGGGGAACTCATGCAGGTCAACGAGCTTCACGTCGGCATTTGCCTGGAACAGCACCAACCGGCATTCCGGGTGCGCGCGGAGCACGCCCGGCAGGATCGGGGCGATCTCGGCGAAATCCCGCTGATGCGTGCGCGAGCCGCTGGCATAGCCCAAGCGCAGCAGCCTGTCCGGCTGGGCCGCCAAGCGTCGGCGCGCCGCCATCCGGCTGACCCGCATGGTCTCGTCGTCAAAGCCGTTCGGCAGGGTGAAGCCGATCTTGCCGAAACGCCGCATATGCCCGGCCAGCTCGTCCGTCGAGGCGGAGCAGTAGTCGGCCGCAAGCATCGTGCGCTGCACCTGGGCATAATGCGCCTGCACCGCCGCCTCGGTGACCTTCTGGGAACGGATGCCGTCGATGATCTCGACGACGCCCAGGGCGGGGTCGATCATCAGGTCGTCCACGTCGAACACGATCCGGGCGCCGTTCGCCTGCGCCCCGGCGACGAACGCCGCCAAGGCGTCCGTCCAGACCGCGCGCCAGATCACGACCAGGTCGAACCGGCCGGCATCGGCGATGTGGCCGGCAGCCTCGTCCAGCCGGAGTATCGTCACGTCCGCGCCGATGGCGCTGCAGGCGTCGGCGTAGCGCCGCACGCGGTAGATGGTACCGGGCGTGTCCGGCTCGCCGCTGATGTAGCAGATGGTGGGCGCCGAGGCTGCCGTGGGCGCCGGGGTCGCGGCCTGCGCCTGGCGGGGCGCCGGCACGACGGGCGCCGGGAGCTGAGGCTGCGCCAAGGGGGCGGCAAGACGGAGGGGCCGGCGCATGTGGTTCAGTTGCGGCGTGAGCACGCGCCAGACGCCCTGCAGGGCGTTGCGGGCGGGATGGCGCACCTTGGCAGGCACCCGGGACAAGCCGGTCCGCAACGGCCGGGTCGCCCGCCAGGTGCCCGACGTCAGGACCTGCTCCAGCGCGGACTCTGCGCCGGTGCGGCGCTGCACCTCGACGAGGTGGGCCCGCTCGGCCACGGCGGCTGCGTCCTGGGCATCAGCGGCCCGGACGCGCTCGGCGGCTGCCTGTGCCTCCGCCGCTTCGAGCAGCCCGCGCTGCTGCTGGCTGTGGGCCAGCGCCGCCAGCCGTTCGTGGCCGGCCTGCAGCGCCGCGGCCTCGGCGCGGCTGCGAGCCGCCTCCGCTTGCGCGAGCTGCTCCTGGCTGAGCGCCTCAGCCCGTGCCGCCCGTTGCGCCTGCTGCTGCGCCTCGGCGACCGCCTGCCCGGCCGCGGCCAGACCGGCTTGCATCCGGGCCGCTTCGGTCGCTGCCGCGGCCGCGGCCTCGGCCAGCGCCGACCGGACGTCCTCAAGCCCGGACCGTGCTGCGCCGAGTTCGCCTTCCGCCGCAGCCAGCCGGGCCAGCAGCGCATCATGCTGCCGGGCGCGCTCGTGGCCCAGCGTGCCCAGCAGCTTCACCTGCGCCTCAAGCATGCAGCGCTCGCCGAGTTGGGCGAACCGCTCGCGGACGGCGCCGATGGCGTAGGCGTCACGCAACCCGGTCAAGGCTGTGACGAGGGGCGGGCACTCTGAACCGACCGCCAGCACGCCCAGGCCGTAGCCGTGCAGGAACTCGAAACCCGCGAACTCCTGCTGCAGCTCGGACCAGAGCCGCCACACCCCAAAGCCGTTGTCGCGCACGTTGGTGTCGTGGAACAGGACGACGCCACGGCTGGACATCTTGCCGCGCCACGACTCGAAATCGTGCTTCACCTGCTCATAGCCATGCCGGCCATCGATGTGGAGCAGATCGACCGAGCCGTCCGGCAGGAGGGGGAGCGCGTCATCGAAGGTGCGGCGGACCAGGGTCGAGAACGCGCCATACCGCTCGTCGTGGTAGGCTTGCAGGTCTGCGAGGACCCCTTCCCCATAGAAACCGGCCTGTTCGTCGCCGGTCCAGGTGTCAACGGCAAAGCATCGGGCCCCGAGGCCCTCCCGCTGCGCGGCACGGCAGAACGCGGCGTAGGACACGCCATTGTGCGTGCCAAGCTCGACGATGCAGCGCGGTTCCAGCGCCCGGACGACCCAATGCGCGAACGGCACATGCCCATGCCAGGCGCTCTCGACGCCGCACCGGTCGGAGCGCCAGAACAAGGGATCAAGCTCGGGCGACCAGATTGCCCTGAGCAGCACTTCCGCCTGCCCCGTCCATTCAGCGGCCACGATTCGTTCCAGTTCCCGACGCGGGTTTGATCCGCGTCATCAATGAACGAAGCTTAGCCGTTTGTTAAGCTCACTCTGCGCATTTTTTGATGCTGCACATTACCGGCCGGGCGCCCCAGGGATGCCTTGGTGGGCGATGACACCGACGGCCCTTGGCGCTGACCGATCTGCCCCGTTCTCCGCCGACCGTCGCGAGCCGGTTTCAGCGTGGCAATCCTTGTGTGGACGCTCCTGCCTACCTCGTGTGCGGTGCCGATGCTTGGGTCTGGTCGCTTGCGTTCATGGGTCCGGCCTGTTGGTACGGCGTTGCCGCTGGCCAAGATGGCACCCGCGGCGGAGGGCCCAAACAGGGAAGCGGCCTCAAGCGGCGAAGCTCACCGGCGTTGGAACCGCCCTAGCCCGTCGCGACGGCCCGCCGCCGGATCAGCCCGGCCAAGCCCAGCCCCGCCAGCAGCAGCGCCATGCTGGCAGGCTCGGGCACGGCGGTGCCGTCGAACACCGTCAGGCTGGCGAGGTTGGACACGTAGCGGCCTCCGGCACTGTCGCCGGGCACGACGATGCGGGCGAAACCGGCCCCGCCGAGGAGCTGCCCGGCGGTGTCCGAGTACGCGACCAGGATCGGGGCGTCGCCGAAGCTCGGGCTGAGTTCTCCCAGCGCGAAGCTCACCTGGTAGCCGTCGCTGCCGGTCGCCGTCACCAGGTCGCGCAGGACGTCGTTCTTGATGCCCGGGTCGGTCACGATCCCGGCGCTGTTCAGCACGTCCCACAGCAGGGCGCCGGTGTAGGTGTCCGTCACCGGGGTGCCACCGGCCAAGTAGGTGACGGTCTCGGTGTAGGACGGCAGCGCCTCCAGCGACGGCAGCGTCAGGGCCAACGGCGTCGCGACCGCGCCCTGCACCGCGACCTGCGTGGTCGGGCCGCCGCCGGTCCCCGCCTGCACCGGGGCGCTGGCGACCGCCAGGCCAGTCAGGTTGGAGACGTAGCGCCCGCCCGCCACGTCGCCCGTCGCCACGACGCGCGCGAAGCCATCGGGGCTGGGCAGCGTGCCGCCGGTGTCGGAGGTGGCGACCAGGTCCTGCCGGTTGCCGAACATGGGCGAGATCTCCCCGGCCGAGATCACCGTCGCGTAGCCGTCCGCCCCGGTGGCGATCACGTACTTGCTGAGGACGTTGTTCTTGATGCCCGGATTGACGGTGATGCCGCCTGCGGCCTGCAGCACGCTCCACAGCGTCGGCCCGGTGAAGCCGTCGGAAACAGTGCCGGCGCCCGCGCGGTAGGTGACGGCCTGCGTCGATTGCGGCAGCGCTCCCAGCGCCGCCGCATCGTAGGCGCCCGGCGCCCCGACCGCACCCGACACGGTGAACGAGGTCGGCACCGCCCAAGCCGGCGCTGCCAGGGTGCAGAAGGTGGCGATTGCCGCCGCCATGCAACCACGTCCAGGTGTCACCAGCTTCCCTTCCACCATGCCGCGGCGGCGTTTTGCCGAGCGCGGCAGAGAGGCATCGGCTTGCCGCTCAGGATGGCTCGCGCCGCCGCCGTGCGGCGACTAGGCCGGCCACAGCCACCCCGAGCACGGCCATGCTGGCAGGCTCCGGCACGGCGGTGGATGCAGGCGGGCCGAAGCCGTTGGCGGCCAGCACCGCCTGCGCAGTGGGCGACAGCAGGTAGTTCTCCAGCGCCGTCGCACCAGGCTCCTGGGCACCGTTGATGATGGTCTCGCCATATTCGGCCGACACCGCAAGGTCGGACGGCAGGTCAACGATGGCCAGGCTGGGGTCGAGCGCCACCGCGGCGACGGCGGAGGTGTAGTATTCGAAGAACACGTCGGTCGCCTTGGTCGTGTCGAGGAAGTACACGATCGAGTTGTCCCCGGTCGGCACCGGGGGCGAGGTCGGTCCGGCCACCAGACGCTGGGCCTTGGCGTCCAGCGTCGCCTTCGCGCCAGGGTCCAAGGCGTCGGCATCGGCGAACACCTGCTCCGTGTAGTCGCCGAGCGGGTCATAGACGGGGGTGGACGTTCCGACCCGCACGGTGGGGTTCAGTATGGTCGTCAGCAGGTTGTTGGTGGTGACGCCCTCGTTGCTGCGCACGACCGCGACGAGTTGGTTGCTGGCGAAGTTGACCACCGGGCCGGCCAGTCCCAGGGTCTGCAACGTAGCCGGGTTGCCGGTGTCGGCGCTGGCGAACACGTCGGGCCGCGTCCCGGCCTCGACCTCCGTGGCGATCGTGCCGGAGGGCTGGAACGTGGTGGCGACCTGCGTGCCCGTGGCCGCGGTAAAGTCGTTGGCCACCGTGGTGAGCGCGGTGCTCAGGCTGCCGGCCGCATACAGCGAGATCGGGGCCGCCTGCGCCGCCGGGGCCGCGGACAGCAGACCGGCGCAAACCGCCGAGGCCAGCAGCGGGCGTGGGCGAGGCAAGGCGTTCGCAGGAGATACTGGCATTCTGTCCTCGCGGCAGACGACCGGAATAGGTCGCGTCGCCGGGCAAGCTGACAGCCGAGCCTCAGTTTGGCAATATCTGACGGAATATAACGGTTCATAATATTTGCGCTCTGGAGCCGCGTCATTGGGCCGGCAGCAACGTCAGCAGCCCGCCACGCGCCTGGCTCCGCCGTGCCCATCTGCGCGCCGGGCCGCTGCTGTGCAAGCCTGCTTAGGGATGGCTGGGGCGCCGATCCCTGCGGGGCGCATCGGCGGTCGGCAGATCACGACGGCGCCGGACATCGGTTCGCTCCCTGGAGCGGGCGGCATGAGGGTGTCCACCGGGCAGCGGCCGGGGTCGCCGTATCCCGCGAACACTCGCGAAACGTGGCGGCGCGTGTTCATAACGCTGTCATCCAGGCCCGGCGCCGCGCTAGGCTGCTGCACCGCACAACGCCTCGAGGCCCCGGCCCATGCCAGCGACCCGACCCTCCGTCTGCCCGCACGACTGCCCCAGCACCTGCGCCCTGGACGTGGAGGTGCTGGACCGGCGCACCATCGGCGCGGTACGCGGGGCGGACAACCCGTACACGGCCGGCGTGGTGTGCAACAAGGTCGCCCGCTACGCCGAGCGCGTGCACCACCCCGACCGGCTGCTGCATCCCCTGCTGCGGACGGGACCGAAGGGCGGCGGCACGTTTCGGCGGATCACCTGGGACGAGGCGCTGGACCGCATTGTCGCCGGGTTCACCGAGGCTGCGGCCCGGCATGGGACCGAGGCGGTTTGGCCGTACAGTTCCGCCGGGACGATGGGGCTGGTGAACCGCGACGGCATCTTCCGGCTGCGCCATGCCATGCGCTGGTCCGGGCGCAAGGGCACCATCTGCAGCACCATCGCGACCGCCGGCTGGATGGCGGGCTGCGGCCGGGTCAGCGGCGCCGATTCGCGCGAGATGGCGGTGGCGGACCTGAACGTGCTGTGGGGCACCAACCCGGTGTCCACCCAGGTCAACGTCATGGCCCACGTCACCCGCGCCCGCAAGGACCGCGGCGCCAAGCTGGTGGTCGTGGACCCCTACCGCACCGGCACGGCGGCGGCGGCCGACATGCACCTGGCCGTCCGGCCCGGCACGGATGCGGCGCTGGCCTGTGCCGTCATGCACTGCGCGTTCCGCGACGGCCATGCCGACCGGGTCTACATGGCCGAGTATGCCGACGACCCGGCGGCGTTGGAGGACCACCTCCGCACGCGCGGGCCGGATTGGGCGGCGGCCATCACCGGGCTGTCCGTGGAGCAGATCGAGGCCTTCGCGGCGCTGTACAACCCGACGCCCCGCGCCTACATCCGCGCGGGC
>CAXTFY010000104.1:0-14737 GCA_964243265.1 uncultured Acetobacteraceae bacterium | reverse complement strand
CCAACCGGCACCCGCAAGAGCATCGAACGCCAGTCCGGCGTGAACCTGGGAGATTGATCGTGGCGCCCGCATTCTATCCCGCCGTTATCGAGGCCGCGGCAGACGGCGGTTACGGCGTGTTCTTTCCCGACCTGCCGGGCTGCACTAGCGGGGGGAACACGCTTCAGGAGGCCGCGCGCAACGCGGAGGGGGCGTTGCAGGCGCACGTCGAGCTGTCGGCCGAGCACGGTGAGGTGCCGCCGCCGCCGGGCAACCTGGCTGCCATCGCCACCGGTCCCGACGTGCATGAGGCGGCACGGCTGCTGGTGCGGGTGGAGATGCCTGGCCGCTCAGTGCGGGTGAATACCACGTTGCCGGAGGGACTGCTGGCCGAGGCCGATCGTTACGCGCGCCGGATGCGGCTGACCCGCTCGGGGCTGCTGGCCGAGGCGGTGCGGGAGCGGATGCGGCGCACGTCTGTGTAGGGAGACGCCGGCGGCGGTGTATGTCAGCGCCCCCGCGCCTGCAGCGCCTGGTCCAGCACCCGGACCGAATGCACCGCCCGCCGTCCGGACAGGTCGCCGATCTGGTGGCGGCACGACGTGCCGTCGGCTACGATCAGGTCGGCCTCCGCCGCGGCGCGCACCGCTGGCAGGAGTCCGGCCTCCGCCATGGCGCGCGATGCCTCCTGGGTTTCCGCCTGGTAGCCGAACGCCCCCGCCATGCCGCAGCACGACGAGGCAATCGGCTGCACGTCCAGCCCCGGTATCCGCCGCAGCGCCGCCACGGCGTCCGGGAAGGCGCCGAACGCCTTTTGGTGGCAGTGGCCGTGCACATGCGCCCGCGGGGCCACGGCGTGCAGGTCTAGGTTCGCGTCGTGCCGTACTAGGAACTCGCTGAGCAGCATGGCACGGCCGGCCAGCGCGTCGGCCTCGGCGCCGGGCAGCAGGGAGGCGAACTCGTCGCGCAGGGTCAGCAGGCATGATGGCTCCAGCCCGACCACCGGCAATGGCCCGGCCAGCGCGGCCAGGGTGCGCGCGGCCTCGGCCCGGGCCTGATCCACCATGCCGGCAGACAGGTAGGTGCGGCCGCAGCATAGCGGCCGACCCGTGTGCGCCGGCAGGACGGCGCGGAACCCGGCGGCGGCCAGCACACGCACGGCGGCACGCAGGTTCTCCGGCTCGAAGTAGCGGTTGAAGGTGTCGGCCAGCAGCAGGACGTCGCCGCGCGGCGCTGGCGGGGCGGCGACCTCGGCGTCGCGGAATGGGCGGCGGCTCCATTGCGGCAGGCTGCGGTCCGGCGACAGGCCGAGCCGGGCGGATAACCGGCGTAGCGCGGGCACCCGGTTGCGCAGGTTGGCCAAGGGCGCCATGCGGGACGCCAGCACGGCCAGCCGCGGCAGCTCCGCCACCAGCCGGGCGCGCAGGCCGACGCCATGGCGGGCGGCGCGGGCGGCCAGGGCCTCGACCTTCATCTTGGCCATGTCCACGCCGGTGGGGCATTCCCGCTTGCATGCCTTGCAGGACACGCAGAGGGAGAGCGCCTCGGCTACCTCGTCCGAGGCCAGGGCATCGGGGCCTAGCTGGCCGGTCAGGGCCAGGCGCAGGGTATTGGCGCGGCCTCGGGTCAGATGCGCCTCGTCACGCGTCACGCGGTAGCTGGGGCACATGCTGCCGGCGTCGAACTTGCGGCAGGTGCCGTTGTTGTTGCACATCTCCACGGCGGACAGCATGCCGCCCTGGGGGCCGGGGTGGGCGGACCAGTCCAGGCGGGGATGGAACGCCGGGTCGGCCGCGTAATCGGGGCCGTAGCGGAATAGGGTGCGGTCATCCATGCGCGGCGGGCGGACGACGCGGTTGGGGTTCAGCAGGGCAGTCGGGTCGAAGGCGTCCTTCACGGCCTCGAAGGCGCGGACGATGCGGGGGCCGAACATCCCTTCGTGGAACTCGCTGCGGACGATGCCGTCGCCGTGCTCGCCGCTGTGCGATCCCTTGTACTCGCGGACCAGGGCGAAGCATTCCTCGGCGACGGAGCGCATGGTGCGGACGTCGGCCGGGTCCTTCATGTTGAGCACGGGGCGGACGTGCAGGCAGCCGACGCTGACGTGGGCGTACCAGGTGCCCTTGGTGCCGTGGCGGGCGAAGACGTCGTTCAGGCGTTCGGTGTAGTCGGCCAGGTCGTCCAGGCCCACGGCGCAGTCCTCAATGAAGGAGACGGGTTTGCCGTCGCCCTTCATCGACATCATGATGTTCAGCCCGGCCTCGCGCACGTCGGCGATGGCGGCCTGGAATGCCGGGTCGGTGGCGCGGACGACGGCGCCGGGCCAGCCGAGGTCGGCCATCATGGCGTCGAGGTCTGCCAGCTTGGCCAGCAGGGGGGCGTCTTCGTGGCCGTGGAACTCGACGATCAGCAGGCTGTCGGGCTGGCCCTGCACCATGCGGTCGATGGTGGGGGCGTAGATCGCGATGCCGCGGCCCAGGTCGATCATGGTGCGATCGACCAGCTCCACGGCCTCGGGCTGTAGGGTGACCAGGTGGCGGGAGGCCTCCATGGCGGCGCGGAAGCTGGGGAACTGGCAGATGCCCAGCATCTTGCGCGGCAGCACTGGCTGCAGGGCGAGCTGCATGGCGGCGGTGAAGGCCAGCGTGCCCTCCGAGCCCACCAGCAGGCGGGCCAGGTTGCCACGGCCCTCGCGCCGGGCGGCGGGGGTCAGGGCCTCGATGTTGTAGCCGCCGACGCGGCGCAGTTGCAGGGGGAAGCGGGCGGCGATTTCCTCTGCTTCCGCGGCGCCCAGGGCGTGCAGGCGGTCGATCAGGTCGCCGGCCGGGGCGTCGGGGCCGAAGCGGTGGCGGCTGCCGTCGGCCAGGATGGCGTCGATGGCCTGCACGTTGTCCGCCATCAGGCCGTAGCGGATGCTTTTCGAGCCGCAGGAGTTGTTGCCTGCCATGCCGCCCAGGGTGCAGCGGCCGTTGGTGCTGGGATCGACCGGGAAAAACAGGCCGTGCGGCTTCAGGGCGGCGTTCAGGGTGCCCAGGACCAGGCCCGGCTCTACCAGGGCGGTGCGGGCGGCGGCGTCCACCTCGACCACGCGGCGCAGGTACTTGGTGCAGTCGATCACCAGGGCGCGGTTGACGGTCTGGCCGCACTGGCTGGTGCCGCCGCCGCGGGGGAGTATGGGCACGCCGTGCTCGCGCGCCACCGCCATGGCGGTGGCGGCGGCGTCCACGGTGCGGGGCACGACGACGCCCACGGGCTCGACTTGGTAGATCGAGGCGTCGGTCGAGTAGCGGCCGCGGTCGGCGCGGCTGAACAGCACGTCGCCGTCCACCTCCCGCCGCAGCCGTTGTGCCAGGCGCGGGTCGCCCAAGGGGGCCAGTCCGCTGGTTGGGGAGGGGGCGGGACGCAGGTCGTCAGGCAAGGGTCTGTGCTCCTCGCGGCAGGGCGGGTTCGGTGGCGAAGGTGCGGTCCGGGCGCATCCAGAAGGCGGCGGCCATGCCGACCACCAGCAAGGCCATCGTGCCCCAGAACGGCAGCGACCAGTTGCCGGTGCGGTCGATGATGTAGCCGAACACCAGGGGGGACAGGATGGCGGCCAGGGCGGAGCCGGTGTTCATCAGGCCGCTCGCGGTGCCGGAGTAGGCCGGGGCAATGTCCATGGGGATGGCCCACATGGGTCCGATGGTCAGCTCGGCGAAGAAGAACGCGCCGCCGAGCGACAGGGCGGCCAGCACGGGATCGGTGATGAACAGGATCGGCGCCGAGCAGGCCAGGGAGCCGAGCAGGCCGGCGATGACGAGGTCGCGTCGCGCCCGCAGCAGCGAGCCGGTGCGGCGCAGGATGGCGTCCGACAGCCAGCCGCCGAGCGCGTCGCCCAGCACGCCGCCGCCGAACACCAGGGCGGCGAACAGGGCGGAGTCCTTCAAGTTCAGCTTGTAGGCGTGCAGCATGAACTGCGGCACCCAGCTCAGGAAGGTCCACAGGGTCCAGCCGTAGCAGAAGTACACGAACGTCACCGGCGCCATGCGACGCAGCAGCGGCCCCCATGGCGTCGGTCCGCGCTGTGATGCGACGGTGCGGGGCGCGGGCATCCGCAGCAGGTCGGCCGCGGTCACGCCGGTGTGCTGGCGAGGGTCGTCGCGGTAGTACCAGGCCCAGGTGATCACCCAGGCCAGGCTGATGAGACCCGTGACGATGAAGGAGCCGCGCCAGGACACCCAGGCGATCAGCGCGACGATGGCCGGGGGCGTGATGGCGTTGCCCAGGCGCGCGGCGGCGTGGGTGATGCCTTGCGCCCAGCCGGACTTGCCGCCGGGGAGCCAGGTGGACATGGCGCGGGTGGCGGTGGGGAAGGTTGCGCCCTCCCCCAGGCCGAGCAGCATGCGGGCGGCCAGCAAGGTCCACAGGCCGCCGACCAGGCCGGTCAGCATGGTGGCCACCGACCAGATCAGGCCGCAGACGATCAGGGTGCGGCGGGCGCCGAAGCGGTCGCCGAACCAGCCGCCGAACACCTGGCACATCAGGTAGGGGTAGCCGAATACCGAGAACGCCAGGCCGAGCTGGGTGTTGGTCAGGCCCAGGTCGAGCTTCAGCGCCTCGGCGGCGGAGCTGACGTTCACGCGGTCCACGTAGGTGATGAAGTACATCGCGCACAGCAGCAACAGCACGTTGCCGCTGGGCGTCAGCCGCCGGGTCGCCATGCTGTGTTCTCCGGTGTCCAGGCCTTTGAGGTGTTCGGGCCTCTGGCGGGCCTGGTTAGGCGGCCTTTTGCGCCGCTGCCTGGTTGCGCCCGGCCAGCACGTCCATCGCCGCCGCCACGCCGGCCTGACGGTGCGGTACGCCGGCGGCGGACAGGCCCATCTCTACCCCGCCCAGAGTGCCGACCAGGGACAGGTCGTTGAAGTGGCCCAGGTGGCCGATGCGGAACACCCGGCCCTTCAGCTTGCCCAGCCCGGCGCCGAGCGACATGTCATAGTTGTCCAGGATCACCGCGCGCAGGTGGTCGGCGTCATGGCCGTCCGGCATCACCACGGCGGTCAGGATGCTGGAGTACTCGCGCGGGTCCTGGCAGAGGATGTCCAGGCCCCAGCCGGTCACGGCGGCACGGGTAGCGGCGGCATGGCGGTGGTGGCGGGCGAAGACGCTGGGCAGGCCTTCCTCCATGAGCATGGCTAGCGCCTCTTCCAGCCCGTACAGCAGGTTGGTGCTGGGGGTGTAGGGGAAGTAGCCGGTGGCGTTCGGCCCCATCATGTCCTGCCAGTCCCAGTAGGACCTTGGCATGCCGCCGGCCTTTGCCGCCGCGAGGGCCTTGGCGGAGATGGCGTTGAAGCTCAGGCCCGGCGGCAGCATCAGGCCCTTTTGCGAGCCTGATACCGTCACGTCCACGCCCCAGGCGTCGTGCTGGTAGTCCATGCTGCCGAGCGAGGAGATGGTGTCGACCATGAACAGCGCCGGGTGGTCGGCGCGGTCGATGGCGGCGCGGATCTCCGGGATGCGGCTGGTGACGCCGGTGCTGGTCTCGTTGTGCACGACCATGACGGCCTTGATGGTGCGGTCCGGGTCGGCGCGGAGGCGGGCTTCCACGTCGGCGGGATCGACGCCGCGGCGCCAGTCGCCGGGCACCCAGTCCACCTGCAGGCCGAAGCGCCCGGCCATGGTGCGCCATAGGGAGGCGAACTGGCCGGTCTCATACATCAGCACGCGGTCGCCGGCGGCGAGGGTGTTGACGATGGCGGCCTCCCAGGCGCCGGTGCCGGAGGCGGAGTAGATGACGACGGGGCCGGCGGCGCCGAATACCGTTCCCATCCCGGACAGGACGGTGCGGCCGAGGCGGGCAAACTCCGGGCCGCGGTGGTCGATGGTGGGACGGTCGATGGCGCGCAGGATGCGGTCAGGGACGTTGCTGGGGCCTGGGATCTGCAGGAAGTGCCGGCCGCTTTTGAATGCCATGGGGGTGCCCCGGAAATGAATGCAAAACGGTCATGGCACGGGACCGGGCTGTGCTGCAAGTCCTCTGCCTCCCCATTTGGGAAAGGGTGATGGTGCAGGGGTGGGCGAGGGCTACAACAATGCGTTGCAGGGGATTGGGTCTGAGACCAGCCTTGTTCGCGCTGCAAGGCCCCCTCACCCCGGCCCTCTCCCGGAGGGAGAGGGGGACGCGATGGGTTTGCATGCAGTTTGGGTGCGGCTATAGTTGGCGTTATGAGTCAGGCGGTCAGCAATGTTGTCCAGGCTTTTCCGCCAGCCCCGTCGCTGCACGCCGGGCTGCTGGAACGCCTGCGCGGGCTGGTCAACGAGGGCGACCTGCCGCCCGGCGCCCGCGTGCCGGAACGCGAGCTGTGCGCCCGGTTCGGCGTGTCGCGGACGCCGTTGCGCGAGTGCTTGAAGGTGCTCGCGGCCGAGGGGCTGGTGGAGCTGCTGCCCAATCGCGGCGCCCGGGTGGCGACGCTGGGCGACGAGCACCTGGTCCACCTGTTCGAGGTGATCGCGGCGCTGGAGGCGGAGGGCGGGCGGCTGGCCTGCCTGCGCATCGAGCCTGCGGCGTTTGCCGAAATCCAGGCCATGCACTACCGCATGCACGCGCATTTCCTGCGGGGGGAGCTGCCGGGGTACTTCGCGCTGAACCAGTCGATCCATGCCGCGATCCTGAACGCCGCGGGGAACCCGGTGCTCACCGCGGCGCATGCGGGGCTGGCGGGGCGGATCACGCGGGCGCGGTATTTGTCCAATCGCATCCACCGGGACCGCTGGCAGGCTGCGATGGATGAGCATGCGGGCATCCTGGACGCGCTGGGCCGGCGGGATGGCGAGGAGCTGGGAGCGTTGCTGGCGCGCCACCTGCAAAATAAGCGCGACATCATCACCGGTGTGCTGCGTGGAGCGGACCCATCGCCTTAGCGGACGTTCGGGGGGCCGGGTTCAGCGTACGTGCGCCCCTGGCGGAGGCGCTGGCGTGGGTCGGGGCGATGGTGGGCGTGCTCGGTACGGAACGCATCGGGATCGGCGCGGCCGTGGGGCGGATGCTGGCGTCGCCCTGCGGTGGGGCGGCGTGGCCCGGCGTGGACCGTGCTGCGGTCGATGGCTATGGCATCCGGGCCGGGTTGACCGAGGGCGCGAGCGAATACAACCCGTTGCCGGTGGTCGATGCGGTCCTGCTTGCGGCGGGGGCGGCGATCCCGCCGGGGGTGGATGCCGTGGTGCCCTGCCCTGCCCTGCATCGCCATGGTGCGGTGCTGGAGGCGCTGGCGCCGGTTGCCCGCGGCGCCGGCATCGAGCGCCGGGGGGGTGACGCCGGGCCAGGGTTCCAGGCGCCTGCCGGGCTGCTGCGGCCGGAGGCGGTGGCGTTGCTGCGGCTTTTGGGGGTGGAGGGGGTGGAGGTGGTCCGGCAACCGGAGGTCGCCATCGTCGTCGCCGGGGCGAAGGGCGGACCGGATGTGTTGACGCCGTTGCTGGCGCGGCTGGTTGCGGATGACGGCGGCAGGGCGAGCTTCCATGCCGGCCCAGATAAGGTGCCGGCGGGGGCCGACTTGGTGCTGCTGGTTGGGCGGTCCAGCTGCGGCTGGGATGACGATATGCCGCAGCGGCTTACCGCGGCGGGGGGCTGGCTTGACCAGCATGGCGTTGCGGTGCGTCCGGGGGATTCCGCCGGGTTGGGCTGGCTGAACGGGGCGCCGGTCGTGCTGCTGCCGGGGTCGCCGGCGGCGGCGGTGACGATCTACGACTTGCTTGGTGGGCCGGCCGTGCAAAGCTTGGCGGGGCGGGCGGCGGTGCCGCGGGGCGTGCAGCAGGGGGCAGTGTTGGAACGGAAGATCACCTCGGCGGTCGGGTTCGCCGATGTCGTGCGAGTGCGGCTGGATGGCGGACGGGCGACGCCGCTGGGACCGGCCGATGCCGGCGGGCTGGCGCGCGTCGTGATGTCGGATGGCTGGGTGCTGGTGCCGGAGGGCCAGGAAGGGTTCCCGGCCGGCAGCGCCGTCATGGTCAACCGGCGGCTGGGGGCGGCATGACGGCCAGCGTTCCGACGCTGCGGCGGGCGGCGCGGCAGGAGCAGTTCCTGGATGTCGTGTCGCGGGACGAGGCTGAGCTGCGCTTCAGGCGCTATCTTAGCTTGGTGCCGTTGGGCACGGAAATCGTTGGTCTTGATCAGGCTCGCGGGCGGGTGCTGGCGGTCGATGTGATGGCGCCGGTGGATGTGCCGGGGTTTGACCGCGCGGGGGTGGACGGCTTTGCGGTGCGGGCCGCCGATACCGTGGATGCGACGGATGAGGCGCCGGCTGTCCTGGTGCTGAACCCGTTGGTGCTGACGCCGGGGGTTCCGGCGCGGGAGGCGGTGGGTGGCGGAGCCGCCAGCGTCATCGCCACGGGGGGCATGGTGCCGCGTGGCGCCGACGCGGTGGTGATGGTCGAGCAGACCGACCTGCGCGACGGGCCGGTGCTGGCCGTGGAGGTCGCCCGCCCTGCGGCGCCTGGCGCCTATATCGCTGGCGCCGGGTCCGACATTGGCCGCGGGGAGACCGTGCTGCGACGCGGGCGGGTGCTGTCGTCGCGGGAGATCGGGATGCTCGCTGCGGTTGGGCTGGCGGAGGTTGAGGTTTGGCGGCGGCCTCGGGTGGCGATCTTCTCGACGGGGGACGAGCTTGTTGCGCCGGGCGGGCCGATCCGGGCGGGCCAGGTTTATGACAGCAATGCCGCCATCCTAGCCGCCGCAGTCGAGGAACTTGGGGGCGAGGCGGTGCGGCTGGGCATTGTACCGGACGATCCCGCGGCGCTGGGGGCGGCGTTGGATGCGGCGTTGCTGGCGGGGGACATGGTGCTGCTGTCGGGCGGCACATCCAAGGGGGCCGGGGACCTGGCGCACCAGGCGGTGGCGCGGCTGGATGCGCCGGGGATCGTGGTGCACGGCGTGGCGCTGAAGCCGGGCAAGCCGCTTTGCCTGGCGGTGCAGCACGGCAAGCCGGTCGTCGTGCTGCCGGGGTTTCCGACTTCGGCCATCTTTACCTTTCATGAGTTTGCGGCGCCGGTGCTGCGGGCGTTCGCCGGGCTGCCGCCGGCGCGGCGGCAGACGGTCGATGCGACGCTGCCGCTGCGCATCGGGTCGGAGCGGGGGCGGACGGAGTACGTCATGGTGTCGCTGATCCATGGGTTGGGCGGCGAGATGGCGGCGTATCCCACGGCCAAGGGGTCGGGGGCCGTGACCAGCTTTGCCCAGGCGGACGGGTTCTTCGTCGTTCCGGCGGGGGTGGAGAGCGTGGCGCAGGGCGCGCCCGTGCAGGTCCATCTGATTGGCGAGGGCGTGGCGGCGGCCGACCTTGTGGTGATCGGCAGCCAATGCGCGGGGCTGGACCTGCTGGTCGGGATGCTGGAGGCGGAGGGCCTGGTGGTGAAGTCCCTGGCGGTGGGCAGCACCGGAGGGCTGACGGCGGTGGCGCGGGGGGAGTGCGACGTGGCCGGCGTTCACCTGATGGATGCGGCGACGGGGGTGTACAATGTTCCGTATCTGACTGATTCCATGACGTTGTTGCCTGGTTATGGGCGGCTGCAGGGCATCGTGTTCCGGGCGGATGACGCGCGGTTCCGGGGGTGGGCTACTGCCGCCGATGCGGTGCGGGCCGCGCTGGCCGATCCGGAGGTGATGATGGTCAACCGCAATGCCGGCAGCGGGACGCGCATCCTGATCGACCGGATGCTGGGTGGCGCGCGTCCGCCGGGCTATGCGGGCGGCACGCGGTCGCACAACGCGGTGGCCGTGGCCGTCGCGCAGGGCCGGGCGGATTGGGGCGTGGCGATCCAGACGGTGGCGCGGGATTATGGGCTTGGCTTCCTGCCGTTGCAGGCGGAGCAGTACGACCTGATCGTGCCGACCGCCCGGCTGCACCGCCCGGCTGTCCAGCGTTTGGCGGCGCTGCTGATCCAGCCTGAGGTGCGGGAGGCGTTGCGGGCGCGGGGGTTCGAGGCATGAGCGGTTCGCAGGGGGCCTATCCGCCGACCCTAGGCGTCATCTTGGCTGGTGGCTTGGCCCGGCGCATGGGGGGAGGCGACAAGGGGCTGCACCGCGTTGGAGGGGAACGGGTGCTGGACCGGCTGCTGCGGCGGATGGAGCCGCAGGTTGCGGGGGTGATCATCAATGCCAATGGCGACCCGGCGCGGTTTGCGGACCTGGGGATGCCGGTGGTGCCGGACAGCGTGCCGGGTCGGCCGGGGCCGCTGGCGGGGGTGATCGCGGGGCTGGACTGGGCGGCGGGGCATCTGCCGGGGGTGGAGTGGATCGTGACGGCGCCTTGGGATTGCCCGTTCGTGCCGGTGGACCTGGTGGCGCGGCTGCATGCCGGGCGGGGTGCGGCGGAGTTGGCTTGCGCGGCGTCTGGGGGGCGGAGCCATCCGGTGGTGGGGTTGTGGCCGGTTTCGCTGCTGGGGGCGTTGCGGCAGGCTGTGTCGGATGGAGTGCGGAAGATCGACGTGTTTACCGGGCGGTATGGGGCTGTGGCGGTGGAATGGGCTATGGCGGAGGTTGACCCATTCTTCAATGTCAACACTCCTGAGGACTTGCAGGAGGCGGATCAGTTGGCGGCCAGGGCTGGGTAGCGGGGTTGGCTTCTTTCTCTTTTGCGTTGGAGAGGGTTGGGGTTGAGGGGTGTTGCTTCGCGGCGCCCTGGGGGTTGCCGGAACCGGGCTGCTTGGGCCAGGAGGTCTGTGCTGCAAGACCCCCTCACCCCGGCCCTCTCCCGGAGGGAGAGGGAGAAGGCGGGTGGTGGTTAGAGTAGGGCGGCCTCGTAGGGAAGGTACTGTACCCGTGTGCCGGGCACTACGGTGAGCATGTCCTCCGCGAGTTCTGCCAGCCCGTCCGTGGCCGTCAACGACGTGAGGATGCCGGCCCCGTCTACCGGGTGCTTGTGCAGATGCAGCGCCCCGTCTGGTCCTGGCGCCGCCCGTACCCGCACGTACTCGCGACGCCCGGGTTTTTTGCGGTAGCTGAACGCTGCGATCGCTGGGGTGCCGGGTACGGCGCGGACGGCCGCGCCGCCCAGGGCGGCGATCAGGGCGCGGGCAACCTGGACGAAGGTGACGAAGGCCGCCACGGGGTTGCCGGGCAGGCCGATGAACGGCACCCCCGCCACCTGCCCCATCGCCACCGGCCGCCCCGGCTTGATCGCCAGCCGCCAGAACGTCAGGCTGCCTACGGCCTGCACGGCGGCGCGCACATGGTCTTCCTCTCCGGCGGATACACCGCCGGAGGTCAGTAGGAGGTCGTGGTCCCGGCTTGCCGCCAGCAGCGCGGCCTCGATCCCGGCGCGGTGGTCGGGCAGGATGCCCAGGTCGGTCACCGCCGCCCCGGCCCGCCGTGCCAAGGCCGCCAGCAGGACGCGGTTGGCGTCGTAGAGCTGCGCCGGACGTAGGGTGCTGCCGGGTTCGGCCAACTCGCTGCCGGTCGAGAACAGCGCGAGCCGGACCGGGCGCCGCACCGGCAGGTCGCGTAGGCCCAGCGCGGCAGCCAGAGCCAGGTCCTGCGGGCGCAGGCGGCGGCCGGCGGGTAGGGCGAGGACGCCGGCTGCGATGTCCTCGCCCTGGGCGCGGGTGTTGGCGCCGGGTTTTAGTCCTGGCGGACAGCGGACCTGGCCGGCGGCGACCTCGACATCCTCCTGCATGAACACCGTGTCGGCGCCGGGCGGCATGGCGGCGCCGGTGAAGATGCGGCGGGCAGTGCCGGGGCGCAGCGGCTCCGTCGCGGCTGCGCCGGCCGGCAGGCGGCCGGCGATTGGCAGTGTGCCGCCGGCGGCGAGGTCGGCCAGCCGCAACGCGTAGCCGTCCACGGCGGAGTTGCGGAACGGCGGCAGGTCTATGGGTGCAATCAGGTCGGCGGCCAGGATGCGGCCGTCCGCGTCGGCCAGGGTGAGCCGTTCGGTCCCTGCCACGGGCCGGGTCTCCGACTGGATCAGCGCCAGGGCGGCGTCCAGGGTCAACAGCCTGCCGCCGAACGCGAAGCAGTCGTCCGAGAGCTGCGCCATGCCGATTAACGCCCGAAGGCCGCCGCGACGGGCGCCGCGGCGGCCTGCAGCACGGCGGCGATGCCGGCCACATCGTCCAGGTCCAAGACGCGCAGCGCGCAGCCGGGCTGGGGCGTGTCGGACGCGATGGCGACGATGGTGGGGTCGCCGGGGTGCAGCAGCGGCTTTCCGACTACGCCGCGGAAGATTTCCAGTTTTGGGTGGGCGTCGCGCTTGAAGCCCTCCACCAGGACCAAGTCCACCGGGGCGAGCAGGGCCACCAGGTCCGGCAGTTGCGGCTCCGGGGCGCCGCGGTGCTCGTGCATCAGCGCCCAACGGGTGGCGGAGGTTACCAGGACCTCGTGCGCGCCGGCTTGACGGTGCTCCCAGGAGTCCTTGCCGGGCTGGTCCACGTCGAAGCCGTGATGGGCGTGCTTGATGGTGGAGACGGTGAGGCCGCTGGCGGTGAGCAGCGGGATCAGCCGGCGCAGCAGCGTGGTCTTGCCGGCGCCGCTCCAGCCCGCCAGGCCGATCACCCGCATGCGGGCCGATGGGGGGAGGCTTGGGTTGCTGGCGGCATGGCGCGGTGTAGCAGGGGAGGAGGCGCCCCGCTACACCGCCGGGGCCGGGCGTGCCGCCGCCGCCGCCAGCGCCTGGCTGATGGCCCGAGCCTGGGCGTAGCGCAACGGCCGCAGCACGCCGATCGCCAGGGCGACGACGACGAAGTTCATCACCGCGGCGACCAGGAACACCGCATACCAACTGCCGGTTGAGGTCTTGATGATGTTGGCGAACGGCACCAGCAGGGCGGAGGTGCCCTTGGCGGTGTAGAGCAGGCTGGTGTTGACGGTCGCGTACTTCGGGCCGAACGCGTCGGTGCAGGTGGAGGGGAACAGGCTGAAGATCTCGCCCCAGGTGAAGAAGATCAGCCCGGCGAACAGCACGAACAGCCAGGGGCTCGATCCCATCCAGCCCAGCAGCAAGTAGGCCAGGCCGCCGGTGGTGAAGGCGATCACCATCGTCGGCTCCCGGCCGATCTGGTCGGAGACCCAGCCGAAGAAGGGCCGGGCGACGCCGTTCATGATGTTGTCGAACACCAGCGCGACCGCCAGCGTGGAAGCGCCCAGGACCAGCGCGGTGTCGCCGATGCCGAAGTCCGAGGCGATCAGCGCCAGTTGCGCCGTGGCCATCAGGCCGCTGCTGCTGACCATGACGAACATGATGTAAAGCAGCCAGAAGATCGGGCTGGCGAGCATTTCCGCTGGGGTGAAGCTGCGGAGGGACTGCGGCACCTTACGCGAGGGGGCCGGGGGCAGCGCCTCCCCGGGATCGGGCGTGCGCAGCAGCCAGGCGACCACCAGCAGGATGGCGCCTTGGGCGACGCCGAACACCAGGAAGGCGTGCTGGTAGCCGCTGGTCTCGATCATCGACTTGATCGGGATGACGGTCAGCGCGGCGCCGGCGCCGAAGGCTCCCGCCGTTAGGCCGACCGCGAGGCCGCGCTTGTCGGGGAACCACTTGACGGCGTTGCCGACGCAGGTGGCGTAGATGAAGCCGGCGCCGATGCCGGAGACGGTGGCGCCCAGGTAGAGCATCTCGATCGTGGCGGCGTAGGCGTTGATCACCCAGGCGACGCCGACCAGCAGGCCGCCGCCCGCCACGACCAGCTTGGGGCCGAGGCGGCCACCGAGCCGGTCCACCAGCCAGCCGCCGACCGGGGTCAGCCAGGTCTCCAGGGCGATGAAGATGCTGAAGGCCCATTGGATTTCAGTCTGCGACCAGCCGCGGGCCTCGTGGATGGGCTTTACGAACAGGGTCCAGCCGTATTGCAGGTTGGCGATCAGCATCATGCAAATCACGCCGAAGACGAGCTGCCACCAGCGCAGGGACGGGGGTGGCGGTTGCATCTTCGGCTGCATCGTCGTTCCTTGATCGTATTGAGAGCCTTATGTCATATGCAATTACTGGATTTTGTTTTTTAATGCTATCTGTAAAACGTTCCGGTCCAGCGCTGGGTAGGGTGGTCTTCCGGTGATGGGACTGTCTGATCATTCCCCCCCCGCGACGAAGGCACCGGACCCGGTTCACCATCCCGAGCGCCTGTGATTCGAGGATGATAGCTGCTTGATCCCCTGCCTAACCGGGGCCGGGTTGGGGGAGAGTTTGGGGAAGTCTACCTTACCGGCGCAGGAGCGGTGCCTGCTCTCTTATGGGAGAGGCTACCTGTTGCGTCCTCCCTCACCCCGGCCCTCTCCCGGAGGGAGAGGGGGAAGAGGTGTTTTAGCCGCGCAGGACTTTTACCATCGTGCTGCCCAGGGCGGCGGGGCTTTCGGCGACGTGGATTCCGGCCTGGCGCATCGCCTCGAACTTTGCCTCCGCGGTGTCCTTGCCGCCGCTGATGACCGCGCCGGCATGGCCCATGCGGCGGCCGGGGGGCGCGGTGACGCCGGCGATGAAGCCGACCACCGGCTTGTTCGTTTTGCTGGCGGCGATGAACTCGGCGGCGTCGATCTCGCTCTGGCCGCCGATCTCGCCGATCATGATGATGCTTTGCGTCTCGGGGTCGGCCAAGAACATCTCCAGGACTTCGATGAAGTCGGTGCCCTTCACGGGGTCGCCGCCGATGCCGACGCAGGTGCTCTGGCCGAGGCCGGCGGCGGTGGTTTGGCTTACGGCCTCGTAGGTCAGGGTGCCGCTGCGGCTGACGATGCCGACGGACCCGCGCCGGTGGATGTGGCCGGGCATGATGCCGATCTTGCAGGCGTCGGGGGTGATGACGC
>CAXTFY010000103.1:0-14740 GCA_964243265.1 uncultured Acetobacteraceae bacterium | reverse complement strand
CCGGTGCTGGGGGCGGTGCTGATCACCTTCCTGTCGGTGGCGCTCAGCACGGTGACGGACGCCTGGCAGCTCTACAGCGGGCTGCTGTTCGTCGCGATGGTGGTTTGGGCGCCGGGCGGGCTGTCGGGCGTGATCTTGGCCCACGCGCCGCTGGCACGGGCGGGGCGGCTGGGACGGGTGGCGCCGGGCTATCTGCTATGCCTGCCCGGGCTGGCGCTGAGCATCGCGGGCACGGTGGCCCTGGCGGAGCTGGCGTTCCGTCTGCAGGCCGTCCGCAACGGCGCGTCGCCGCGCCCGTTCCTCGGCCTGGCGCTGAACCCCGAGACCCTGCCCGCCTGGGCTGTGGCGCTGGCGTTGGTGCTGGCCGGCGTGCTGCTGCTGCGGCGGACCGTGCCCGGCGCGCGCGCCGCATGGCAGGAGGCAAGCGCCGCCTCCCTCGCGCCATGACCGCCCTGCGCGTCACCGGGCTGCACAAGGCGTTCGGTCCCACCCGCATCATTCAGGGCGTCGAGCTGACCGTCGCCAAGGGTGAGCGCCACGCGGTGATCGGCCCGAACGGCGCGGGGAAGTCCACCCTGTTCCACCTCATCAGCGGGCGGCTGCGCGCGGACGCCGGGCAGGTGCTGCTGGACGGGCAGGACATCACGGGCCTGCCGCCGCACCGCATCTTCAACCAGGGTCTCGCCCGCAGCTTCCAAGTCACCAGCCTGTTCCCCAAGCTGTCGGTGTTCGAGAACCTGCGCGCTGCGGCGATGCGCGAGGGCGGCTGCGGCCTGGCGTTCTGGCGCCGGCTGGACGGCTATGCCCCGCTGCGCCGCCGGGCGGAGGAGATGCTGGCGCTGATCGGCCTGGAGCGGCGGCGGGATGTGCTGGCGGGCAACCTGGCCTACGCCGACCAGCGTGCGCTGGAGATCGGCGTGACCGTCGCGGGCGGCGCCCACACCATCCTGCTCGACGAGCCCACCGCCGGCATGAGCCGCGCCG
The DNA here is from genome assembly GCA_964243265.1 of uncultured Acetobacteraceae bacterium. Classification (GTDB taxonomy): domain Bacteria; phylum Pseudomonadota; class Alphaproteobacteria; order Acetobacterales; family Acetobacteraceae; genus DASWOJ01. Next base: position 13,756 of record CAXTFY010000103.1, on the reverse strand, counting down.
AAACCGAGCGCGCCGTGACCCTGATCCGTCGCGTCACCGAGGGCCGCACCCTGGTGATGATCGAGCACGACTTGGGCGTGGTGTTCGGCCTGGCCGACCGCATTTCTGTTCTGGCCGAGGGCCGCGTGATCGCCAGCGGCCGGCCCGACCAGGTGCGCGGCGACCCGGCGGTGCGGACGGCCTACCTCGGCGCCGCGGCGGAAACGCTTGATGCTTAGCGTCCGCAACCTGCAGGCGTGGTACGGCAAGAGCCAGGTGCTGCGCGGCGTCAACATGGAGGTCGCCAAGGGGGAGATCGTCGCCCTGCTCGGCCGCAACGGCGCCGGGCGCAGCACGACCCTGAAGGCCATCATGGGCGGCGTGGTGCGCGAGGGCGAAATCCGCTTTGACGGCGTGCAGATCGGCCGCCTGGCGCCGCACAAGGTGGCACGCCTCGGCCTGGGCTACGTGCCCGAGGACCGCGCGATCTTCCCCGACCTCACCACCGCGCAGAACCTGATCCTCGGCGAGAAGCCCGGCCCCGGTGGCGCCTTCGCCCTGGCCGACGCCTACGCGCTGTTCCCCCGCCTGCAGGAGCGTGCAGCCGCCCCCGCCGGCGCGCTGTCGGGCGGGGAGCAGCAGATGCTGGCGATCTGCCGCACCCTGATGGGCAGCCCGGCGTTGCTGATGGTCGATGAACCCACCGAGGGCTTGGCCCCCATGATGGTCCAACGGGTGCGCGAGCTGCTGCAAGCCGTCGCCGCCCGCGGCACGACCATCCTGCTGGTGGAGCAGAAGCTGGACATCGCCCTGGCGATCAGCCAGCGGCTGTATGTGATGGGACACGGCGAGATCGTGTTCGAGGGAACGCCGGCCAGCCTGGCCGGCAACGCCGGGGTCCGGCGCGAATGGTTGGAGGTCTAGAGTATGGCTCAACATGGTCCGGTCACGGTTGAACGCGATGGCGACGTTGCCGTGGTCACGATGGACAACCCACCGGTCAACGCGCTGGGGCTGGCGCTACGCCAGGGCCTGATGGCGGCGCTGGACGGGGTTCGCGGCGATGCCTCGGTGAAGGCGGTCGTCCTGGCCGGCACCGCCCGGGCGTTCAGCGGCGGCGCCGACATCACCGAGTTCGGCAGCGTCATGCAGGACCCGAACCTGCGCCAGGTGATCTCCGCCGTGGAGGACATGCCGGTGCCCGTGGTGGCCGCCATCCAGGGCGTCGCGTTGGGCGGCGGGCTGGAGCTGGCCCTGGGCTGCCACGCCCGCGTGGCCTGGGCGACGGCCCGGATGGGCCTCCCCGAAGTCAAACTCGGCCTGCTGCCCGGCGCCGGCGGCACCCAACGCCTGCCCCGCGTGGTCGGCGTGGAGAAGGCGCTGTCCATGATCGTCACCGGCAACCCCATCGGCGCCACCGACGCGCAGGCGGCCGGGTTGGTCGATGCCGTGCTGGACGGCCCCTACCCAGGCGCCGCCGTCGAGTACGCCCGCACCGTCACCGACCGCCGCCGCGTGCGCGACCGCGAGGACAAGCTCGAAGCCGCCCGCACCGACCCCGGCCTGATCGACCGCGTGGCCGCACCCTTGCTCAAGGCGTCCGGCGCCGAGGCCCCCCGCGCCTGCGTGGACAGCGTGCGCGCCGCGGTCGAGATGCCGTTCGACGCCGGCGCCGCCAATGAGCGCCGCCTGTTCGAGACCCTGGTGAAGGGCGACGAGAGCCGCGCCCAACGCCACGCCTTCTTCGCCGAGCGGGAGGCGCAGAAGGCCAAGCTGCCGCCGGGCACCCAGGCCCGCCCGGTGCAGCGCGCCGCGGTGATCGGCGCGGGCACCATGGGCGGCGGCATCGCCATGTGCTTCGCCAACGCCGGCATCCCCGTCACCGTGATCGAGACCGAGCAGGCCGCCCTGGACCGCGGCATGGCGCGCATCGCTGAGCTGTATGCCACCAGCGCCAAGCGCGGCAGCATCACCCAAGCGCAGGCCGAGGAGCGCCGGGGCCGCATCACCGGCCGCCTAGGGCTGGAAGGCGTGGCCGACGCGGACATCATCGTGGAAGCCGTGTTCGAGGACATGGGCGTGAAGAAGCAGGTGTTCGCCGAGCTGGACCGCTTGGCCAAGCCCGGCGCGGTGCTGGCGACCAACACCAGCTACCTCGACATCGACGAGATCGCCGCCTCCACCGGGCGTCCCGGCGACGTGCTGGGCATGCACTTCTTCAGCCCCGCCAACGTGATGAAGCTGCTGGAGACGGTGCGCGGGAGCGCCACCGACCCGGCCGTGATCGCCACCGCCGCCGAGGTCGGCAAGCGGCTGGGCAAGGTGGGCGTCGTAGTGGGCAACTGCTTCGGCTTCGTTGGGAACCGGATGCTGGGCCGGCGGCAGGACGCGGCGGAGCGGCTGCTGCTGGACGGGGCCTCGCCGCAGGAGGTGGACGGGGCGCTGACCGCCTTCGGGTTCAAGATGGGGCCGTTCGCCATGTCGGACCTGGCCGGCCTGGACATCGGCATGCGCATCCGCAAGGCGTTCGGCAAGCGCGCCCCGGTGGCGGACGCGCTGTGCGACGCCGGGCGGTATGGGCAGAAGACCGGCAGCGGCTACTACCTATACGAGGGCCGCACCGCCACGCCGGACCCGGAGGTGGACCGCATCATCACCGAGGAGGCCGGCAAGCTGGGCATCACCCGCCACCCGGTCACCGCCACCGAGATCACCGAGCGGCTGGTGTACCCCATGATCAACGAGGGCGCCCGCATCTTGGAGGAGGGTATCGCGACCCGGCCGGGAGACATCGATGCCATCTGGCTGCACGGCTACAATTGGCCGGCCTGGCGTGGCGGGCCGATGTTCTATGCCGACCTGGTGGGCCTGGCGCGCATCCGCGACCGCCTGCAGGACTTCTACAGCGCCACCGGCGACGAGAACCTGAAGCCCGCGCCGTTGCTGGCCCGCCTGGCCGACGCCGGGCTGGGCTTCGCCGACCAGGCCAAGAGGGCCGCATGAGGACCCTAGCTTCCTGCTCCCTCTCCCTCCGGGAGAGGGCCGGGGTGAGGGGGCCTTGCTTGCGGAGCAGGGCGCCGCGAGTTCCCCCAGCACACATGCTTCTTGGGCCAAGCGTCGCGCCTCAAGACCCCCTCACCCCAACCCTCTCCCGGAGGGAGAGGGAGCAGAAGCAATGACCCGTCCATTCCCCTGGGAGGCCAGCTACCCGCCCGGCGTGCGTTGGGACACGCCGCTCCCCGCCGGCACCCTGACGGCCCTGCTGGACAACGCCGTCGCCGCCTACGCCGACCGCCCAGCCCTGGAGTTCCGCGGCCGGCGCATGACCTTCACCGAGCTGGGTGCCCGGGTGGACCGCTTGGCCCGTGGCCTGTCCGCGCTCGGCATCATCGAGGGCGACGCCGTCGCACTGCTGCTGCCCAACGCCCCATCCCACCCCATCGCATTCTTCGCGATCCTGCGGCTCGGCGGCCGTGTGGTCCACCTCAGCCCGCTGGACCCGACCCGCACCGTCGAACGCAAGCTGGCCGACAGCGGCGCGCGCACCCTGATCACCGCCAACCTGCCCGGCGTGCTGCCGCAGGCCCTGGCCGCCCGTGCGTCCGGCGCCGTGGACCGGCTGATCGTGGCCGAGGACTCCGACTGGGGGCCGGGCGGCGTGGACACTGCCGTCCCGCCGGGCGCCCGCACCCTGCGCGACCTGGACGGCCCCGACGTTGCCTGGCCCACCCCGCAGCCCCAAGACATCGCGGTGCTGCAGTACACCGGCGGCACTACCGGCCTGCCCCGCGCCGCCATGCTGACCCATGGCAACCTTACCAGTGCCGTCAGCATCTACGACGCCTGGTCCAACGGCACCGGCCGGGCATACGCCCCCGAAGACCGCGTGATGTGCGTGCTGCCGCTATTCCACATCTACGCCCTGACGGCGGTGATGCTGCGCGCCCTGGCCAACGGGACCGAGCTGCTGCTCCGCCCGCGTTTCGACCCCACTGTCGTGTTGCAAGACGTCGAGCAAGGCCGCTGCACCCACATCTACGGCGTGCCCACCATGTGGATCGCGCTCCTCGCCCAGCCCGGCATCGAGGGGCGCGACCTGTCCAGCCTGAAGAACGTCAGCAGCGGTGGCGCCCCCCTGCCGCCCGACGTGGGCGCGCGCTTCCTGGAGATGACCGGCCTGCGCCTGGCCGGCGGCTGGGGCATGACGGAGACCTCGCCCGCAGGGACCAACCTGCTGCCCGACCAGCCGCAAGGCCCCGGCGAGATCGGCGTGCCCTTGCCCGGCATCGAGATGGACGTGGCCGCGCTGGACGACCCGATCCGCACCCTGCCGCCGGGCGAGACGGGCGAGATCCGCATCCGCGGCCCCAACGTCACCATCGGCTACTGGCGCCGCCCGGACGAGACGCGCGCCGCCTTCCTGGACGGCTGGTTCCTGACCGGGGACATCGGCCGCATGGACGAGGCCGGCCGCTTCACCCTGGTGGACCGCAAGAAGGACATGATCATCAGCGGCGGGTTCAACGTGTACCCCCACCTAATCGAGGACGCCATCCACGAGCACCCCAACGTGCGGGAGGCCGCGGTGATCGGCGTGCCCGACTCCTACCGCGGCCAGGCGGCCAAGGCGTTCGTCACCCTGCGCGACGGCGCCAAGGACCTGACCTTGGATGAGTTGCGCGCCTTTCTGGCCGACAAGCTGGGCCGGCACGAGATGCCCGCCGCCCTGGAACTGCGCGACAGCCTGCCGCACACCCCGGTCGGCAAATTGGCAAAACGCGAACTGATGAAGGAAGCTGGAATTGGTTGAAGCCGTCATCGTGTCCACCGCCCGCACCCCGATTGGTCGGGCCATGCGCGGCGCGTTCAACATGACCCATGGGGCCGAGATGGGCGGCCACGCCGTGCAGCATGCGGTGGAGCGCGCCGGGCTGCACGCCGACGAGGTGGAGGAGGTCGTGCTCGGCTGCGCCAACCCGGAGGGCGCGACCGGCGGCAACATCGCCCGCCAGGCGGCGCTGCGGGCGGGCCTGGGCAACGGCACCGCGGCGATGACGGTCAACCGGTTCTGCTCGTCGGGGCTGCAGGCCATCGCCATCGCCGCCAACCGCGTGGTGTGCGACGGCGTGCCGGTCGCGGTGGCGGGGGGCCTGGAGAACATCAGCCTCGTGCAGACCACGATGAACCGGCACATGTACAAGGACGCCTGGATCGAGGACCATGTGCCCGAGCTGTACATGCCGATGATCGAGACCGCCGACATCGTTGCCGCCCGCTACGGCATCTCGCGGGAGGCGCAGGATGAGTACGCCCTGGAAAGCCAGCGCCGCACTGCCGCTGCGCAGCAAGCCGGGCGCTTCGACAAGGAGATCGTGCCGCTGCCCAGCGTCATGGCCGTGACCGACAAGGTGACCGGCGAGGTCCGCCACGAACCCATCACCCTGCGCCAGGACGAGGGCAACCGCCCGGAAACCACCTTGGAGGGCTTGGCCAAGCTGAAGCCGGTGCGCGGCGAGGGCCAGTTCATCACCGCCGGCAACGCCAGCCAGCTTTCCGACGGCGCCAGCGCCTGCGTGGTGATGTCCGACCGCGAGGCCGCCCGCCGCGGCCTGTCCCCCATGGCGGTGTTCCGCGGCCTGGCCGTCGCCGGGTGCGACCCGGACGAGATGGGCATCGGCCCGGTCTTCGCTGTCCCCCGCCTGCTGGCCCGGCACAACCTGACGGTGGACGACATCGACCTTTGGGAGCTGAACGAGGCGTTCGCCAGCCAAGTCCTGTACTGCCGTAACACCCTGGGCATCCCCGCAGACCGCCTGAACGTGGACGGCGGCGCCATCTCGGTCGGCCACCCCTACGGCATGAGCGGTGCCAGGATGACCGGGCACGCGCTGATCGAGGGCAAGCGCCGGGGTGCCAAGCGCGTTGTCGTCACCATGTGCATCGGCGGCGGCCAGGGTGCCGCGGGCCTGTTCGAGATCGCATAGGAAGTCACCCCCAATGGACCTGAATTTCACTCCCGAGGAGCGCGCCTTCCGCGAACGGATGCGCGAGTTCTTCACCACGGAAATCCCGGAGCGCATCCGCGACGAGGTACAGCGCGGCGAGCATGTGTCGCGCGACGAGCAGGTTGAGTCGCAACGCATCCTGAACGCGCACGGCCTGGCGACGCCGCATTGGCCGAAGGCGTGGGGTGGCCAGGACTGGTCCCCGGTGCAGCTCTATATCTACCAGGACGAGATGCAGCAGGCGTGCGTGCCGCCGCCGCTCGGCTTCAACACCAACATGGTCGGACCCGTCATCGCGCAGTTCGGCTCGGACGCGCAGAAGAAGCAGTTCCTGCCCGCGACGGCCAACCTGGACATCTGGTGGTGCCAGGGCTTCAGCGAGCCCGGCGCCGGGTCCGACCTGGCGAGCCTGCGCACCACGGCCGTGCGCGACGGCGACCACTACGTCATCAACGGCCAGAAGACCTGGACGACGCTGGCGCAATATGCCGACTGGATCTTCTGCCTGTGCCGCACCGACCGCGACGCCAAGAAGCAGATGGGCATCAGCTTCATCCTGATCGACATGAAGACCCCCGGCATCACCATCCGCCCGATCCAGACCATCGACGGCGGCGTGGAGGTGAACGAGGTCTGGTTCGACGACGTGCGCGTGCCCGTCGAGAACCTGGTCGGCGAGGAGAACAAGGGCTGGGACTACGCCAAGTTCCTGCTGGGCAACGAGCGCACGGGCATCGCCCGCGTCGGCGTCAGCAAGGCGCGCATCCGCCGCATCAAGCAGTTGGCCGCACTCGAGCGCGTCGGCGACCGCCCGATGATCGACGAGCCGCACTTCCGCGAGAAGGTCGCTGCCGTCGAGGTGGAGCTGAAGGCGCTGGAGATGACGCAGCTCCGCGTCGTCGCCGACGAGCGCAGCCACCAGCACGGCAAGCCCAACCCGGCCAGCTCGATCCTGAAGCTGAAGGGGTCGGAAATCCAGCAGGCGACGACGGAGCTGCTGATGGACGTGGTCGGCCCCTACATCCTGCCGTACGACGACCACGAGGACGGCCGCAACGAGCCGCGGGTCGGCCCGGACTTCGCGGCGGAGGCGGCGCCGACCTACTTCAACTGGCGCAAGATTTCGATCTATGGTGGGTCGAACGAGATACAGCGCAACATTGTTGCGAAGGCGATACTGGGGTTCTGAAACCCTAGGGGCGCTTGGGAGTTAGTTGCGGGTTCCAACCTTTTTAGAGGACCCTAATTATGACCAAGCTCCCCGTCGCCCGCGCCCTGTTGCTGGCGCTTGCCTTGGCGTCCCTGGCGCCGATGCTGAGCGCCTGCAATACGACGGCCGGCGCCGGCCAGGACGTCAGCGCCGCTGGCCGGGCCGTGTCGCGTGGCGCCAATGACGTGAAACAGGGGCTGTAGCCCGCCCAGCCTTCAAAGACAGCCCTTCCTGGGACTGGCGGACCGGTCTAGTCTGCCAGACCCTGGAACGGTGAGGACAGCCCGATGGACTTCGACCTGAACGACGAGCAACGGCTGCTCAAGGACAGCGTCGATCGAATGCTTGCCGACCGCTATGGGTTCGAGGCCCGGCGTGGCTACCGGGTCGAACCCGACGGCTGGTCCCGTGAGATGTGGCGTCAGTTCGCAGAACAGGGCCTGCTTGGCCTTCCGTTTGCAGAGGCGGATGGTGGCTTCGGCGGCGGACCTGTCGAGACCGCCATCATCATGGAGGCTTTTGGCCGCGCCCTGGTGGTGGAACCCTACCTCGCCACTGTCGTGATGTGCGGAGGCCTGTTGCGCCACGCCGCAAGCGACGATCAGCTGGCTGAACTCGTGCCCGCCATAGCCGCCGGCGAGCGTGTGCTGGCCTATGCGCAGGCCGAGCGCCAGTCCCGGTGGAGCCTGAACGACATCGAGACCAAGGCCGAGCCGGACGGCGAAAGTTGGCGCATCACGGGCGAGAAAAGCCTGGTGTTGAACGGCGACTCCGCCGACGCCCTGCTGGTAACGGCCCGCACCGCCGGCACGCACCGGGAGCGGCACGGCATCGGCCTGTTCCTGGTGGACGCCAGCAGCGACGGCGTGTCCCGCCGCGGCTACCCTACCCAAGATGGCGCCCGTGCGGCCGAGATCACCTTGAATGGCGCCCTCGCCCGCGCCCTTGGCGACCCGGCAGAGGCGCTGCCGGTGCTGGAACGCGTGCAGGACGAGACCCTCGCCGCCGTGAGCGCGGAGGCTGTCGGGGTGATGGACGCCATGCATGCCCTGACCGTCGATTACATGAAGACGCGCAAGCAGTTCGGCCGGGCTATCGGCGAGAACCAGGCGTTGCAGCATCGTGCGGTGGACATGTATGTGTCGCTGGAGCAGGCGCGCAGCATGGCGATGTATGCGACCATGATGTCCGTCGATCCCGACCCCCTGGAGCGTCAGCGCGCCATGCACGCCGCCAAGGTGCAGATCGGCCGCAGCGGCCGGCATATCGGTCAGGAAGCGGTGCAGTTGCACGGCGGCATCGGCGTCACGATGGAGTACGCCGTCGGCCACCACTTCAAGCGCATGACCATGATCGAGCGTGGTTACGGCGACACCGACAGCCACCTGGCCGCCCTGGCCAGGCTGGGCGGGTTGATTGCCGCCTGACAATCCCAACCCGTCTCGCAACAAGATTGGTCTCGCCATTGGCGTCCGGTGCGGCTATGGGGTTGGCTCGCACGGCGGCCCCGGTCGCTGCTTCAGAACGTTGAGGTGTCGCGCTTGACGGTGCCGTTCTTGCAGACGTGAGGTTTCACGACTTGGGGTCCATGCCGCCGCTGAACGCTGCCCTGCTTGCCGTGCTGCTGTCAGCCGTGCCTGTGGCGGCGAAGCCCACCCCGCGCCATCCCGACCGGCATGCCGCGCCGGCCGTGGCCGCCGTGCCGGCGCCTCCGCCGGTCCCGCAGACGCCCTACGACGCCTGCGATTACGCCATCGCCGCCGCCGAGAAGCCGCCGCACCTGCCCGACAATCTGCTGCCTGCGATCTCCCGCGTCGAGAGCGGGCGGCTGGACCCGGCGACCCGGCGGGTGCGCGCCTGGCCCTGGACGATCAACGTGGAGGGCGTCGGCTCGTTCTTCGACACCAAGGAGCAGGCGGTCGCCACCGTGCAGGCGCTGCAAGCCAAGGGCGTGCGGTCCATCGATGTGGGCTGCATGCAGGTCAACCTGATGCACCACCCGAAGGCGTTCGCCAGCCTCGACGAGGCGTTCGAGCCGGCGACGAATGCCGCGTACGCCGCGGGCTTCCTGGCGATGCTGCACCGGCAGTTCAACGATTGGAACCTGGCGACGGCGGCCTATCACTCGATGGACCCGGTGCGGGGGGAGGAATACCAGCGGTTGGTGCTGGGCCGGGTGATGACGCCGATGGGGGCGGGCGGCACCGGGCTGAAGGGCCTTGGGCCGTATGCGATCTGGCCGCCGCCGGGGACGGCCTATGCCGCAATCCCGCCGGTCAACTTCGCCTTCGGCGCGTTCGGCCCGCCACCGATACTGATCAACCCGCTGCCGCGGCAGCCACGGGTCACGAAGCTGAAGGGCTTGCAACTCGGACTTCAACCGGGACTGCTCAGCTTCCGGTAGCTGCTTCTCCCTCTCCCTCCGGGAGAGGGCCGGGGTGAGGGAAGCGGCAGGAGCCAATCCCCCGTGGACAGCGCGTAGGCTGCCCTTGATGGGAGAATCTTGGCACGTTCGGCCTCCCTCACCCCAGCCCTCTCCCGGAGGGAGAGGGAGAAGCAAGCTAAGCCGGCTACTCCGCCAGCGAGGCCAGTTTGAAGTCGCGGAACTGCTGGCGCAGCGCCAGCTTGTTCAGCTTGCCGGTCGCGGTATGCGGCAGGCTATCCACCACCACCACCTCATCGGGAGTCCACCACTTGGCGACCTGCCCGGCATACAGCGCCAGCAGCGCCTCGGGATGCAGGGTGCGCCCGGGCTTCGGCACCACGATCAGCAACGGACGCTCGTCCCACTTGGGATGCCGCGCCGCGACGATGGCGGCCTCCGCCACATCAGGGTGGCCGACGGCGATGTTCTCCAACTGGATCGAGCTGATCCATTCGCCGCCGGACTTCACGATGTCCTTGGTGCGGTCGGTGATCTCCATCATCCCGTGCGGGTCGATGGTGGCCACGTCCCCGGTGGCGAACCAGCCCTCCGCGTCCGTCGCATCAGCCTCCGCGCCGATGTAGCGCTGGATCACCCAGGGGCCGCGCACCTGCAGATTACCGTAGGTCGCGCCATCCCACGGCAACTCCGCTCCCAGGTCGTCCACGATGCGCATGTCCAGGCCGGGCACGGCGCGGCCCTGCTTGTATTGCAGCCGCTTGGCCTCCGCCGCCGACAGCCCGGCGAACTCCAGCTTCGGCGCATAGAAGGTGCCGAGCGGGCTGGTCTCCGTCATGCCCCAGGCGTGGTCCACCTGCACGCCGTACTCGGTCTCGAAGGCGTCGATCAGCATGGCCGGGCAAGCGGAGCCGCCGCAGACCAGACGACGCAGCGTATCCACCCGCGTGCCGGTCGCCCGCAGGTGCTGCAGCAGGCCCATCCACACCGTCGGGACCCCCGCGGACATCGTAACGCCTTCCTCGTTCATCAGCGCCGCCACGCTGGGTCCGTCGAGGTGGCGGCCGGGCATAACCAGCGCCGCCCCGGCCATCGGCGCGGCATAGGGGATGCCCCAGGCGTTGACGTGGAACATGGGGACCACCGGCATCACCCGGTCGGTGGCGCGCAGGCCGAACACGTCGGCCATGTTGACGGCATAGGCGTGGATCACGGTGCTGCGGTGGCTGTACAGCACGCCCTTGGGCCGCCCCGTGGTGCCGCTGGTGTAGCACAGGGCGCTGGCCAGGGCCTCATCCAGCCGCGGCCAGGCGTAGTCGCCATCCTGCGCGGCCAGCAGCGCCTCGTAGCACAGCAGCTTCTGGCTCGGCGCCACCGCGACCTCCGGCATCGCGTCCTCGTCGGCCAGGACCACCACGGCGCGGACGGCCGGGATGTGCGGGGCGATGGCGGCAATCAGGGGGATGAAGCTGGTGTCCACGCACAGCACCACGCTGCCGGCATCGTTCAGGATGTGGGCGATGTCGTCGGCGGCCAGGCGGGGATTCACGGTGTGGATGATCGCGCCCATGCCGGACACGGCGAAGTACAGCTCCAGGTGGCGGTGGCCGTTCCACGCCAGCGTCGCCACTCGGTCGGAGGGTCCGATGCCCAGGGCCTGCAAGGCGCGGGCGAGCTGCCGGGCACGCCGCTCGAGGCCGGCGTAGGTGGTGCGGTGGGTGGTGCCCTCGGTGGTGCGGGACACCACCTCGGTCGTGGCGTGGTGCCGGGCGGCGTGGGTCAGGATGGAGGAGATCAGCAGCGGCTGCGATTGCATCAGTCCAAGCATGGCGGTTCCTAGCAGGTCGTTCCCGGGGGCCGTCTGGATGCGGCGGTGGCATAGAGTGGACCGGGCGGGGCGGACTGTCACGGGCGAGTGCGTTGAAACTCGCCGCCACTTTGGCGCCATTGCGGCGGGCGATCTGTTAGGCGTGGATGATGCTGGCGTCGGCGCGGATCTACGGCCGGTGTTCGCGCCGAAGTGCCAGCGGTCCGACAAGCTGATCGCTTCTTCCTGCGGGAGAGGGCCGGGGTGAGGGGGAGGCCGCAAGCATCAAATCCGGCATGTCTGGGCGCGGATCCCATCCTCGAGGCGAGCAGACTAGGCCCTTGCCGCATCCCTCACCCCCAGCCCTTTCCCGGAGGGAGAGGGAGCAGGCAGCGTCATCAAGCCATCTGCAACCGCTTCAGAGAGGGGAGGAAGCGACCTCGTCCACGGCGGCCCAGCCAAACCGCAGGAGTGGCAGCGCGGCCTCGCCCAAGTTTACGATGTCGCCGACCAGCGCCGGCCCGGTCGTGGCCTCCAGCGGCAGGTCGCGCCGCACCACAAACGATCTCAGCCGCAGCGCCGGGGCGACCGGGCTGCCCTTGAAGTCCTCAAATCCACGCGGCATCCGCGTCAGGGTGTCGGCCAGGTCCAACATGAGGCCAACCGCGGCCAAGTCCGCTTGCATGGCCTGGAAACGGTCGGGATGGACCCGGATGCGTTCCCGGATGGCATCCAGCACGTCCGGCTCCGGCCGGTAGTACGCGGCAGCGGCAAAGCAGCCCTCCGCGGCGAAGTGGAAATAGAGCACGCCCGCCCCGTCCTTGCTGCTGCCCTGGCGATACCAGACGGCGCCGACGGAGGTCTTGTAGGGGCTTTTGTCACCGCTGAACCGGGTGTCGCGGTAAATGCGGACGGTGGACCGCCTGGGATCACCTTCCGGCGGCAGGCTCCGCCGAGCCAATTCGGCGGTGACCTCAGTGATCAATGCCGCGATGGGCTGCTTGACCGCCTGCTCATAAACTACCCGGTTCGCCTCGAACCACGGCTTGGAGTTGTTCAGGCTCAACTCGATCAGAAAACGGTAGGCGGCCGGGGTGAAGCCCGCAAAAGGGCGGACTGACCCGGCCGCCACTCCCTTACGCGCCGTGGGTCAGGCGTCGGCCTGGTGTGGCACGCCCTTCTCGGTCAGCATCGTCTCCAGCTCGCCGGACTGGTACATCTCAGTGATGATATCGCAGCCGCCGACGAACTCCCCGGCGACATAAAGCTGCGGCACCGTCGGCCAGTTGCTGAACGCCTTGACTCCGTCACGCAGCTCCGGGTCCTCCAGCACGTTCGCAGTCTGGAACGGGACGCCCATGTGGGTCAGGATCTGCACGACCCGGGCGGAGAAGCCGCACTGCGGGAACATGGCATTGCCCTTCATATACAGCATGACGGGGTTGGTGGTGATTTCGCCATGGATGCGCTCGGCAACGGGGGTGCTCATCGTGGTGGTTCCTACTGTGGGTGAGAGGTTTGCAGGGCCAGGGCGTGCAGCTCGCCCCCCATGCGGCCGCGCAGGGCGGCATAGACCATCTGGTGCTGCTGTACGCGGGACCGGCCGCGGAAGGCTTCGCTGACCACGGTGGCGGCATAGTGGTCGCCGTCGCCGGCCAGGTCGTCGATGCGGACCTGGGCATCGGGGAGGGCAGCCCGGATCAGCGCCTCGATCTCGCTTGCCACCATCGCCATCGGCTAGGACTCCATCCAGGCTGGGAAGAAGCGCTCATGCGCCGCCCGCAGCCGTTCCAGCGATATGGACACGCCGCCGGGCAGTGTCAAATGGGTGCCGCCGGTGGCGCCCAGGCTTTGCGCGGGGACGCCGGCGGCGGTGGCGGCAGCCAGGACGGGGCCAGGGTCGGAGACGGCCAGCACGTAGCGGGACTGGTCCTCGCCGAACCAGAAGCCGTGGGCGCCGTCCACGTCCAGCGCCGCGCCGGTGTGGCCGGCCAGCGCCATCTCCGCCAGGGTGACCAGCAGGCCGCCATCGGACACGTCATGGCAGGCGCGTACGCCGCCGGCCAGGATCAGCCCGCGCACGAAATCGCCGTTGCGGCGCTCGGCCTGTAGATCGACCGGCGGCGGCGGGCCGTCCTCGCATCCGGCGACCTCGCGCAGCCAAAGCGATTGGCCCAGCCAACCCATGGTGTCGCCGATCAGGACCAAGTGCAGGCCCGGCTGCAATGCCAGGCCGACGCACTGCTCGGCCCGGTCCAGCACGCCCAGGCCGCCAATAGCAGGGGTAGGCAGGATGCCGCGACCCTCGGTCTCGTTATACAGGCTGACGTTGCCGCTCACGACCGGGAAGTCCAGCGCCGTGCAGGCCGCCG
>CAXTFY010000102.1:0-14760 GCA_964243265.1 uncultured Acetobacteraceae bacterium | reverse complement strand
GGTCCGGCGCATCAGCGCGGCGCCGCCGATGAAGCCCAGCAACGCCGTGATCGCCGGCACCACCCGGCGGAGCGGCTTAAGCGTGCCCAACGCGATCCTCCGTCCAACGGCCCAGCGCCAGGCAGGCGCCGATCAGCAATCCGCCCAAGCCGCACAGCGCCAGCAGGTCCGCCATGGTCACGCCCATCGTGCCGCGGAACGCCGGCGTCACCAGCCAGAACACCTCGATCACATGCGCCACCAGCACCGCCCCGGCGGCGAAGGCGAGGCTGGTGGTCAGCACCTCGTAGCGGCGGGGCAGCAACAGCAGCAGCGCGGTAAGGCAGGCGCCCACGGCGACCCACTCCAGCACGGTGCCGAGGCCGCCGTCCCGGCGCTGGTACCACATGACCTCGTTCGGCAGGTTGGCCTGCCACACGGTCAGGAACTGGGTGAAGTCCAGGAACATCCACGCCCCGAGCAGGCAAAGGAACAGCGCCGCCAGACCACGCGGCGCCACCCAGCGGCGCGCGTTCGAGGCCGCGAGCAGCACCGCCAGGGACACCGCCGCCCCGCACTGCGACATCATCAGCGACAGCCCGAATGCCGACGACCCCAGCCCGGGATCGAGCATCTCCGCCCACTGGGTCGCCGCAACGGTGCCGATGGCCAGGTGGACCGCCAGCCCGACGATGGCGACGCCGCGCCGCAAGCCGCCGGGCCGCACCGGGGCGCGCATGAAGACCAGCGAGAGCAGCGTCCAGACTGCCAGGATCACCACCATCTGCACGATGAATCCGGGCGTGGCCCGCTCGGCGCCGAACACCGCCCCGGCCCGCAGCAGCACCGGCAGAGACAGCACCGCCAGCACCGGCAGGGCCGCGACCACGCCGCGCAACGGGACCGTCACCGGGACCAGCGCCGCCCCGGCAGTCTCCAGCGCCATCAGCACCGCCAATGCGCCGACCGGCACGCCCAGGCACAGCAGCCACGCCGCGAAGTAGGACGGCATCAATACGCCGCCCAGCAGGGCCAGCACCAGCGCGAGGCCGAGCGCCACCACGCCCAACGCCCCGAAGCCGAGCGCCGCCCGGCTTCTCAACGGGCCGCCTCTAGCCGGGAGCGGTCCTGCTCGGGCAACAGGGCGGGGTCAGCGGCCTGGCTGGCCTGCAGCGCGCGGATGTAGGCAGTAATCGCCCAGCGGTCGGTGGATGGCAGGCGGCTGGCGAAGCTGTACATGCCGCCCTTACCGTGGGTCAGCACATCGTAATAGTAGCTCGCCGGGGAGTGGATCAGCTTGTCCGTGTAGAGCGTCCCCGGATACTGGAACCCGCGCTGCACGATCATGCCGTGCCCGTTGCCGTTCAGGCCATGGCAGTTGGAGCAGAAGATATTGTAGCGCTGCTCGCCGCGCAGCAGCATCGCGGTGGTGATCACCTGCGGCTCCGGCACGTCGGGATCGGTCGGGTTGCGGGCGATGGTGCCGGCCACCGGCGGACGCATCGTCGATCCGTTGCGGAAGAACGTCGAGCGGTCGTAGGTCTGCTTGCGGTTTTGCGTGTACATGTCGTCCCGCTTGCATCCCGCGACCGCCAGCACGGCGGCAAGGGCAACGGCGGCGCGGCTGAAGGGATGTCTCATCGGGGCACCGGATGGATCGCCAGCGGTTGCAACGCCAGCCCGCGCAGCGCCTGCGCCGCCGCGTCGGGGTCGAAGCTCCCGTCCAGCGCCTCCACGGCCAGGAAGAAGCGGTCCTGCGTGGCGCGGGTGAAGCGGGGGATGTTGAACGCCGGGTGGTTCAGCCGCGGCAAGCGGTTCAGGATCACCATCGTCAGCACCGTCAGCCCGCCGGCCAGCATGAGCGCGAAAGCGAAGCTCGGCACCACGTAGGACAGCCAGCTCACGTCCGGCCGCCCGCCGATGTTGAACTTGTAGGCATAGCCCAGCGCATAGACGCACATCCCCATGAACCCGGCGAAGCCCAGCACGACGCCCAGCACCGCGAAGGGCCGGACCACCTCCGGCTGGAACCCCAGCGCCGCCGCCAGCCCGGGCACCGGGATCGGCGTATAGGCGTCCAGCCGGCCCAGTTGCTGACCGCGCAGGGCGTTCACCGCAGCCAGCAACGCGTCGGCCGACTCGAACTCGGCGCTGACGCCGAACAGCGGCGTCTCCTGCTTCGCTTCATGCGCCATCGCTCACCTCTCGGCCTGGCTGCTGGCGCCGCAGCTCTAGGATGGACACCACCGGCATGTTGCGCACCAGCAGCAGCAGCAGGACCAGGAACAGCCCGATCGACCCGGCGAACGTCGCGATCTCCCACAAATTCATCGAATACGGGTGCGCGATGGACGGCAGGAAATCGTGCTGCAGGGTGACGACGATGATCATGAAGTGGTCGCCGAACATGCCCACGCCAGTCAGCAGCCCGACCAGGGCCAGCAGCGCCGCCGAGCGCCGCAACGCCGGTATCCAGAACAACTGCACCGGCAGCAGCGCGCACAGGAGGATCGACCAAGCCGCCCAGGCGTGCTCCCCAAAGAACCGCCGGGTCATCACGGCATGCTCGTAGGAGTCGCCGTGCACGGCGACCCCATACATCTCGGCCCCATAGCAGTAGATGTTGACCGCCGCCAACGCGAGCATCAGCACGGCCAAGGTCGCGATGTGCCGGGCGGTGATCAGCGCCTGCAGCCGCAGCACGCTGCGCAGCACGACCACCACAGCCGAGACGATGCCGACGCCCTCCAGGATCGCCGCGAACAGGTTGGAGGTTGGCAGCATGGTGTCGTGCCATCCCGGCTCGACCGAGCTGGTGAACATCACCGCCGCGCCGGTCTGCAAGGTGATGGTCAGCAGCACGCCCAACAGCGCCAGGGTGCGGTAGGCCTGCCGCCAACGCTCCCAATGCACCGCCGAGCCGCGCCAACCCAGTGACAGCAGACCGTAGATCTGCGCCCGCATTCGGCCCTTGCCCGATGCCTGCATCCGCACCACCGCACGGTCGCGCAGCGTCGCGAAGTCCGGGATCAGGCCGGTGTACCAAAGGCTGATGCACAGCACGAGGAAGGCAAGGATGTCGAACTCGTCCCACACCAGCGGGCTGCGGAACTGCGGCCACAGCAGCAGGGTGTTGGGGTAGGGCAGGTTCCAGTAGAAGAACCAGGGACGCCCGAGGTGGATGATCGGGTAGATGCCGGCCGACGCGGCCGACACGATGGCCACGGTCTCCGTCATGCGGTTCACCGCGCTGCGCCACTCCTCGCCGAGCAGCAGCAGCGCGCCCGACACCAGCAGCGCGCCGCTGGCGATGGAGATCCACCAGTCGTAGCTGACGATGTCCAGCGCCCAGGTGACCGGGATGTTGTTGCCCCAGATGCCGACGCCGTAGATGAACAGCGCCCCCAGGGACACCACCAGCAGCCCGGCAAGCCCCATCGCCGCGGCGAAGGCGACCCACCAGCGCCACCCCAGCGGATGGTCGAACGCGATGCTGGTGACGTCCTCGCCAACGGTGTCGTAGGTCTCGTTCGGCCCGATGTAGCCGCCGTTCAGCGGGATATCGCTCGGCATCAGCCTGCTCCCTCGGTGGGGCCGCGCTTGGCGAGGTAGGTGGTGCGCGGACGCACGCCCAATTCGCCCAGCAGCGCGTAGTTGCGGCTGTCGTTCTTGGGGACGTGGATGGCGGCGGCCGGGTCGCCCAGGTCGCCGAAGCTGATCGCCTGCGTCGGGCAGGCGGCCTGGCAGGCGGTGATGACCGCGCCGTCCGGGATGTGCCCGTCGCCCTTGTCGGCGTCGATCCGCGCGCCGGCGATCCGCTGCACGCAGTAGGTGCACTTCTCCATCACGCCAGCCGAGCGCACCGTCACGCTCGGGTTGGCCTGCAGCCCCACCGCGGGCGAGACGTTGGCGTTGTAGTCGTACCAGTTGAACCGCCGCACCTTGTACGGGCAGTAGCCGCTGCACGCCCGGGTGCCGACGCAGCGGTTGTACACCATCAGGTTCAGCCCCTCATGGTCGTGCAGCGTCGCCTCCACGGGGCAGCCGAGCTCGCAGGGCGCGTCCTCGCAGTGCATGCAGGGGACCGGCTGGAAATGCGTGGTGGGCGCGTCGAGCGGCCCCTCGTAGTAGCGGTCGATCCGCAGCCAGTTCATCTCCCGGCCGAGCGCCACCTCCTCCTTGCCCACGACGGCGATGTTGTTCTCCGCCTGGCAGGCGACGGCGCAGGCGTTGCAGCCGGTACAGGCATCCAGGTCGATGGCCATGGCCCAGGCGCGGCCGTTGTCGGACTGCTTTGGGTAGAACGACGCCAACGCCGGCTCCGGCTCGGCAGGTGCGCCGACCGGCTGCACGCGGACGAAGTGGTGGCCTTCCATGCTGCCGTGGTCCTGGGTGGACACGATCCGCTCCGACCGCCCGGCCTTGGCCAGCGTCGCGCCGGCCACCTGCTGCTCCGTCCCGGTCCGTAGCGGAAAGGCGTTGTAGCCCATCCCGGCCGCCAGGATGTCCTTCGCCGAGCGGCCATAGCCGAAGTACGCCGTAACGGTGTCGTCTGCCTGGCCCGGCACGATCCAGGCCGGCCCGGCAATGCTGCGTCCACCCGCCGCAAGCGTTACGACATCGCCGTTCACCAGATGCTCGCGCTCGGCCAGGCCGGGGCTGACGGCGACCACGTTATCCCAAACGACCTTGGTCAGCGGCTTCGGCAGCTCCTGCAGCCAGGCGTTGCCCGCCATGGCGCCGTCCCAAACGGTGGGGTCGGGGCGGAACAGCACGGTCAGGCCCGGCGCGGCAGCAGCCGGTGTGGCCGCCGGGGCCGCCGAGGCGGTCACTGAAACCTCCGGCAGGGCGGTTCCAGGCATGAACCCGTCGCGCGCGGCCTGCTGCCACCGTGTCTCGAACGCTGGGTCCTGGCCCTCGCCGTAATGCTCGCGCAACAGGTCCAGGCCGCTGCGGGCCTCGTCGAACAGCGACAGGATTTCCGCCAGGGTCCGGCCGTTGTACAGCGGCGCGATGGTGGGCTGCAGCAGCGTCACCGTCCCGTCCACCGCGCGGGCGTCGGCCCACGACTCCAGCGGATGCGCCAGGGGCATATGCCAATCGGTATGCGCGGTGGTCTCGTCCACATGCAGGCCGGCGTGCAGCTTGAGCCGCACGCGGCCCATCGCCTCGGCAAAGCCCAAGTCGGCTGGGGCAGTATAAACCGGGTTGCTGTCCAGGATGGCCAGGGTGGACACCTCGCCGGCGTTCATTGCCTGCACCAGTTCGGCCAGGGACGCGGCGGCGGCGGCAACTGGTTCGGTGTAGGTGACGGTGCGGCCGGTGTTGCCCAACGCGGCGTTCAGGCGATGCACGGCCGCGTGCTCCGCCGCTGGCTGGGCAAGGCCGGTGGTGACGATCGACTCGCCCTTGGCTGACTGCAGCGCCTTGGCGGCCTGGGTGACCCAGGGATCGTCGGAGGCGCCGCCCTGCACGGCGGCGAGGAGCCGGTCGGCCAGGGTCGCCAAATCCGCCGGGCCAACGACAGAGTGGTAGTCGGCTTTGGCGCTGGTCAGGTTCGGCGTTGCTGCGGCGCTGTATAAGGGAAGCAGGCGCCCGCTGGCCGCAGCGGTCCGGCGTGCCTCGATCCACTCGCGCGAGCAGCCCACCTGCCCCGGCCCGACATCCAGGAAGTCGCCCGCTAGGGACACCACCACCTTCGCCCGGTCAAAGCGCAACCGCGTCTCCAATGGCCGTCCGAACACCGCCTGCGCGCCGTCATACGCCCCGGAGCGCGAGACCGCTGCATGGGTGTGCCAGCGCATCTCCGGATAAATCTTTTGCAGCGCCGCCATCTGCGCCTGCACCTGCGGCGACGTGACAGTCCCGGTCAGCACCCGCAGACCCTGGCCCCGGTGCGCGCGCAGCTGGGTGACCTCCCCCATCATGCCCTGCGTGAAGCCCTGCCAGGAAGCCGGCCGGTTCAAGTGCAGCACCGTTTGCGAGCGGAACGGATCGTACATCCCCAGCACAGATGCCTGGCCCAGGATGTCGGTGCCGCCGCGGCTCCAGGGGTGCTCCGGGTTGCCCTCGACCTTGAGCGGCCGGCCGTTCTCCGTCGTCACCAGCACGCCGTTGGCAAAGCCGTCGATCACCGCGGCGGAGGCGTAGGACAGCGGGATGCCGGGCTGCTCGTGCAGCGGGTTGCGCACATGCGTCACCTCCCGGTCACGCCCATCCTGGCGGTCGTCGCACCCGGTCAGCCCGGCCAGCGCGAACGACGCCGCCATGACCTGCAGGAAACGCCGCCGGTCCGGCCCGTTCGCCAGCTTCGACGCCGCCGGGAACTCCGAGATCATGAAGCTGCGGAAGGCCGGCGTCCCCGCCACTTGGTCCAGGCTGCGCCAAACCGCGGGGCTGTTAGCCAGGTGCGCGCGTAGGGCCGCGATATCGTGCAGCTTGGCAGCCGGCGGCTTGGGCATCAGGTGCGCCTTGTTCATCGGTGACAGATCGAGCAGTCGGAAAGCTGGTTGCCCGACCGCAGGTGCGCGTCGGCAACCAGCTTCGGCCCCAACGTCGCCTGGTCCGGCGGGGCCTGCCACTCCATGTTCCACACCTGTTCCTGCGTGCGGATGTATTTCTCCGGCGCGCGGTGGCAGTCGAGGCAGAACTCCATCTTAAAGGCGTTGGCGCGGTAGGTGAGCTGCATGGTGTCGATCGCGCCATGGCAGGTCGAGCAGCCGAACCCCTTGGTGACATGGATCGAGTGGTTATACTGCACATAGTCGGGGAGCCGGTTCACCCGGGTCCACTGCATCGGCGTGTCGTTCGCCAGGCTGTCGCGCACCGGCTGCAGCATGGGGGAGTTGGTCCAGATCTGCGAGTGGCAGGTCATGCAGGTCCAGGTCGGCGGCAGCCCGGGTGTGGCGGCATACTCCACCTGCTGGTGGCAGTTGCGGCAGTCGAGGCCAAGTTCGCCGTCGTGGTGCTTATGGCTGAACGGCACCGGCTGCTCCGGCGCGATGCCGACACCGTAGAAGTAGTCCGACCGCGCCACCGCGCCGACCACGACGAAGCCCAGCACGACGACGATCACCGCGCCGAACAGGAACAGGCGCATCACGGCGTCTGCGCCCGGGGCGAAAAGCTGCTTCATGAATTGATCCTCATGGCCCGGCGATGACGCTGCGCCGCGAAGACGATGCCGCCGATGCCAAGCACCGTGACCACCCCCGCAATGCGCAATACCTTGATGATCGCCAACGTGTAACGCCCGGTTGTCGGGTCGAAATGGAAGCACAGCAGCAGCACCGGGGACGCCGCCTGGCCGATCTCCCCCCGCCCGGCGCGCGACAGCCCGGCCTGCACGTCGCCCGGCGAGTAGCCGACGCCCAGCAGGTAGCCGGACACCAGGCCGCCGGGCGTGGCGAACACCAGGCCGGCCGGGTGCATGAACTGCGACAGCGCCGGGTCGAACTTGCTGCGGTAGCCGGCGGCGGCGGTCACGGCGTCGATGCTGGCGGCGGGGCCAGTCAGAAAGTGCCAGCCGTCATTGCCAGCCTGAGAAGGAGCGGCAGGATAACGGGCCTGGTCGTCCGCCTCCGCCTTGGCGGCGTCGGCCGGCGTCTCGCTCGGGTCGATGCTGACGAACGCGAGCTGGTAGTCGGCGCCGGCGGCCAGGCCGGTCCGCTCGAGTGCAGAGAACATATCCTCCCGCACCACGCCGCATAGGTTCGGGCAATGGAAGTAGCCGAAGGCGAGCACCAGCGGCTTGCCGCCAAGCGCGCGCAAGCTGGACGGCTGGCTGGCCGCATCGGTGAAAGGCGCATCAAGTGGAAGCTGGCTGCCGGGTTTTTGATTGAAGGCGTAGGCATCGGCTTCCTGCGCCGATGGTGGGACGGCCAATGCTGGGACGGCTAGAAGCATTATTAGTAGAACCAGCTTGCCCACTTCACCTCCAGGTTTTCCGCGACACTAAGACCGCACTGCCGCCAGGGTTGCCACCCCTAGCGGCGATCCTCACACATTCGTGAGCAACGCATCGCAAGGGGCGGCAATGAACCAGAGAACTGGGGTGAGTTCGTCGGTTGGAAACCGAGTTAGGCACAGCAATTCCATACATTTTTTGCACGGGCAGGCTAAAAGTATTTTGTCGAACAGCGGAGCTGAAACATGGTTGACATACAGCGGAATGACGGGGTGCTTGGCGCGACAGTGCACGGCCTTGACCTCTCGCAGCCGATGGAGGACGCGGCATTCCGGGCGGTGCTCGGCGCGCTCGGTCAGCACGGCGTGCTGCGCATCCCCGGCCAATCCATCGATGCCCCGGCGCTCAAGGCGTTCGCCGCCCGGTTCGGCAGCCTGGAGATCAACGTCGCCAACAGCTTCCAGGAGCCGGGCCACCCAGAGGTGATGATCCTGTCCAACATCAAGCAGGACGGCAAGCCCATCGGCCTGTCGGACGCCGGGCAGGACTGGCACACCGACATGTCGTACAGCCGGGAGATCGCCTTCGCCAACGTGCTGTATGGCATCACCATCCCGCACCGGGACGGCCATCCGCTGGGCGGCACCGAGTTCGCCAGCATGTATGCCGCCCACGACGACTTGCCCGCTGCGGTCCGCACTCGGCTGGAGGGCACCACCGCCACGCACGACTTCAACAAGTTCTGGGAGTGGATGCGCCGCCGCCCCGGCAGCACCCGCGCGCCGCTGACCGAGCAGCAGCGCCGCCTGAAGCCCCCGGTGTCGCATCCGGTGCTGATGACGCACCCGATCACCGGGCGGCGCGTGCTGTATGCCAACCCCGGCTACACCGTCCGCATCGACGGTTGGGACGAGCGGGAGAGCGACGACATGCTGGCGTTCCTGTTCGAGCACCAGTTGCAGCCGCAGTACCGCCATGTCCACCGCTGGACGGCGGGGGACGTGCTGATCTGGGACGACCTGTGCACCCTGCATAACGCCTGGCCGGACTACGGCCCGGACGAGCACCGGCTGATCAAGCGCTGCCAGGTGATGGCGGACCGGCTGTTCGACCCGGCCTTCGCCGGCCAGGCCATCCTGCAAGCCCAAGCCGCTTAGCTGGCTCCCGTTCCTCTGGGCCGGGGTAAGGAGTCTTGCGGCGTGACGTGCGGCCTGTTGCGGTTCAGCCGCTGCACGCCCGACACCCGGTCCACTAGCTGCCGCCGCGGGCGTATGCCTCCGGGAAGAACAGGTCCTGCCAGGACGCCGGCACCGCCCGCGCCGTGCCGGCGTCGTGCATGAAGGCGGCGTAGGCCATGGTGTTCTCCGGCGCCATCGTCCAGCGCACCTGCGGGCCGGACACCACCCGGGCGACCTTTTCCAAAGGCAGCCTGGACTTCACGTCCGCGATCCAGAGGGCGGCTGCGGCGGTCTTGTCGGCGTTCACGATGTCCGTCGCCTCCGCCAGCGCCGCCAGCAGCGCCTGGTACAGCAGCGGGTTGCGGCCGCGGAACCGGGCGCTGGTCCAGGCCAGGGTAAAGGAGTGCGGCCCCGCGACCTCGAACGAGTTCAGCAGGGTGTGGATGCCCGGCTGCTCCAACTGCTGCTCCTGGAACGGCGGCACGCTGAAGGCGCAACTGATGCCGGCGCCGCCACCCAACAGGGCGATGGTCGCGTCCGGTGGCGACATGGACAGGGTCAGGGTATCGAGCTTGGCGAACTCGGCGGGTCCGAACAGCTTGGCCGCCGCCATCTGCAGGGTGACGGCCTGGATCGACACCTTGACGGTGGGCAGGGCAATGCGGTCGGCCTCGGTCAGGTCGCCGATCCCGTGCAGGGCCGGGTTACGGGTGTTGAGCAGGCAGGGCTGCGAGCTGAGCGCGCAGATGCCGCGCACCTCCTGCGCCGTGCCGTGCGTGCGTGCCCACAGCGTGACCAGCCCAGGGATGCCGCCGGACACCACGTCCACGGAGTCGGAGATCAACGCGCCGTTCATGGTGTCGGGGCCGTTGAAGGTGATCCAGGACACGTTGACCTCGGGCAGGCCGAGCGCGGCGGCGTGCTTCTCCAGCAGGCGCTGGTGTTCCATGACGTTGAATTGCAGGTAGCCCATGGAGAACTGCCGGGCGAAGCGGATTTCCGGCACGGCCGCGCTGGCCCGGCCGGGGCTGACCAGGGCGGCGGTGGGCATGGCCGCAAGAAGCTGTCGGCGTTGCATCGGGTGTCCTCCTTGGCAGCTTCGGGCGTGGCAGCTTCGGGTTGCCTTGCGGCGGAGTGTGGCATACCGGCGGCGGGCGGCAACGGAGGTGCGGTGGGCAGCATTCCGGTTTTCATCCCGGACGCAGGCTGCTGTGTTGAGGCCGGCATGCTGCGAGTCGGACAAAGTATGAAGCAATGGCGTGTGAGGTGAGAACGCTGCCTGCTCCCTCTCCCTCCGGGAGAGGGTCGGGGTGAGGGAGGCCGAGAGAGCCGGCTTTGCCCATTTGAGCACGCAATCCGCTCCCGGTCCGGCCGGGTTCGGCCCTTGCCGCTTCCCTCACCCCGGCCCTCTCCCGGAGGGAGAGGGGGCAGCAGCCAGCTTGGTTTTTACGGCGCGTGATTGTCGTCGGTAGCGTGGGGGGGGGATGTCATGCGCTGGGTCAGGTTCACGACAGGCGAGCAAACGGCTTACGGCCTGGTGGAGGGCGACGCGGTCGCCGAGGTGGCCGGTGATCCCTTCACCAGCCTCGGCAGCACCCCGGTGCGGACCGGCCGGACCCATGTCCTGGCCGAGGTGCGGACCGAGGTCCCCTTCGTGCCGCGCACCTTCTATGCGGCGGGGCTGAACTACGTCCGCCACATCCATGAGGTCGCGGTCGCCGCCGGGGTCGCGCCGGCCATCCCGGAGAAGCCCGACATGGGCTACCGCGCCGTCAACGCCCTGGTGGCGCACGACCAGCCCGTGGTGATCCCGCACGACGCCACCCGGGTGCAGTACGAGGGCGAGCTGGCCGTCGTCATCGGCCGCCGGGCCAAGCACCTGAGCGAGGCCGAGGCGCTGGGCTGCGTGCTGGGCTACACCATCGGCAACGATGTCAGCGAGCGCGGCTGGCAGGCGTCCGACCGCACCTTCTGGCGCAGCAAGAACACCGATACCTTCAAGCCCATGGGACCCTGGATCGAGACCGAGGCCGATCTGGACGCCATGCAGACCACCGTGCGGCTGAACGGCGAGGTCCGCACCCAATTCCGCACCGCGGACATGCTGTTCGGCGTCCGCTGCTTCATCAGCACCATGACGCGCTATGTGACCCTGCATCCCGGCGACGTCATCTGGATGGGCACCGACGGCGCCTCCCCCGACTTGCGCCCCGGCGATGTCGTCGAGGTCGAGATCACCGGCATCGGCACCCTCCGCAACCCCTTCGTCAGCGAGGACGCATGACCCACCCGCCCCTTGCCGCCCACCCCTACGCTGCGCACCGGGCGCAGTTGGACGCATTGCTGACCGCCTGGGGAATGCCCGCCGCCTACGCCGCCCGCACGGCGGAGGTGATGTCCTGGGCCGACCTGCACGGCATCGACAGCCACGGCATCTCCATGGTCCCCGCCTACCACGCCTGGCACAAGGCAGGCCGGGTGCGGATGGACGCACAGCCGCGCATCGAGCGGGAAACCCCGGTGTCCGCCCTGATCGACGGCGGCGGCGGCCTGGGGCACGAGCCGTCGCGTCAGGCGATGGAGGCCGCCATCGCCAAGGCGCAGGCGTCCGGCATCGGCGTGGTGTCCGTGCACCGCTCGGCGCATTTCGGCGCCTGCGGCTTCTATGCGGCGATGGCGGCGGAGGCCGGGATGGTCGGCATGGTGGCGACCTCGGCCAGCATCGTGCAGGTGGCGCCGACGGGGGGCGCGCAGGCGCGGCTGGGCACCGACCCCTGGGCGTTCGCGGCGCCGGGGCGTCCAGGCGAGCCGTTCCTGCTGGACATGGCGACGACGACGGTGGCGGCGGGCCGGGTCCGCAACAAGGCCAACGAGGGCTTGCCGGCGCCGCCGGGCTGGCTGCTGACGAAGGACGGGCTGCCCTCGACCGATCCGCTGGAGGCCGCGCAGAAGGGCGGCTTCTTGACCTCGCTCGGCGGCAGCGCCGAGGGGAGCAGCCATAAGGGTTACGGCCTGGCGATGATGGTCAACATCCTGGGCTCGTGCCTGTCCGGCGCGACGCTGATCACCGACCCGCAGCACACGCAGGGGCCGGAGGGCCTGGACATCGGCCACTTCTTCCTGGCGCTCAGCCCCGCGCTGTTCCGCGGCCCCGGCGCG
Organism: uncultured Acetobacteraceae bacterium; assembly: GCA_964243265.1. Classification (GTDB taxonomy): domain Bacteria; phylum Pseudomonadota; class Alphaproteobacteria; order Acetobacterales; family Acetobacteraceae; genus DASWOJ01. The sequence goes on along the minus strand of CAXTFY010000102.1, from coordinate 2,538 downwards.
TTCGAGGCCGATGTGGCGGCCTTCTGCGACGCGATGCGTTCGACCCGTCCGTCCGACCCGGCGCGCCCGGTGATGGTCGCCGGCGACCCCGAGCGCCAGGCCGCCGCGCGCCGCCAAGAGGCCGGCATCCCGGTCGGCGCCAACCTGCTGGCCGCCATCCGGGGGATCGCGGAGGAGAGCGGGGCGCCCTGGCTGCTATAGCGCCGACCGCCACCTGCTTTGATTCGTTTCCAACGCATCCAACCCCCACCGTCATTGCAAGCTGCACTTGCGGCGTGGCAATCCAGGGGCCGCCAGCACGGTCCTTGCCCCCCTGGATTGCCGCGTCGCAAGCGCTCCTCGCAATGACGGATGAGTGACGGGCGAACCGGCCGGGCAAAAATTACTTGGCAGGACATCACCGGCCTGGGCCTCTGGCTGTAACGGCTGAGGTGGCCCATGCTTGCGTCGGGGCAGCCCGCCCGCCCACAACAATGCTTCTGCAACAGGACGAGGCCCGCCATGGCAATCCCGCTCAACCGCCAGGCGCTCGGACGCCTGCCCGCCTCGGTACAGGGGCCGGGGTTCGATCCCGCAGCCGTCACGCCGGGGATCGTCCACCTGGGCCTCGGCGGCTTCGCCCGCGCCCACCTGGCGCGCTATACGCACAATCTGATGGACCGGCGGCCGGACATGCTGGGGTTCGGCATCGTCGGTGCCGGGCTGCTGCCGGCGGACCGGCGGATGCACGACAGCCTGGCGCCGCAGGACAACCTGTACACCCTGATCGAGCGCAGCGGCTCGGAGGAGGCCGCGACCGTCATCGGCAGCCTGGCCGAGGTGGTGTTCGCCGGCGACGGCAGCGCGGCGCTGCTGGACCGGATCAATCAGCCGGGCATCCGCATCGTCAGCCTGACGGTGACGGAGAACGGCTACTGCCTCAACCGCGCCACCAAGCGGCTCGATCCCGAGCACCCGCTGATCCGGCGCGACCTGGCCCAGCCCGATCAGCCCAGCAGCGCCATCGGCATCATCGTCGAGGCCTGCCGCCGCCGCCGCGCGGCCGGGGCGGCGGCCTTCACGGCGCTGAGCTGCGACAACATCCAGCACAACGGCGACGTGCTGCGCGACGCCGTGCTGGCGCTGGCTACCCTGCGCGACCCGGCGCTGGCGGAGTGGATCACCGCCAACGTTCCGTTCCCCAGCACCATGGTGGACCGCATCACCCCCGTGACGGCCGAGGCCGAGGTCGCCGACCTGGCCGCCCGGCACGGCATCGAGGACCGCTGGCCGGTGTTCTGCGAGACCTTCACGCAGTGGGTGATCGAGGACCGTTTCACGGCGGGCCGCCCGGCGTGGGAGGACGTGGGCGCGCAGTTCGTCACCGACGTCGCGCCCTACGAGTTCATGAAGCTGCGGCTGCTGAACGCCAGCCACCTGGCCGTGGCGGGGCTAGGGCGGCTGGCGGGGGCCGTGTACATCGACGAGGCGATGGCCGACCCGGTGATGACCCGCTACATGGCGGCGCTGATGGACCGGGAGACCGGGCCGACGCTGCTGCCGGTGCCGGGGATCGACCTTGCGGATTACAAGGCGACGCTGATCCGCCGCTTTGCCAACATCGCCATCAAGGACACGGTGGAGCGGGTGAACACCGACGCGCCGCTGAACGTCCTGGTGGACCCGATCCGCGACCGCCTGCGGCAGGGCGGGGAGCTGGACCTGCTGGCGCTGGCGCTGGCCGCCTGGATGCGCCGGGTGCGCGGGGAAGATGAGGCGGGCCAGCCCATCGACGTGCGCCACCCGATGGCGGCGCTGCTGCGGGAGCGCGCGGTGGCCGGCGGGGAGGACCCGGCGCCGCTGCTGGGCATCCGGGAGCTGTTTGGCGACATGGGCGCTGACCCGCGGCTGGTTGGGCCTGTTGGGCATTGGCTGGCGCTGCTGTACCGCGGCGGCAGCCGGGCCACGCTGAACGAGGCGGCACAAACTCTAGACTTCTAGTGCTTCTCCCTCTCCCTCCGGGAGAGGGCCGGGGTGAGGGAAGCGGCAAGGACCAAACTCCGGCAGATTCGGAGCGGATGCCGTCCTGCATATCGGAGAATTAGGCCCTCCCAGCCCCCCTCACCCCGGCCCTCTCCCGGAGGGAGAGGGAGAAGCTTACCGTTGACCCTTTAAAGCCGCAGTGCCAACGTATTCGGCAACATGCCCGGCAAACGCACCAGCCAGAGGCAAACGGAGGACCGCACCATCACCCACCGCATCACCGGCCTGTTCGCAGCGGCCGCCCTGACCCTCGCCGCCAATCCTAGCCATGCGGACTCCACCATCACCATCGCCACCGTGAACAACGGCGACATGGTGGTCATGCAGAAGCTGTCGTCGCAGTTCGAGCAGCAGCACCCCGACATTCACCTGCGCTGGGTGGTGCTGGAGGAGAACGTGCTGCGCCAGCGTGTCACCACCGACATCGCCACCAAGGCCGGGCAGTTCGACGTCATGACCATCGGCAACTACGAGGTGCCGATCTGGGCCAAGCAGGGCTGGCTGGAGCCGATGGAC
>CAXTFY010000101.1:0-14801 GCA_964243265.1 uncultured Acetobacteraceae bacterium | reverse complement strand
CCGGGCTGATCGTCATCGACTTCATCGACATGGAAAGCCGGCGCAACAACGCCGCCGTCGAGAAGCGGCTGAAGGAGTCGCTGAAGAACGACCGCGCGCGCATCCAGCTTGGCTCGATCAGCCACTTCGGCCTGCTGGAGATGAGCCGGCAGCGGCTGCGCCCGTCGCTTGCCGAGACCAGCTTCGTTGTTTGCCCGCACTGCGCCGGCACCGGCACCGTCCGCAGCACCGAGAGCGCGGCGCTGCACGTGCTGCGCGGCATCGAGGAGGAGGGCGGCAAGCGGCGCGCGGCGGAGATCGTGGTGCACGTCGCCGGGTCGATCGCGCTGTATATCCTGAACAACAAGCGGGTGCGGCTCGGCGAGATCGAGGAGCGCCATGGCATGAAGGTCGCTTTCGCCGCCGACGACTCGCTGCTGCCGCCGGAGGTGCGAATCGACCGCGTGCGCGCCGCAGCGACCGGCGAGTTGCCGGTGCCGATCCAGCAGCTTGCGCCGCCGGAGCCGTTCGAGGACCCCGACGAGGCGCCGGTGGAGGCCGCGGCCGACGAGCCGGAGGACGCCGACGCCGAGGCCGGCGACGAGGCCGAGGCGCGCCGCCCCGGTGAGACAGCCGAGGAGCAGGAGCAGCGCGGCAAGCGTCGCCGGCGGCGGCGGCGGGGCGGGCGGCGCGAGGACGGCGGCGCGGCGGCGGGGGAGGCCTCAGTCGCGGAGCCGCTGCCCGTTGCTGCCGCGGAGGTCCCGCATGAGTTCGACGCCGTGCTAGCCGTGGGTGAGGCCGCCATGGACGGCTTGCCGGCCGAGGACGGCGCGGACACCGGCATCACGGCCGCTCCGGAGGTGGTCGGCGAGACCACGGCTGTCGAGGCTGGGGCCGGCGAAGTCCCGGCTGGCGAGGCTGCGGCTGGCGAGACCGTGGCGGACGAGGCGGACCGGGCCAAGCGCCGGGGGCGCCGTGGTGGGCGTCGGCGGCGGCGCGACGGGACGGACGCCGGGGCCGAGGACGCGCCGGAGCCGGAGGTGGCAGCCCCGCCTCCCGTGCCGGCTTATACCGGCCCGACCCCAGCCGACCCGTTCGGCGGCACGACGGCCTACGACATCTTCGACGCGATCGAGCAAGCCGAGCAGGAACGTGCCCTGGCGGCCTTCGCGCCGGTGCCCCCCAAGGCAGCGCCAGCGGCCATGATGCCGGTCATCGACGAGATGCAGGCGTCGGAGCCTGTCGTGGTGCTGCCCGAGATGGTCTCGATCGGCGACGCCGAACCAGAGCCAGGTGCGCCCGCAGCCTCCGAGCCACCGGCGCCCGAGCTGATCGCCCCGGAGGTGCTGACGCCCCCGGAGGTGCTGACGCCACAGCCGGCGATGGCCGAGGTGGACGCACCCGAGGCCCCGGCGACGGAAACGCCCGCATCTGAACCAGCCGCCATCGCGTCCCTGGCTGCTGACCCGGCAGCCGCTCCTGAGCCTGCGCCAGGCCCCGAACTCGCGCCGGCAATCGTTCCGGTGTTGGTGGATGGTACGGAACCTTCGGAGAAGAAGCGCGGCTGGTGGCGGCGCTGACAGCATGACACGGGAGCCGCCGGAGACTCCCGTCGGCGTTCGAGTTTTGTTGCAGCTCGGCAGGGCCGTTCTCCCGCGTCCGGCGGCATGAGGACGGCCTCTGCTCCCTCTCCCTCCGGGAGAGGGCCGGGGTGAGGGAGCTGGCAAGGGCCGAACGCCGCAGTTTGAAAGCCGAGTTCGCTCTAGAGTCGCCCTAAACTAGGCCACCCCCTCACCCAGGCTTGGTCCGCGATGCGGCCCAAGCCCGGAGAGGGTGCAACCACTCCTGCTGCCTCACCGGAAGCACCGCAGTCGCCCGGCCGCCTCCACCATGTCCGCCTCCGGCCCGCAGTAGCTGAACCGCACCGTGCGCGCTCCTCGGGTCCGGTCGAAGTCCACCCCCGGCGTCGCTGCCACGCCAACCTCCGCCAGCATCCGGGCGCAGAACGCCGTGCTGTCGTTGGTCCGCGCGCCCACGTCGGCATAGATGTAGAACGCCCCATCCGCCGCCGCGATGTCCGGGAACCCGGCCCCCGGCAACGCCCGCAACAGGTAGTCCCGCGCCCGGCGATACTGGGCGACGTTGCCGTCCAGCTCGGCGCCGCAGTCGAACGCCGCCTCCGCCGCCACCTGGCACACGTGCGGTGCACTGATGAACAGGTTCTGCGCCAGGCACTCCACCGGGCGCACCAACTCCGGCGGCAGCACCATCCAGCCAACGCGCCAGCCCGTCATGCTGAAGTACTTGGAGAAACTGTTGATCACCACGGCATGCCGGCTGAACGCCGCAGCCGTCGCAATGGCCCGGTCGTAGTGCAGGCCATGGTAGATTTCATCGGAAATCAGCCGTACGCCCCGGCGGTCGCACCAGGCGGCCAGGGCGCCCAGCTCGTCCGGCGCCAACATCGTGCCGGCGGGATTGCAGGGGCTGGCGACAATCAGCCCGTCCGGCACCGGGTCCAGCGCCTCCAGCAACGCGACATTGGGCTGATATCGGCTGTCCGGCCCAGTCTCCACAATCACCGGTTGCAGTCCCAGCGCCACCAGGATGTTGACATACGGCGGATAGAATGGCGCCGCCAACGCCACGCGGTCCCCCGGGTCGAACGCCGCCAGGAACGCCAGCGGGAATGCCCCGCTGGCCCCCATCGTCACCGCAATGCGCTCAGGGGCCACGTCGTGCCCATACCAGTCGCGGTAATGCCGGGCGATGCGGCGGCGCAGCGAGGGCCGGCCCAGCGCCTCGGTATAGCCCAACGGGTCCAAGCCTTGCATCGCGGCCGCAACAGCGGCAACAGCCCCAGCCGGGGCACCGGTGCCGGGCTGGCCGACCTCCATGCGGATGACGTGCGGGTGGCCCGGCGGCAACGCGGCCTGCCGGGCATTGGCCGCCGCGATCACGTCCATCACCAGGAACGGCGGCGCCGATGCGCCACGGCCGACCTTCAGCACGATCAGTTGCTGCCCGCCACCAGACCGGCGCCGCGCGGATCGACGGCGGCGCCACACGACCCTTCGTTGTCGGGCAGGTAGCGCGAACAGGCGATCACATTCGCCCGGCCCGGCTCCGGCACCTGCGCCGGCATCGGAGTGGTGGACCGCAGGGTATTGCTCAAGGCCGTGGCGACGGCCAGCGCCGCGCCTTCCTGCCCGGTGCCGGTGACGGCGGCGCGGAAGGCGTGGATGTTGACATTCCACACCAGCGCCGCGGCCAGCAGCGGCGGCGACACCGAGCGGGGCGACGCCGCCAGCAGGATGCCGGTGCCCGGCGCGATCCGGCCGGTGCCGAACAGGTTGTCCATCGTCGCCACGCACGCCACGCTGTTGCCGTCACGGTCCAGCACGGCGAACCCGGTGGACGCCGGCAGCACGCCCGCACGCGCCGGGGCGGCCCTGTTGTCCTGCAACGCCTGGAACGCGGCGGCGGCGGCCTGTCCGCCCTCGGTCGGCAGGAAGGCGGCGCTGTCCCGCCCAGCCCCCACGACCTGCGGCGCACCGACGCGCGGCAGGGCGGCGCGAAGGTCGCCCACCGTCATGCCGCCGCCGGCGACTCGGGACGCATCCTCCAGCTTTCGCGCCAGGACGCCCTGGTAGAGATCCCCGACTCCGGCAGTCCGCAACTGCGACAGGGTTCCGCTCAGGTCGAGCTGGACCAGCCTGTCCCCCGCCTGCAGGGGCTTGCCGCCGGGGGCAAACACCGCCCGGGCGCTGGGGTCCTGCGACAGCGGCCCGGCCACCAGCGCCAGGTCTTGCAGCAGGGCCTTCGAGATCACCACGCCGAACCGCGCCGACTGCTCCGCCGGGGCCACCAGGGTCTCGAACGGGCGGGACCCATATCGGGCGTGCAGCGCAAACAGCCCGCGCGCCATCATCGGCAGCGCCGCCGGGCGGTCGGCGGGACCGTTGGGCGCGGTGGGGGCGATGGGGGTAAAGAGGATGGCCTCCGGGCTGCCCTTGCCGGGGCCGTCGGTCTTGGGGTTATAGGCCAGGCAGGCACCGCCGCCGCCCAGCCCGGCGCGTGACGGCAGGGTGACGGCCAGGGTGAAGCCCATCGCCACCGCCGCATCGGCCGCATTGCCGCCCACCGCCAACACCTCTCGCCCGGCCAGCGCAGCCCGCGGCTCGTCGGCAACGACGGCGCCGATGAAGCCCTCCAGCCGTTGCTGCCCGTTGGCGCTGGAGCCGCCGCCGAAAAACGTTTCCTTGACCGAGTTGACCGTGGAACACGCGCTGATCGACGCAGCAGCCAGCAGCACCGCCGCGCGCGCCCCTCGCCGGACCTGGACCTGCCGCTTGCTGCGCACCGACGCCACCTCGTTTCCGCCCGGAGCATCCGTGCCCATGGCCGCGTGGCATAACCGCCTTCGCTGGCACCGGCAACCGATGCTATGAGGGGGGAACGGCTGCCCGAGGAACCCCTGCCATGCGCCTGCCCCTGCTCTCCCTGCTGATTGGCGGCGCACTGGCCAGCCCCGCGGCGGCCCAATCCCCGCCCCCGTTCACCCCGGGCCAGCGGCAGGAGGTCGTCGCCATCCTGCGCGACGCCCTGCGCCAGGACCCGTCCATCCTGCGCGAGGCGCTGGTGGCGCTGCAGGCGGACGAGGCCCGGCGGGAGGATGGCGCGCAGCGCGAGGTGCTGGCGATGCTGGCCGGCAAGCTGGTGGACCCCGCCGACCCGGTCGCCGGCAATCCGTTGGCCAAGGTGACGCTGGTCGAGTTCTTCGACACGCGCTGCCCGTATTGCCGCCGCCTGCTGGCCACCACGGAGGAGCTGCTGCGGACCGACCCCGACGTGCGGATCGTGTTCAAGGACCTGCCGGTGCTCGGGCCGAGCAGCCAGCTCGAAAGCCGCGCGCTGCTGGCGGCGCAGCGGCAGGGCCGGTACTTCCCGATGCAGCAGGCGCTGATGCACGGCGGCGGAGTCCCGACCCGCGACACGCTGCGGGCGGAGGCGGAGCGGCAGGGCTTGGATGGCGGTCGGCTGGTGCAGGACATCGACGACCCGGCGATCAAGGCTCGGCTGGACGCCAACGTCGCCCTGGCGCAGCAGATCGGGCTACAGAGCACGCCGGCGCTGGTCATTGGCACGCGGCTGGTGCAGGGGGCGGTGGAGCTGGAGGACTTGCGGGCGATGGTGGCGCAGGCTCGGGCGGGGGGGTAGCCGTCCTGCTGACGTCCGCCATGGCAGGCGATGCAGCGCCTGCGGTCTTAATCGCTTGGCGGACAGGTCAGCTGCGTTGTGGCCACGATGCAGGGGAGCGCACCGCTGCGCGGCTCTACCATCAAGGTGGACGTAAGCGTGACCGATCCCGAGGTGGTTTGCCCGAACAGGCCGGAAACTCCATACACGAATGCCGGCTGGTACACGAAACTGCCCCGCACGACCACGGCAACGTTGTTGTCATAAGGAATAAGCGGGGTTGTTAAAGCTGCTGGCGTCCCCGCCCCAGCCAAGGGGAATGCTGCTCCTCGGTTTGGGCAGGCTGTATAGACTTCCCATTGGATGAGTGGCACGACCGCAACCGCACTCGGCTTCGATTGAGGGTTTGTCGTGTCCGCGTTCGTGACGGCGGCGATGCTCAATCTGAAGGTCGGCCTCTCCAAGGGCTGCAAGACATGCAGCGCGCCCTGGCAAATATCCTGCAGATTACCAGCCGCACAGCTAGAGTGGTTCTCGCACCCCGGCGCCGTGACTGCTCCCGTCTGCGTCGAAATAATAGCCGCCGCTGCCGAGACAGCGGAGTTAAGGAGCACTTTCGCGCGCACCGCACGAAGAGTCTCACCCATGCCGAACAGTAGCATAAGCAGCACCGGCAGCAACAGGGCAAACTCCATGGCGGCAACTGCCCGCCGTCCGGCAAGCAGGCGGCGGACGAAGCCTTCGCCGGGCAGGCCAGCGCCATGGCCTGCAGCAGCCTGCGACGACGTGCTCACTGCTCGTTCTCGAACACGATGGTCGAAATGATCCAGGGTTCCACGAAGCTGGCGAAGATGATGTTGCTGCTGAAGGGAATGACTGACGCCCTATGGTAGGCGACCTGCAACATGACCGGAGCTGCCGACCCGCCAGGAGAGAAAACGCTGGATGACAAGCCTGCCGTTGAGGAGTCCGTGCGCTGGAGCGCACTGAACGTCGGAGCGGTCACGGCATATACCTGCAAGCTAGATGTGCAGGAGGCAGTTGGCACGGGTATGATCGAGCAAACGTAGGTGACCACCTGCTGTACAGTGCCGCGATCCGTTCCGATTTGAGTGCCGGCCGGATAGAGGCCATAACCAGTCTGGATGTTGTGCGCGGCATTGGCGGTAGCTTGGTCCATGGAGCTCTGAGTAAATAGCTGCAAGCCTAAATCCACCAAGAACAGCAGCATTAGCAGGAGCAAGGTTCCGACAAGCGCAAACTCCATGGCGACGACGCCTCGCCGGTCCCTCGCCAGCAAGCGGAAGCGGCGCACCGCCGCGAAACCCTGCTTTATTTTCATTTCTAGTGCAGCAAAGATACGGTCGAGGATGCAGTCCCGTTGACGCTGCCCGGCGTGGCTGTCGTGCCGGTACAACGAATGGAGAACTCGAGGTTGTTGTAGTCTCTTGGGTCCACCGGGGGGAGCGTGCCGCTGATGCTGCCGCCGCCCATATCATTGAACCAATACTCGATGGTCCGGCCCGCCATCTGGTTGCACGACAAGTTGGCAAGCTGCCTCCCCGACGCGGGATCACCACTTGCCGTGTTGCTTGAGGCAATTGAGCTGAAGCATTGGGTGTTGGTGTTGTTGATCCCGGGAGGGGCCGAAGGCAGGTTGCTCGGGTCAACTGCTTGGAGAATGAGCGCACAGTTGTTCAGCGGCAACATGTTCACGCTCGCGTCCCAAGACGGTAACGCCAAATGCGACAGCGGATTGGTAAGGCCCTGATAGGGGGAAATATACAGCGAGATCGCGTTGCTAAATATTGCTGCAATATTGAGTTCATCGAGGGTGGTGGCCGAATTGTCAATGTTTTGCGACGGCGGCTGGCCCAGGCTCAAATAGGCACTTGACATCACCTGGCAAGAGCCCGGAACTGCCCCGTAAGCTTGGCTGTAGTTCCGGTTGTTCGGGCTGGCCCCGCCATTCGTCCAAAGCCCGCTGGTCATGTTTATGATAAAGATTGCAAGCGGTTGCCCAGGATTAACGAACGGCACCGAGGTCGCCGTGCCTTGGAGGCTGCAATTGCTGGGGTGGACTCCATCGCCGTTGCAGAGGCTGCCGCCATTGCTGGCTGCGCCAGACCTATACTGACTGGAACTTGGGACGCAATTGTCACCGATTTTATAGAATTGCGATACATCCGGCAAATGCGCATAATCCGGCGTCGTGGTGTACGGAAAGTACGGCACTGGATAGAGGTAAGCCTGGTTCCAGTCCCAGGCACTTGAAGCGATATAGCCCGTATTGAGGATCGGCTGCACTCCTGCTGCTTGGCTGCCCGGCACGCTCGTGTTGTTGGCCGTCGCATGGACGCTGAGCGGCATCTTATCAAGGCCGCTGACGCCCGGCAAAAGATTCCCAAGACCCATAAAAGCGGTTTTCATGCTGCCCGTCGCGACAACACTGACCTGATAGCTGCTGCCGTTCACCGTCTGCGGGGTGACAACCAAACTGCTCACCACCACGTTCGAAGCGCCGCCGGGAACGCTGGTCACGCCATTGAAGTAATTAGTGGCAACTGTCATGGCGACGCCATTCGCTGTGGACGGCGACTGCGCGGCACCCGTAGTCGCCCCAGCCAGGGCCGCGCCATTGGCCGCACTCTGAAGGGTGGTGCGCGCCATCGACAGGCGTGTCATGTCCACTCCAACCCCCGCCGATAGAAAAACCGGCAGCGACATTACTGCGAATATCGGCATTACCGAGCCACGGACGGTGCGCTTCCCCCGGCCAATCCAGAACCGTCCTACAAATGTTCTCAACATCTAACTTTCCCGCCCACGTAGAAATTCCAATCCTTAAATCAGGTCGCACGGCAGAATCCTAATCAGCAGTGAACCTGGGCCAAGTCAGAAAACGCCATCCGCCGGTAGGCCGCTGGCCCGGGTCAGCACAGAGCGAAGTTTGGGTCGCAGCCTCTCGACAGCCGGTCAATACCTGTACCGCAAGGGTCTGGTCATCCCCATACGGTCAGCATAACAATTTTTTACATTCCAGGGTGAGAGAACGGTTGCTCACCCGCTAAGAAGATGTTAACCAGCACTCGTGGTAAAGTTGCTTGAAAGCTAGCCATGCGCTATATCGTGCAATCTCCAGGTGCCGCCGTCATTGCCTGACAAAACGCGAAATATCCTGAATGGCTTACCCGTATCCGCCGGCCTAGAAAAAAGTGGTCGGAACCGGACAGCGAGAATGCAGCTTCAATCAGCATCCTCGCCGTCACCCGGCCTTTCCCAGCAGGGGAAGCCCTGCGTGATACAACCCATAAGGACTTCCGCAAATGACCATTTTCGAACTCCTGGCCTTCATCAAGCAGATCCGCGGCACCAGCAAGGGCGTGACCGCCATGGAATACGGCGTGATCGCTGCCGCCGTCATCGTCGCCATCGCCGCCACGCTGACGACGATCGGCGGCAAGCTGAAGAACAGCTTCTCCAACGTCAGCAGTGCCCTGACGTCCTGAGCCTTGCCTAAGCCGACCCCCTTCCTGTGCTGTCGTATTCACAGGGACGAGGGCGGCCTAGCAGCTGTTGAGTATGCAGTCATGCTAGGCGCCATCGTCCTCGCGATCTCGGGCAGCCTGACACTCATCGGGCCGGCGCTTACGACTTTCTTCACTCGCCTTGGCAATGCTCTCTCGACTTAGCGCCGCGGCCACCCCCGTGGCGACGCCGACCAGCTCAAAGTGCCTTTCTCCCCGCCGTGCCCGTCCGGCACGGCGGGGGCCTCTCTCCTGGAGCATCCCTTGACCAGCATCCTCTCAGGAACCGCCGTGCTGCTCCTGCTCGCCGCCGCCTGGAATGACCTGGCGACGCGGCTGATCCCCAACCGGGTGTCCCTGCTCGTTGCGGGCGTCGCGGGCGCGAGCCAGTTGCCAAACGGCCCGCTCGCTGCCGCAGCCGCCGTTGGGACGGCTGTGCTGCTGTTCGCCGCCCTGGCCGTCCCGTTCGCCTACGGCATGCTCGGCGGCGGCGACGTGAAGTTGGCGCCGGCCTTGGCGCTCGGCTTTACCCCCGCCGGCACCTGGGACTTCATCGTATTCACCGCGGCCGCCGGCGGGGTGCTGGGGCTGCTATACATCGCGCTGTCCCGCCTCCTGCCCGCGCCCACGACCCCCATCCGGCCCGGCGCCCCGCTGCTGCAGCGGGTGCTCGCCGCCGAGCGGCGCCGCATCCATCGCCGCGCCGGGATGCCTTACGGCGTCGCCATCGCTGCCGGCGGCGTCGCCATGCTTTTGCCAAAGCTGCTGCACGGGGTGCCTTAAATGAGTCCAATCCGGTTGCTGATGATCCTGATCCTGCTGGGCGCCGCCGTCGGCTGCGGCCTGGTCGCGTTCACCGCGCTGCAACCGGAGCCACCGGTCGTGGCGCAGGCTGCAGCGGCCAACACGCCGCCCCCGGTGCTGCTGGTCGGCATCATGGTGGCCAACACCGACCTGCCAGCCGGCATGCTGATCAAGGACGCCGACATGGCCGCCCGTCAGGTGCCGCAGGCCGACGTGCCCGAAGGCGCGATGGTCGCCAGCGACGCCGTGCGCGCCGAGCTGCGCGGTTCCCTGCTGCGCCACTACCTCGACCGCGGCAAGCTGATTACCCGGGACGACATCCTGCGCCTGCACGACCGCGGGTTCCTGGCCGCGGTGCTCAGCCCGGGCAGCCGGGCCATCTCCGTCGCGGTGGACGTCGTCAGCGGCGCCTCGGGGCTGATCTGGCCGGGCGACCGGGTGGACATGCTCCTGGTGCAGGACGTATCCGCCATAACCGACGGCAAACCGGCCGTGAGCCGCGTTTCCGGCGAGACGATCATGAGCAGCGTGCGGGTGATCGCGGTCGATCAGCAGCTTTCGCTGGCTGCCCCGGCCGCCACCGTCAGCGGCGGGTCGGAGGGCAAGGTGGCCCGCACGGTCGTGCTGGAGGTGACGCCGGCCCAGGCTGAACGGGTGGCCGTGGCGCAGCGCCTGGGCAAGATCGCGCTGACCGTCTGCCCGATCGAGCCGTCCGAGCTGATCGAGAGCAAGCGGTTCCCGATCTACGGCGACGACGTGTCCGTCGCCCTCAGCCCGCCGCGCGAGCAGGCCGCCGGTCCGCACCGCGCCACCATGCGCGTGTTCCAAGGCACCGAGATGCAGGAGGTGACGTTCCAATGATCCAGCCAATCCCCCAGCCAAAGATGGCACGCGCGGCAGTCCACCCGATGGCCCGGCGGCTGACCCATCGCGACCGCCTTCTCTGCTTCGCAGTCCTGGCATCGTTGCTGCCCGGCATGGCCGCCGCCCAGACCGAGGCGTCGCCCGCACCCCAAATCGGGCCGGACCTCAACCTGCCCAGTCCGCCGCCGAAGCTGCCGCCGGGCGCATCCGGGACGGACCGCCGGGCCAGCAGCAGCGTGCTGGTGATCGCCGTCGGGACCGGCCAGTTGGTGCAGCTGCCGGGACCGGCGACGTCGGTGGTGGCCGCCGACCCGCGGGTGGCGCGCATCCAGCCGCTGTCGCCGACCAGCCTGTTCGTTGTGGGCATCGCCGCCGGGCGCACGACGCTGCTGGCTACCAACGACGCCGGCGCGCCGGTGGCGCAGTTCGAGGTGAACGTGCGCGGCGGGCCAGAGGCAGCGGTCATCGACAGCAAGCAGACGGCGGCGCAGGTGCAGTCCACGCTGCGGCAAACGCTGCGTGGGGCGGCGAACGTCGCGGTGTTCGGCAGCCCAGCCGGATTGGTGCTGTCGGGCAAGGTTCATAATGCCGCTGAGGCAGAGCAGGTCGTCGCCCTCACCCGCTCCCTCTCCGGCGACAAGCAGCCGGTGGTGAACAACCTGGCGGTGGAGGGCGCCATACAGGTGAACGTCCGCGTCCGCATCGCCGAGATCAGCCGCAACATCTCGCGCGAGCTTGGGTTCAATTGGTCGGTGCTGGCCAACCTGTCCGGCGCGGCGATCGGCTTGCAGACGGCCAGTGCCGTCGGCGCCCTGGCGCAAGGCGGCGGGCAGATCACCTTCGCCGGTGGAGGGCGCAACTTCGACGTCAACTCCCTCATCGACGCCCTGGCGCAAGACCAATTGATCAGCTTGCTTGCAGAGCCGAACTTGACGGCGCTGAGCGGGGAGACCGCAAGCTTCCTGGTCGGCGGCGAGTTCCCGATTCCGATCGCCTCCAGCGGCGGCTCGATCAACACGATCACGGTCGTTTTCAAGCAGTACGGCATCAGCCTGGCCTTCACGCCCACGGTGCTGTCGGACGACCGGGTGAACATGAAGATCCGGCCGGAGGTCAGCGAGCTCAGCACTGTGGGCGCGGTCACCTTGTCAGGCACAACGATTCCGGCGCTGATCGTTCGCCGGGCTGAGACGACGCTGGAAATGGCCAGCGGCCAGAGCTTTGCTTTAGCCGGGCTGTTGCAGCGTAATACCGCGCAGACCGACAACGGCACGGCCTGGCTGAGCGACATCCCGGTGCTGGGTGCGCTGTTCCGGTCCGAGTCGTTCCAGCGCAATGAAACCGAGCTGGTGATCATCGTCACACCTTACGTGGTCCGCCCGCCGGCCCAGCAGTCCCTGGTGCGGGCCCCAACAGACGGTTTCCGCGCGGCCACGGACTTGGACCGCATCCTGTACCAGCGGCAGATCGCCCGTACTGGCACGGCCCGTGCGCAGGCGCCGCTCAACGCCGGCTTTATTCTGGAGTGATCGAGATGATGCACAGAAATGATCGGAAGCTCGCTGGATGGGCCTTATTGCTCACCTGCTGCCTAGGCGTGGGCGGGTGCAGTTACGATCCGTGGCAGCGCGAAGGCACCTGGACGCCTAGCGGCGTCAACGACGCGAACCTGGCTGCGATGGTCGCCAACCCGGCCGACCTATACGGCAACTCCGGTTCGCCCTTCAGCCGTGGCAGCGCCGCAGCTCCGGCAGTGGATCGCCTGCTGACAGACCAGGTCAAGGTATTCAAAAGCGTCACTACCAGCTCCGTCGGGGGCGGAAGTTAGCGACATGGGAGCAATCCTGGCTGCGCGTCCCGGCGATGCGCCTGTCGTTCGCACCGACCGCATCCCTGTCCTGGCGTTCGCCACCGACGAGGCCAGCGAGCACGCCCTGCGCGGCGGCTTGCAGGACCTCGCCGAGGGCGTCCAGTGCAAGCGCGGCGACCTGCGCGCCTGCGCCAAGCTGCTGGAGCGCGAGGGCACGCCGCTGGTGCTGATCGTGGACGTCTCAGGCCTCGACCGCCCGATCCAGGCGCTGGACGAGCTGGCCGTGGTGTGCACCCCGGACGTGCGCCTGCTGGTGATCGGCGACCGCACCGACGTCGGCTTCTACCGCGAGCTGACCCGGGAAATCGGTGCACTGGAATACCTGTACAAGCCGCTGACCCGCGACAACGTCGCCCGCATGTTCGGGCCGCACATCCAGGGCATGGTCGGCACCGTGGCGCCGGACCGTGGCGGGCGGATCGTCACCATCAGCGGCGCCCGGGGCGGCGTTGGCACCACCACCATCGCCGTGAATCTGGCGCTGCAACTGGCGGAGACCACGCGCGGCCACATCGCGTTGCTGGACCTGCACCTGCGCGGCGGCACTGCGGCGCTGATGCTCGGCGTGCAGCCCGGCGCCGGCCTGCGTGTGGCGCTGGAACACCCCGAACGCGCCGACGCCTTGTTCCTGGACCGCGTCGCAACCCCCGTCGGCGACCGCCTGCGCGTGATTGCCGCCGCCGAACCTTTTGACGCCGACCCGGCTGCGACGCAGGAGGGAGTCGAGCGCCTGCTGTCGCTGATGCGGACCCGCTTCAACACGGTCATCGTCGATATGCCGATGCCGCCGACGGGTCCGGAGCGGCACGTCCTGAAAATGGCCCGGCAGCGCGTCGTCGTCCTGGCGCCCGACCTGGCCAGCATCCGCGACGCCGAAGCAGCACGCGGGCTGAACGCGCAACTGGCGGGCACGCGGACCATCTTCGTGCTGAACCGCGCCAACGGACGTGGGGCGCTGAAGGCGGCGCTGATCCGCGACGGCCTGGGCGCCGACCCCGATTGCAGCATCCCGGATCTGCCGCCACTGCTGCGCTTCGCCAACCTCGGCAAGCCGGCCATCACCGGCTGCGCGCCGTTCCGCCGGGCAATGATGCCGCTGCTGCAGGAGATTTCCGGCACAGTATCGACCGCTAAGCCGTCGGGGCTGCTCGGCCTTCTGGGCCTGAAGGGTAGGAAATGAGGACCTTCGGCCGCAAGGAGGACGAACCTGAGACGCCCGTGCTGGCCGCGCCGGCGCCGATCCGGCTGGCGGACGTCGCCAACCAGCGCGAAAGCGCCATCGAGCAGCTACGCGCCTACGTCATGGAACAGATCGATCCCATCGCTGCCGGGGAGCTGGCCGCGCCGCAATTGCAGGACCAGATCGAGCGGCTGGTGCATGAGGTCGCCTCCAAGCGCCGGATCGAGATCTCCGCGCGTGAGCAGGCGCGCGTGGCGGAAGAGATCACCTATGACATGGTGGGCTATGGCCCGCTGGAGCCGCTGCTGCGCGACGACAGCATCAGCGACATCATGGTCAACGGCCCCAACCGGGTGTTCATCGAGCGCAAGGGCAAGGTGTACCAGTCGGACGTGACGTTCACCAGCGCCGCGCAGCTCGGCAGCATCGCGCAAAAAATGGCCGCCAGCGTCGGCCGCCGGGTGGACGAGAGCAGCCCGCTGGTCGACTGCCGCCTGCCTGACGGCAGCCGGGTGAACGTGGTGTTCCCGCCGCTGGCCATCGACGGCGCGTGCATCAGCATCCGGAAGTTCAGCAAGAAGAAGCTCGACTTCGACGCCATGGTAGCCGGCGGCAGCATGTCCAGCCATGTGGCGCGCATCCTGGAGATCGCCGCGCGCTGCCGGCTGAACATCGTCATCTCCGGCGGCACCGGCTCGGGCAAGACGACGATGCTGAACGCGCTCAGCCGGCTGATCGACGAGGGCGAGCGCATCGTCACCATCGAGGATGCGGCGGAGCTGCAACTGCAGCAGCCCCACGTCGTCCGCCTGGAGACCCGGCCGCTGAACATGGAGGGCAAGGGCGAGGTCAACCAGCGCGACCTGCTGAAGAACGCGCTGCGGATGCGGCCCGACCGCATCATCGTCGGCGAGGTCCGTGGCGCCGAGGCGTTCGACATGTTGCAGGCGATGAACACCGGCCATGACGGCTCGATCTGCACCATCCACGCCAACACGACGCGCGACGCGCTGACCCGGATCGAGAACATGGTGCAGATGGGCTTCAGCCTGCCGCCGCGCGCCATACGCATGCAGATCGCCGGTGCTGTGGACCTGATCATCCAGGTTGAACGCATGCGGGACGGCGTGCGCCGGCTGTCCCAGGTCTCGGAGATCGTCGGGATGGAGGGTGACGTGATTACCATGAACGAGGTGTTCGCCTTCGAGTTCATCGGCGAGGATGCGACCGGGCGGCTGAGCGGAACCTACAAGACCTCCGGCGCGCAGCCCGGCTTCTTGGAGAAGCTGCGCTACTACGGCTATGACAAAATTTGGATGAGCGCCCGGGTGGATGCAGCCCGATGCTGGCCGCGATGCTTGCCGTGGTCGGCTGTGTG
>CAXTFY010000100.1:0-14831 GCA_964243265.1 uncultured Acetobacteraceae bacterium | reverse complement strand
ACGGTGCCGCCGATCTCGATCAGGGCAAAGTCCAGGCCCTCGGTGTCGCGGGTGATCGCCTCCTTGATGGCGTCGGTGATGTGCGGGATCACCTGCACGGTGGCGCCGAGGTAGTCGCCCCGCCGCTCCTTGGCGATCACCTCGGAGTAGATGCGCCCGGTGGTCGCGTTGTCGGCCTGCGTCGCAGGAACCCCGGTGAAGCGCTCGTAGTGCCCCAGGTCGAGGTCGGTCTCCGCCCCGTCATCGGTGACGAACACCTCGCCGTGCTGATAGGGACTCATCGTCCCGGGATCGACGTTCAGGTAGGGATCGAGCTTGCGCAGCCGCACCGAATACCCGCGCGCCTGCAACAGCGCACCCAGCGCCGCCGAGGCAACGCCCTTGCCGAGGGAGGAAACCACGCCGCCGGTGATGAATACGAACCGCGTCATGGGCGGCCCTGATACACCGGGTTGCCACCCCGGCAACACCCCGGATGCCGCAACGCTGCCAATCGGAGGGTCGCCCGGCCCACCCTTAGTTCGTTGGCACGGCAGGCGCACGCGGGGCCGGCGCCGCGTCTGGCCCGGCCACTGGTGCGCTGGCGGCCGGGCCTCCCGGTGCGGCCGGCGACCCCGACGCGGCCGGCGATCCCGGTGCGGCTGGCGATCCCGGTGCGGCTGGCGATCCCGGTGCGGCTGGCGATCCCGGTGCAGCAGGAGCTGAAATCGGCACCTGGTCCAGCAGCGACCGGCCGCCGACCGTCCCGCGGTTCAGCAGCGCCAGCGTGAGCGACAATGCAAAGAACGCCCCACCCAGGATGGCCGTCGTGCGCGTCAGCAGGTTGGTCGTACCCCGGCCGGACATGAAGCCGCCCATCCCCTGCGACGAGCCGATGCCCAGCCCGCCGCCCTCGCTGCGCTGGATCAGCACGACGCCGATCAGGGCAAGGGTGACGAACAGGTGGATGATCAGCAGAACGGTTGTCATGGATGGGGTTCCCTGGCGCGCGCGTTCCTTAGACCCCCCGCCGCAGCTTGGAAAGCGTCCCAAAGCCAAGACCACCGCCAACCGCTGTCTTCTCCCTCTCCCTCCGGGCTTGGGCCGTGAAATGGACCAAGGCCGGGGTGAGGGGGTCCTGCAGCGCGGACCATCCGACGCAGGCAGCCCAGTCCCGCCAACGAACGCAAGCAGGAAGCAAGCCCCCCAACCCCAACCCAGGGAGAGCGAGCAGGCACCGTCGTCAACCCATCCGTCCTCACCCCGCCCCAACCCCCCGCGCGATGGCAAGGAAGTCCGCCGCCCCCAGGCTGGCCCCGCCGACCAAGGCCCCGCCCACCTCCGGCAGGCCAAGCAGGGCGGCGGCATTGTCCGGCTTCACCGAGCCGCCATACAGGATGCGCAAACCGCCCGCCCCCGTGCCCAACTCCGCCACCATCTGCGCCCGGATAAAGCCGTGCATCGCCGCCACGTCGGCCTCGGTCGGGACGCGGCCGGTGCCGATGGCCCAGATCGGCTCATACGCCACCACGCCGGCGAACCCGCCCGGCAGGCTGCCCGATAGCTGCTCGCCGACCACCCGGAACGCCTGGCCGGCCTCCCGCTCCGCCGCCGTCTCGCCGACGCACACGATCGCCGTCAGCCCGGCGGCGGCGGCGGCGCCGACCTTCTGCCGCACCTGCAAACTGGTCTCATGGTGATCCTGCCGCCGCTCGGAGTGGCCCAGGATCACCCATGCCGCCCCGGCGTCACGCAGCATCGGCGCCGACACATCCCCGGTATGGGCGCCCTTGGCCTCGGCGTGGCAGTCCTGCCCCCCGACCGCGATGGCGCTGCCGGCCAGCAGCGCCGCCACCTCGGCCAGCACCGTCGCCGGCGGGCACACCAGCAGGTCGCACCCAAGCCCGTCCGCGCCAGCCCGCAAGCCGTCGGCAAGGCTGCGAGCCGCCGCGCGCAACCCATTCATCTTCCAGTTGCCCGCGATCAGGTGCCGCATCCTGCCATCCCCAGTACACCCAGGCCTTATAGCGGTCGGGGCACGCACGCCAACCATGCTGAGCGCCGGCAAGCCGGCCCGGCTACATGCGCCTCGTCATCGCGAGCCAGCTTCGACGCGGCGATCCAGCAACGGCCAAGTCAGGAGGGACCAGCATCGTCCGTGAAGCCTTGGATCGCCAAGCCGCAACCGCAGATCGCGATGACGGGCGTGAAGCCGGCTCGCCATGATCGCGCATGCTGGGCGGCAACCGCTCAGGGCATCCAACGATGGGCGTCAGCCGCCGCCGCGTCGTGCACCACCGCGGCGTCTGGCAAATCCCGCCGCCGTTGCCTATGCTGCCGCCGCCGCTTGGGACCCTGACCGATGCTTTCCGCCTTCCGCCGCTTCCTGAACACCTGGATCGCCCGCGTCTTCTTCATCGTGCTCGTCGCCTCGTTTGGGCTATGGGGCGTGGCCGACGTCGTCCGCAACCTTGGCAACAACACCGCCGTCGCCAAGGTCGGCGACCACTCGATCGAGCCGCAAGAAGTGCAGGAGCAGTTTAACCGCCAGCTCACCCAAGTCACCCGCATGCTGGGCGGCAAGTCGGAACCGACGCCAGCCATCCGTCGCGCCGTGGCAGAACAAACCCTGGACCGCCTGGTGAACGACGCCGCCATCAGCACCACCGTCACCGGCATGGGTGTCAGCGTCCCCGACACCGCGCTGGTGCAGGCCGTGCGCGACATGCCGGTGTTCCGCGGCCCCAACGGCGCCTTCGACCGGACCACCTTCGACGGGGTGCTGCGCAACAACAACCTCACCGAGGCCCGCTTCATGGACGGGCTGCGCACCAGCCTGGCCGAGCGCCAGCTCATGGAGGCGGTGCAGGCCGGCATCGCCTCCCCCGACATCCTGCTGCGCGAGGTGTTCGCCTACCAGCGCGAGGCCAGGGTGGCCGAATACGTCGAGCTGCCCTTCGCCGCCGCCCCAGAGCCGCCGGCACCGACCGAGGACGACCTGCAGCGCTTCTACGAGAACAACGCCAGCCTGTTCAGCGCCCCGGAGTTCCGCCGCATCAAGGCCGTCGTGCTGTCGCCGCAGACCGTGGCCCGCAGCATCGAGGTGCCGGACGCCGACATCGCCGCCTACTACGATCAGCACAAGGCCGAGTACGTGCAGCCCGAGAAGCGGTCGGTCCAGGTCGTCGTCGCCGGCGACGAGGCCCGGGCGCGCACCCTGGCCACCGCCTGGACCGCCGGGGCAAGCTGGGACGACATCCAGCACCAGGCCGAATCCGGTGCCTCCGCCATCGCGCTGGACGACACGACGCAGCCGGAGATCCCCTCCCCGGAACTGGGCACAGCCGTATTCACCGCCGCGCCGGATGCCGTGACGGGTCCGATCTCCTCCGGGCTAGGATGGCAGGTGTTCCGTGTGGTCAAGGTCTCGCCCGGCGCCACCCGCACCCTGGAGCAGGCAACCGCCGAAATCCGCGGCAAGATCGCCGTCGAGCGTGCAACCGATAGTGTGTACGACCGCGCCAACAAGCTCGAGGACGCCCTATCCGCCAGCCCGACCCTGGACGAGATCCCCACCGACATCGGCGCCGCCGCCGTCGAGGGCAGCCTGGACGCCAAGGGCAACACCCCGTCCGGCGATCCGGCGCCGATCCCCGGCCCGCCGTCGCTGCGCCAGCCCTTCATCACTGCCGCCTTCGCCGCCGCCAAGGGCGAGCCGCCCCACATGATCGAAGGTCCCGACGCCTCCTACTTCGGCCTGATCGTCGAGGACATGACCCCAGCGGCCCTGAAACCCTTTGCCGAAGTCGCCGACCAGGTGCGTGAGGATTGGACCCGCGCCGCCCGCCGCCACTCGCAGGATCAGGTCGCGGCCCGCCTGCTATCGGCCGTAAAGGCCGGCGGCAGCCTCGACGACGCCGCAACGGTGGCCGGGCTGCGGCTGCAGCGCTCGGCCCCGGTGATCCGCGGAGCGCCGGCGCCGGGCGTCGCCGGCGAGCTGGTAGGCCCCCTGTTCCAGTTGAAGCCGCACGAGCCGACGATGGTCGAAACCGCGGATGCCTTCTTCGTCATGACCCCGGCGGAGATCATCCAGCCCGAGCCCTCCACCGACCCCGCCGACGCCGATCGCACCCGCAAGGCGCTCACCCAGTCGCTGGTCGCAGACACCGAGGCCACCTACGTCCTGGCCCTACGGCAGCGGCTGCGCCCAACCGTCAACGTCAAAGCCCTAGACAGCATCGCAAACCCCTGACCATGAACGCGATCCCCCCGACCAAGGCCTCGTTCCAAACCAGCTATGACGCCGGCCGCGGCACCCTGGTCTGGACCACCGGGGTATCCGACCTGGAAACCCCGGTTGCCGCCTTCCTCAAGCTGGCGCATGGCCGCCCCAACTCCTTCCTGCTGGAAAGCATCGAGGGCGGCACGGCGCGCAGCCGCTACTCCATCATCGGCATGGACCCCGACCTGGTGTGGCGCTGCCGCGCCGGCCGCGCCGAGGTCAACCGCCATGCCCGCTCCGCGCCGCACGCCTTCGTACCCGACCCCCGCCCGGCGCTGGACAGCCTGCGCGCCCTGATCCAGGAGGCGCAGCTCGATCTCCCCGACCACCTGCCCCCCATGCTGGGCGGCTTAGTCGGCTACCTCGGCTACGACATGGTCCGGTTGATGGAGCGCCTCCCCGAAAAGAACCACGACGAGATTGGCCTGCCCGAGGCCATCCTGATCCGCCCGACGGTGTTCGCGGTGTTCGACAACGTGCGGGACGAGCTGACCCTGGCCGCCCCGATCTACCCGCAGCCCGGCCTGTCCGCGCAACAAGCCTGGGACCAGGCGCAGGCCGCGCTGGCCCAGGCCGATGCGGCCCTGTTGCGCCCCCTGCCCCATCCCACGCCGCCCGTCGCCCTGCCGCCGCAGCCCGAGCCGCAGTCCAACCTGACCAAGGCCGAGTTCATGGCCACCGTGGACCGCATGAAGCAGTACATCACCGCCGGCGACATCTTCCAGGCGGTCCCCAGCCAGCGCTTCTCCGTCCCTTTCGCCCTGCCGCCCTTCGCGCTCTACCGCGCCCTGCGCCGCATCAACCCGGCGCCGTTCCTATTCTTCCTGGACTTCGGCAGCTTCGCAGTGGTCGGCAGCAGCCCGGAGGTCCTGGTCCGCCTGCGCGACGGCACCGTCACCATCCGTCCCCTGGCCGGCACCCGCCCCCGCGGCGCCACCCCGGACGCCGACAAGGCCCTGGAGGCCGACCTGCTCTCCGACCCCAAGGAACGGGCAGAACACCTGATGCTGCTAGACCTCGGCCGCAACGACGTAGGCCGTGTGGCGGAACTCGGCACCGTCCGCGTCGTCGAGAGCTTCGCCATTGAGCGCTTCAGCCACGTCATGCACATCTCCTCCACCGTCGAGGGCCGCCTACGCCCAGGCCTGGACGCCTTGGACGCC
Source organism: uncultured Acetobacteraceae bacterium (assembly GCA_964243265.1). Classification (GTDB taxonomy): domain Bacteria; phylum Pseudomonadota; class Alphaproteobacteria; order Acetobacterales; family Acetobacteraceae; genus DASWOJ01. The sequence goes on along the minus strand of CAXTFY010000100.1, from coordinate 9,407 downwards.
CTGATCGCCGGCTTCCCCGCGGGCACGCTGACCGGCGCCCCCAAGATCCGCGCCATGCAGATCATCGAGGAGCTGGAGCCGACTCGCCGCGGCATCTACGCCGGCTGCATCGGCTACTTCGCCGCCAACGGCACCATGGACACCTGCATCGGCCTACGCACCGCCGTAGTGAAGGACGGCACCATGTACGTGCAGGCCGGCGGCGGCGTGGTCGCCGACAGCACCCCCGAGGGCGAATGGGAGGAAACCCGGCAAAAATCCCGCGCCCTGTTCCGCGCCGCCGAGGAAGCCGTCCGCTTCGCCGCCCTGAAGGCCTGATCCTATGATCCTGCTAATCGACAACTACGACAGCTTCACCTTCAACCTCGTGCACTACCTGGGCGACCTCGGCGCCCGCTGCGAGGTCGTCCGCAACGACGCCCTGACGGTGGACCAGGCCCTGGCCCGCGCCCCCGAAGCCATCGTCATCTCCCCCGGCCCCTGCACCCCGTCCGAGGCCGGCATCTGCTGCGACCTGATCGCCGCCGCCGCCGGCCGCATCCCGGTGCTGGGCGTCTGCCTGGGCCACCAAGCCATCGGCCAGGTGTTCGGCGGCGACGTGGTGCGCGCCTCCGCCCCCATGCACGGCAAGGTCAGCCCCGTCCGCCACCGCGGCACCGACGTGTTCGAGGGCCTGCCCACCCCCTTCCAGGCCACCCGCTACCACAGCCTGATCGTCGATGCCGCGACGCTGCCCGACACCCTGGCCGCCACCGCCTGGACCGAGGACGGCACCATCATGGGCCTCCGCCACGCGACGCTTCCCGTATTCGGCGTGCAGTTCCACCCGGAAAGCATCGCTTCCGAGCACGGCCACGCCATCCTGGCCAACTTCCTGGCCATCGCCCGCGGCGCCAACGCCCCCGCCCGCGCCGCATAAGCCGGACGGCTGAGGTGTCCACCCTCAAGCCCGTCCTCGCCCGCCTGGCCGACGGTGCGACCCTCTCCGCCGACGAGGCCGAGGCAGCCTTCGGCATCATCATGTCCGGCGAGGCCACCCCCGCCCAAATCGCCGCCCTCCTGATGGCGCTGCGCCTACGCAGGGAAACCGTGCCCGAGCTGACCGGCGCCGTCCGCGCCATGCGCTCCCGCATGGCCACCGTCGCCGCGCCCCCCGGCGCCATGGACGTCTGCGGCACCGGCGGCGACAGCGGCGGCACCCTGAACGTCTCCACCGCCGTCACCTTCGTCCTGGCCGGCTGCGGCGTCCCCGTGGCAAAGCACGGCAACCGCGCCCTATCCTCCCGGGCAGGCGGTGCCGACGTGCTCACCGCCCTGGGCGTCAACGTCGATGTCGCCCTGGACCGGCTGCCGCAGGTGCTGGCCGAGGCCGGCTGCGTGTTCATGTTCGCCCCCCGGCACCACGCGGCGCTCCGCCACGCCGCCGGGCCGCGGGTGGAACTCGGCACCCGCACGATCTTCAACCTATTGGGACCCCTGGCGAACCCCGCGCAGGTCAGCCGTCAACTGACCGGGGTCTACGATCCCAGGTGGTTGCGCCCCATGGCGGAGACGCTGCACCAACTCGGCACCGAACGCGCCTGGCTGGTGCACGGCCAGGGCCTGGACGAGCTGACGGTCGCCGGAGAAAACCAGGTCGTCGAACTCCGCGACGGAGCGTTGCGCGACTTCACCCTCACCCCCGAGCAGGCCGGGCTGCAACGCTCCCCACTCGAAGCCATCCGCGGCGGCGACGCCCTGGAAAACGCCGGAGCGTTGCAGGCGTTGCTGGAGGGCCAGGGTGGCGCCTATCGCGACACCGTGGTGCTGAACGCCGCCGCCGGGCTGATCGTCGCCGGGCGAACCGACGACTTGACGGAGGGCGCCGCAATGGCGGCCCGCTCGATTGACGCAGGATGCGCGCGTGCTGCACTGGATAAGCTTCGCCAGGCAACTCACTAGCAACGAACGGAACCCATGATGGACGCCGCCATTCCCGACGCGCTGGCCCAAATCTGCGCCGACACCCTGGCGGAGGTGCAGCGCCGCCGGGCCGAGGCGCCGATCGCGTCGCTGGCGGGGCGGATCGATGCCCGGCGGCGTCCGACCCGCGGCTTCGGCCATGCCCTCAAGCATTCGGTCGCCGCCGGACGCTACGGCCTAATTGCCGAGATCAAGCGCGCCTCGCCCTCGGCCGGACTGATCCGGGCGAACTTCGACCCGGAGGCCTTGGCCCGCACCTACGCCGACGCCGGTGCGACCTGCCTGTCCGTCCTCACCGACAAGCCATACTTCGAGGGCGATGCGGAGCACCTCCGGCTGGCCCGAGCCGCCGTCGCCCTGCCGGTGCTCCGTAAGGACTTCATGCTCGACCCCTGGCAGATTTACGAGAGCCGGCTGATGGGCGCCGATTGCATCCTGCTCATCCTGGCGGCGCTCACCGACACCCAGGCGCGGGAGCTGGAGGTGCTGGCCCGCGCCCTAGACATGGACGTGCTCGCGGAGGTGCACAACCGCGGGGAACTCGACCGCGCCCTGGGGCTGGAGACTCAGTTGATCGGCATAAACAACCGTAACCTCAAGACCTTGCGAACCGACTTGGAAACAACGGCCGAACTGGCGCCGCATGTCCCCTCCGACCGTTTCCTGATCGCCGAGAGCGGCATCCGCACCCATGCCGACGTGCTGCGCCTCGCGGAGGCCGGGGCCTCGTGCTTCCTGGTCGGGGAAAGCCTGTTGCGGCAGCCCGATGTCGGCGCAGCTACCCGCGCCCTGCTGGGGCATACGGAATGACCGGGACGCTGACCCACTTCGACCTCCAGGGCCGCGCCGTGATGGTCGACGTATCTGCAAAGCCGGAGACCGACCGCAGTGCCACGGCCCGGGTCACCGTGTTGATGCGGCCGGAGACCCTGGCGCTGGTCCTGTCTGGCCAGGCGAAGAAGGGCGACGTGCTCGGCGTCGCCCGCCTGGCGGGTATCATGGCCGCCAAGCGCACCGCCGACCTGATCCCGCTATGCCATCCCCTGCCCATCTCGGCCGTGACGGTCGATCTGGAGCAGGCCGGCGCGGCATGCGGCATCGAGATTGCCGCGACCGTCCGCACCACCGGCCGCACCGGCGTCGAGATGGAGGCGTTGACCGCAGCCAGCGTCGCCGCCCTCACGGTTTACGATATGTGCAAGGCCGTTGACCGCGGCATGCGTATCGACGGCCTGCGCGTCGTGCACAAGGACGGCGGCAAATCCGGCGAATTCAAGCAGGACTGACCCAATGCTCTCAGTCCCGATGCTGTCCGTCGACGAGGCGCGCACCCGCATCATCGCCCCGCTCCGCCCCACCCAGGCGGAGGTGGTGGCCTTGGCCGAGGCATGGGGCCGGGTGACCGCAGCACCGGTCGCCGCACGCCTGACCCAGCCGCCAACCGATGTGTCCGCCATGGACGGATATGCCTTGCGCGCCGCCGATGGTACATCGGGCGCCGTCTTGCAGGTGATCGGCGAGGCGCCCGCCGGCCGTCCGCTGCTCCGCGAGGTCGGCCCTGGCCAGGCGGTACGGCTTTTCACCGGCAGCACGGTCCCACCTGGCGCCGATTGCGTCGTCGCGCAGGAGGACGTCGCCGCCGAGGGCAACGCCATGCGGCTTACGGCCCAGGCCCAGGCCGGACGACACATACGCCGCGCAGGACAGGACTTCCGCACCGGCGACGAGTTGCTGCCCGCCGGCGTCCGCCTCGGCGCACGCGGCATCGGGCTGGCGGCAGCGGCGAACCATCCGTGGCTCGCGGTGCACCGGCGCCCCCGCGTGGCCATCCTGGCGACCGGCGACGAGATCGCCATGCCCGGCGACCCGCTGACCCCCGGTGGCATCGTAAGCTCGAACGCGCATGCCTTGGCGGCGCTGGTACGCAGCGGCGGCGGCGACCCCATGGTGCTGCCAATCGCCCGCGACACGCGCGCCGCCGTGGCCGAGGCGGTGCGGGCGCTGGGCGGCGTGGACCTGCTCGTCACCACCGGCGGCGCGAGCGTCGGCGACTACGACCTGGTGCAGAGCGGCCTGGGCGAGCACGGCTTCACCCTAGACTTCTGGCGCATCGCCATGCGGCCCGGCAAGCCGCTGCTGTTCGGCATGCTCAAGGGCGTCCCGGTCCTGGGACTGCCGGGCAACCCGGTCTCGGCATTGGTCTGCGCGGTGCTGTTCCTGCTGCCCGCCCTGGCCCGGCTGTCCGGCCTGCCGGGCGATGCGCCGCCGCCCACCATGATCGCGCTCGGGGCGGCAGTCGGTGCCAATGACCAGCGGCAGGACTACCTGCGGTCCAGCATCGCCGCCGGGCCGGATGGGCCGCGGGCAACGCCGTTCCCGCGGCAGGACTCGTCGCTGCTCTGGCTGCTGGCGCAGGCTGACGGCCTGGTCGTCCGGCCGCCGCATGCCCCCGCCCTCCCGGCGGGCGCGCCGGTGCCGGTCATCCGGCTGGACCTGCTCGGCATGTAGGCCCCGCATCGGCGGGCACGGCCACCTGGAGAGGCGGGTGCCTGGTGACGCAGCTATAGCCTGGTGACGCCGCCTGTTGACGCCGCCTGTTGACGCCGCCGGGCGAACCAATATAGAACACCAGCCGTTGTCTATTTGTTCCGCACACCCCGATTCTCCGGTTGTAACCAGCCGGGCATGAGAGAGTTGTCCCATGTTGACGCGCAAGCAGCACGAGTTGCTGACATTCATCGACCAGCACCTGAAGGCGACCGGCTTCTCCCCGAGCTTCGAGGAGATGAAGGAGGCGCTGCAGCTCCGGTCCAAGTCGGGCATCCACCGGCTGATCTCCGCGTTGGAGGAGCGTGGCTTCCTACGACGCCGCCATCATCGCGCCCGAGCCTTGGAGGTGGTGCGGCTGCCGAACGAGGCCGGGCGCGAGATCGAGGTCGCCGTCGAGGCAGAGGCCCCGGCGTTCTCCCCGAACGTCATCCGCGGCGATTTCTCCGGCCGGTTGCCCGGCGTGCGTTCTGCCAACGAGGCCGGTGCGGTGCAACTGCCGCTGTATGGCCGGATCGCCGCCGGCCTGCCGATCGAGGCCCTGCGCGACAGCGGCGCGCAGATCGAGGTGCCGGTGGCCCTGCTGGGCAACGGCGAGCACTACGCGCTCGAGGTCGCCGGCGACTCGATGATCGAGGCCGGCATCCTGGACGGTGACACCGTAATCATCCGCCGTGGCGAGTCGGCCGACAACGGCCAGATTATCGTCGCCCTGATCGACGATGCCGAGGTCACCCTGAAGCGTTTGCGGCGGCGTGGGCGCACGGTTGCGCTGGAGCCGGCAAACCAGCGGCATGAAATCCGCATCTTCCCGGCAGACCGCGTCAAGGTGCAGGGCCGCCTGGTCGCCCTGCTACGGAAATTCTAATCCGGTCAGTCGTTTAGCGCCACTGGCATCTCCTCCGCCGTGGCCATGGGCAGGTTGGGGGCCGAGTGGTGCGGCTGCGGCGGAGCCGGCACCCACGGCCGCTCGCCGCGATACATTCGGTCCGACACGATCCGCGCTCCCTCCGGCGTCAGCCAAGCCGCGTGCGCGCCGTCCCGCCAAACGCTGAACCGGTCGATGTAGGGCACCTCGGAGGGGCACTCCCCACGGGCAGGCTCGGCTGAAACCAGCAGCCGGACGCCGATGCAGTCGGCAACGCGTGCGACATCGCGCAGCACCAGCAGCCCCGCGGGACCGATCCGGCACGCCGACGCAGTGCAGCCGGCGGGACTCCCCTCCTGCAGCACCTGCAGCGGGCCGGCCGCCAGGTGGTCCTGCCAAGCGTCGCGGACAAAGCCGGATGCGCCGGACCGGGCCTGCAGCCAATACCCACCCTCGTGGAAGGCAATCAGCCGGGCATCGCTCGACACCAGCACGTCGGGCGGCCGCACGGCCAAGCATGACAGCAGTCCCACCATCACCGCCGCCGCCCCAGCCAAGCGCATCCGGCTCCGCCACAACCCCAGCCAAGCTAGCCCGCCGGCCACCACCAGCAACCCCCACCCCGGCATCGCCGGGACGGCAAGCGTCGCAGCCGGCCAGCCGGACACGCTGCGGGCGATCCACAGGATGGCGTCGATGCCCCACCCCATCGGCGCCAGCGCCAGGTGCTCCAGCCCTATCGGCATCAACGCCAGCGCAGCCAGCCCGGCCGGCATCACCAGGAACGCGGTGATCGGCACCGCCGCCAAGTTGGCCACGATGAAGTAAAGCTGGAAATGCCCGAAGTGGTAGGCGGCGAACGGCGCCGAAGCCGTCCCGGCCAGCAGGCTCGTCAACGCCAGCAGCGCCAGGTGGTGCAGCGTGCGCCGCCCGAAGCCGTTGCCGTGCAGCCGGGCCAGCACCGGCCGCATCGCCTCATACCCGGCAATCAGCGCCAGCACCGCGGCGAAGCTCATCTGAAAGCTGACCCCGGCGACCTCGTTCGGCGCAATCAGCACGATGGCCGCAGCCGCCAGCGCCAGGCCGCGCAGCGACAGCGACCGCCGCCCCAGCATCAGCCCCAGCGTCACCAGGCACGCCATCGCAAAGCTGCGGATGATCGGCACATGCGCGCCCGTCAGCAGCAAGTAGCCGCCGCCAACCACCAGCGCCATGCCGCCCGCGATAGCCTTGCCCGGCCAGTGCAGCGCCGTCCGCTCACTGGCGGCCAGGATCAGCCGGGTGCCGCCCATCACCAGGCCCATCACGATGCCGATGTGCAGCCCGGCCACGGCAAGCAGGTGCGCCAAACCCGAATCGCGGAACGCTGCCCGGTCGGCCGGCGGGATGGCGGTGCCGGTGCCGGTCAGCACCGTTGCGGCCACCGCGCCCTCGGGTCCCGGCAAACCAAGGATGACCCGGCGCGCGATCCCATCACGCAGACCTTGCAGCCAGGCTGCCGCACCAACAGGCTCCACGTGCTCCAGCACCACCGCCGGGTTCAGCGCAAAGCCGGACGCGCCCAGGCCGGAAAAGAACGCATCCCGTTGCAGGTCCCACCCCCCGGGATAGGCCGGCGGCGCGGGCGGGCGGATCAGCGACCGCAACTGGATGCGGTCGCCAGCGGCCAATTCGGTCAGGTCGCCCCGGTGCAGCCGGACGCGCACCAGCCGCGCCAGCGCCGGCTGCGCCGGATCGGTCCGCACCCCGGCCAGCAGCACGCGGCGCCCCTCCGGCAACGCATCCACGGCGCGGACGGTCCCGGTCAGGATCGCCGCCTTCACCGGCAGCGCGTCAATAGGCAGCGCCCGCCGGGTCTGCGTCTGGGCGGACAGAAACCCGGCTGCCCCGACCAGCGCCGCCATCGCCACCGCACGCGGCACCCGGAACCGCCAAGTGGCCGCAGTACACAGCGCCGCCAGCAGCACCGCAGCACCGCCCGTCCAAGCCGCCGGCTCGGCCCGCAGGCCAAAGTAGCTGGCCGCCCCAGCGATCATCGCGACCGCCAGCCAAGGCATGAAGCGGCCGTGCTCGGCGTCGATCCAGCCATCGAGGGCAACAGCAATCCGTACCGGACGATGCGCCGCAGCCCAGGCGCCCAAGGCTGCAATCGACCGTCGCACCATACCCTCCGGCGGCAGCCGACGCCGCGGCCACCCCGGCGGCAGCCTACGCCGCCGCCACCTCCCACGTCATGGCAGGGCATGTTATGAAGTGTCCCATGCCAGATGACATGCCAGCCCACCCAACGGGGTCGCCGAGGGTCCGCACCCGCTTCGCCCCCAGCCCGACCGGGCAGCTCCACATCGGCGGCGCCCGCGCGGCGCTGTTCAACCTGCTGTTCAGCCGCCACCACGGCGGCGACTTCCTGCTGCGCATCGAGGACACCGACCGTGAGCGCAGCACCGCCGCCAACACCCAGGTGATCCTGGACGCCCTCGCCTGGCTGGACATCCAGCCCGACGAACCCCCGGTCTTCCAGTCCACCCGCCAGGCCCGCCACGCCGAAGTCGCCCAAGCCATGCTGGCATCCGGCCACGCCTACCTATGCTTCACCACCCCGGACGAACTGCGAGAGATGCGCGAGCGCGCCGCCGCCGAGGGCCGCCCGCCGCGCTACGACGGCCGCTGGCGGGACCGCGACCCGGCCGAAGCCCCCCCCGGCGTCAAACCCGTCATCCGCCTGAAAGCCCCGCAGCAGGGCGAGACCATCGTGGACGACCTGGTGCAGGGCACCGTCCGCGTCGCCAACGCCGAGCTGGACGACATGATCATCCTGCGCAGCGACGGCGTGCCGACCTACCTGCACGCCGTCGTGGTGGACGACCACGACATGGCCATCACCCACGTCATCCGCGGCGACGACCATCTGACCAACACCTTCCGGCAAATCCAGGTCTACCAGGCAATGGGCTGGAACCTGCCCCGGTTCGCCCACCTCCCCCTCATCCACGGAGCCGACGGCGCCAAGCTGTCCAAACGGCACGGCGCAGTCAGCGTCCTGGACTACCAGCAGGCCGGCTTCCTGCCGGAGGCGATGTGCAACCAACTGCTCCGCCTCGGCTGGGGCCATGGCGACATGGAGGTGCTCGACCGCGAGGAAGCCATCCGCCTGTTCGACCTCGACGGCGTCGGCAAGTCCGCCGCGCGGCTGGACCAGGCCAAGCTGCTGAACCTGAACGGCATCTGGATGCGCCGTGCCGATGACGGCCGCCTGACCCGGGATGTCGCCGAACGCCTGGCCGCGCAGGGCGTGCAGGTGGACGTCGCCGCCGCCGCACGCATCCGCACCCTGATGCCAAGCCTGAAAGATCGAGCGAAAACTCTCGTGGAACTAGCGGAAAACGCAGCATTCCTAGCGCGCCCGCTACCACTGGTATTCGAGGCGAAAGCGCTAGTACAACTAACCCCGGACGCCAAGACCGTCCTGCCGCAACTGGCCGGCGCCCTCGCTGCGACCGACTTCACCGCCCCGGCGCTGGACGCCGCCCTACGAAGCTACGCCGAGCAGGCCGGCCGCAAGCTCGGCCAAGTCGCGCAGCCGCTGCGTGCCGCGCTGACCGGCAGCACCACCAGCCCGCCCATCGACCTCACCCTCGCCGCCCTGGGCCGCGACGAAGCCCTGTCCCGCATCGCCCAGGCCGCGGCGATGCCGGCCGCCGCGGCCTGATGCACTACCCGCACCGCCACCTGCTGGCGATCGAGGGCCTGCACCCCCCAGAGATCGCCACCCTGCTCGACCTCGCCGAGAGCTACGTCCTGCTCAACCGCTCCGGCAAGACCCAGCGCGACCTGCTGCGCGGCCGCACCCTGATCAACCTGTTCTACGAGGACAGCACCCGCACCCGCACCAGCTTCGAGCTGGCGGGCAAGCGCCTGGGCGCCGACGTGATCAACATGTCGGTCTCGACCAGCAGCGTGAACAAGGGCGAGACCCTGCTCGACACCGCCTCCACCCTGAACGCCATGCGCTGCGACCTGCTGGTGGTGC
>CAXTFY010000099.1:0-14834 GCA_964243265.1 uncultured Acetobacteraceae bacterium | reverse complement strand
AGGGCATCACCGACGCAGGCGGGCAATTCCGGTCACTGGCGGAGCCGTGGGCCGATAGCTCGACCAGCACCGGGCGCTTGATGCTGGCCGTGCTGGGAGGGCTGGCGGATGTGGAGCGTGATCTTATCAGAACGCGCACGGCAGAGGGCAGGAGCCGCGCCACGACACGAGGGCAGCATATGGGGCGACCGCCTGCCCTCACCCCCCAGCAGCAGGCAGAGGCTCGCCAGAGGCGGGAGGACGGGGCAACGCTGCAAGAGCTGGCGAACAGCTACAACGTCAGCAAGGCGACGATTTCACGCCTTGGATGACAGCAGCAGGAAGCAAACCCCTGGCTAACAGTGAAGATGTTGCCTTTGCAACTTAGCCAGACGAGCATTCATCCGAGTCGAATCAACGAGGGTGGAAGTGTCAACACTGGGCGATCTCGGCAGCTTACAAGGCATACTACAAGGACTAATAACATTAAGCATTGGGGCAATTGTAAGCATAAAGGTATTTAGACTTAATATAAGAGTCGGTCACGCGGTGACGATAGACGGAAATGACAATGTAGTTAATTTTCTTTCGCAGAACTTTTATAGCGACGACAATTACAAACTAAGTTATAAATTTCGTGCTCTGCTATTTGTGTTGATCATGCTATGCTTTTTATTTACATCGCTACCTAAGTTTTTAGTCATAGAGGCAGTGGCTCTATGCATTCCCCTAACCATAATTTCCTTTCTTGGCGCTTTTGCTTCGGATAATAGATTGGCATCTGTTTGTTACTTCATTTCTACGCTATTTATATCATGGTTTATCTGGAGAAACTACACGTTGATGGACTTTGTTGTGAAATGGACGCCCGCCATCTATCCGACATGGGCTGAATTCAAAAACGCCGGATTCGGGCAGAACACGGTTAATTACATAGGCTACTTTATAAGCGTTTTAACGGCGGTCGGCGGAATATCTTTGTTAGTATTGTTGCAAATTCAAACGGCTTTTTCATTTCTAATTAATCGTGGACGACTCGATGATGCCTTGAGATTCAGCGTAACCAATGCAGGTCTAAGCTTCCTGATGATTTTATTATCAGGTGGCGTTCTAGCTACTCTATCGGCACCCCAGCTAGTGTGGCCGAACATTCAAAACGGTAATCCTGGCTACTACATTCTTTGGTTCGTGCGAATGGCACTTTACAACACATTCTGGATTGAGGCATTGAAACCATAAGCATAAGGAAATCAGTTTCGCATCTTAATCAGTTTGATTCTCAACACCAGGAACTGATAATCGCATTATGGAAAAGCGGGGGAAGTCGCGGGGAGGCATCGGCGCAGTCGTCAAGCCCCGCCGCCGCGGCTACGGCGCGAGGACTTGCCGGGTGCCAGTATCCAGGCCCTCCAAACAGCCGCAGAGGCGCTGTGAGGACTTGCTGGGGTCATTGCGCCCGGCAGGAGATCACGCCTGCCCAGCGGCCTCCTACGCGGTCCTGGGCAGCGGCCGACCACCCTTGAGGGCGGCCAGAGCTTCCTCCAGGTCAAGCTGCTGCGCAGTGGACGGAACCTGGACGGCAGCGAGGTCGTCACGTCGTACCTTGCGGCCCGTGCGGGGGCTGTTCAGCTCCGCCCTGGCAGCCGCGGCGGCTTCGGGGTCCTTCGGCTCGAAGCGCAGCTCCACCGCCACCACGGCCCGGCCGCGGCGACTCTCCCGCCAAGTCAACGTAAACGGCGCGATGTGGTCAATCTCGGATTTCGCCATGTCCAACGTCTTCCGGCTCAGGTCGGTCCAGTCCCGGTAGGTGCCAGTCGGCACGCCCAGCAACTCGCGCAGTTCGGCCATGCTGCCCTGCCAGGTCGGATGCTGGCGCCGGTACAGCAGGCAGCCATACTCGTAGAGGGTCACGCTGTAGCGGCTCTCGAAAGCCAGCACGGCCTGTAACTGCATCTCGGCATAGTGGTCAGACGCCTGCATCACCTGACGCATTGGCTCGGAGAAGCGCCAGAACACGACCGAGCGGGCGTCGTCGTCCAGTTCCTCGACGCGCTGGGCGATGATCGGGGCCACCAGCACGGCGTCATGGCCGCGGGGTGAACGGACCCGCACACGCAGCAGGACCCGTTGCAGCTCGTCCAACACCCGCGCCAGCCGGTCGTTGCTCTGGTGGCTGCCGCGTAGCTCACCCTTGTTGATCTGGTGCTCTTGGTCCTGCCAGGCGTCGCCGGCAGCCTTGGCGAGTAGCAGCACGAGGACCTTGCGCGCCGTGCTCGAGAGGGTGGCACCTTCGGGGTAGGTGGCCTCGACCAGCTCCCCGGCCTTGATCACGCCTTCGCCGCCGCCATGCTCCTGCGGACGCGCATGGGCAGCCCGCATAGTCCGACCGATGGGCAGAGCAGCAGGCTGCGGGGGTGGACGGCTCATGGCGACAAGCCTACCCGACCCGTCTTGAAAACATCAAGTCGGGACGCGCCCCAAAAGTCGGGATAGACCTTCTCGGTACGCCCCAAAAGTCGGGATAGGCGCCCCAAAAGTCGGTTATCCACAGGATAACGCATTGAAATTGGCTTCAAAAAAGCCTCCGAACACTTGAATCCTATAGAGAAACCTTCGCGCGCGTGTGCGCACGCGCATGAGTGCGCGCGAGGACAGAGCGGGTGCCACGGTGCTCACTCCGGTCAAGGGGTGGGTCCTCGCCATGCTCCCCGTGCTCCCCGCCAAGCGGCGGGTCCGCGCGGGTCCGCGTGGCTCCGGTCCCGGCGCCAAGCGGCGCCGCCCTTGACCTGCGTTGCGCACCGCGCCGGATAGAAGGTGTCGGGACGAAGGGCGTCCCGCCACATCGACGCCCAAGAACGCTGCCGCGTGGGCGTTGAACAAAGGGCGACTCACTTGGAACCGAACCCGGGCTTGCCATTGGACATCACCGACGGCACGCAGCGGGATGCCGGCGCATAGGGGTTGGACCACGGCCGGAGGTATCGAGCGTCGATCCAGCCTCCCCCTCCCGAAGGAAGCAGCACCCGCCGGAAACCGCCCAAGGGCTGCGGTGGATCCTGGACGATTAGGACAGATGCGGCATAGCTGACAGTGGCGGCCGAACGCGAGGGAGCATCGAGGATCGGAACGCCTACCTGCGGGTTCACTGATGCTTCCGGAGAAATGGCAAGCTGCATACAGACATAGCCAGGCAAGGGCCGCACGGCTGTCAGCCCTTGGGCATGGGTTGCACTGCACACCAGCAAACCGACGAGGACGATGGATGAAAAATGACGCATGACGACCTCCTACGATTTGGCCAAAAGGACGGAAGAACTTGCAGCCGAAGCGCCGATTACAGCGGTGACGCTTGCCCGCCATTGGCCGACCGTGGTGGTGGACGGATCGATGCCGTTGGCTTTGAATTGAGCTGCGGTCAGGCCCGAGACTTGGGCAGACATCAGCGAACTGTCGGAGGCCTGTGCAATAGCGACGGCATTGCCAGGTCCGAAGTTGTAGAAGCCGCGCACATCCAGGACGGACGGGTCCGACAGGCCATTGCCCTGCAAGGCCACGGCACCTTGTTTGAGGTATTCGGCGGAGGCGATGCCTTCCGTCACCGGGTCGAGTTTGCCGGCCAAGCCAGGCACGATGCTTGACGCCAAGGACGGGTTGTCTGCGAGAGCAGCTTTGATCATCGCCGTATAGGTGCTGTCGAGCATCTGGAAGGTGCCCGTGATCGTCTGGCTGGATGAGGCCGGGTTAGTCTGGCAGCCGCTTGCCTCGATCTGGCACGTTGCTGCCAAGGCGACCGGGGTAATCCCGATTGTCTGTGCATTTTGGGACGCGGCGTCACCCCAGGGCTGCGCCATCATGGACGCCATGGATTTGCTGCCCGAACCATCGCCCGAGCTGCCTGTTCCGGTTCCCCCGCCGTCCGAGGTTGTGCCTCCGCTCAGGCCATCAGCCCGGGAGAACGGGTTGGCCGTCCCGGGCGTGACCGTGAACGCAGGCACGCCTGGCTCGGACACGTAGGGGACGACCTGGACCGGGGGTCCACCGCTTAGGACGGCCGGCACCTGCCCTGATGCTGGATGCCCGCAGCAGGCGACCAGGCCGGCCAGGGCGCAGGTTGCGAACGGGGAGCGACTTCGAGGGCGTGATTTGGCGGCTGAGCAGTGCGATGCGAACGGTAAAGCTGGCATGGAAACCTCCCTCCAAGATCGGAGGTCCACAGCGTGCCAGGGCTATCTGCGAACAGAGCATGGCTTATTTGGTTGCATCCGCAACGACTTCGGCCTTGCGAACGGCGAGCCTTTTCATCTCCGCCGCTTTAAATGCCAGGTCGCCAACATGCCGGTAGCGGGCGCGGGCAGCGTCACCGTCGAGACTGGCCAGCTCCCTGGCGACCGAGGTGAGCAGCCCCAGCAGGACAGCGCTGTCCTCCTCCCCTAGTCCGGCCAGGACGACCAAGCCGCCGAGCTGGATTTTACTGCGGGTATCCATGGTCCGGGCTTCCGTCTGTGCCCTGGCCTGCATCCGCTCCGTTCGCAGCAGGCGCCCCCTCGCGCGGCCGAGCCGGCTTGGCGCTGCCGTCCCGAAAGCGGGCCGCGACGGCTTGGAACTCCCGAAGCAGGGTCGTATCGTCTAGGTCGAAGTCGGCCAGGCCGGCGCGAACGGCCACTTTGCCGATGCGGGCGGCGTCCTTGGCCTCCAGCTCCATTACCTCACGCTTGGCTGCTTCGAGGGCGGCCAAGGCTGCCGCCCTACGCTCATTGGCTTTCTGCCGAGCCATGCCCTGCCCCTTTCCCGGTTACCCTCTTGCTTGTCTGCTATGGGCTAGAGCCGATTTTGACTAAGGAAGAACCTGGCCGCAAGTCCCGAGCGACGTAGGAGTAAGGGCGCACTAACGAGTTGCTAAGCGCAACTCAAGCTGGCAGGCTCACCACTTCCCAGCACGATCCGGCCCTGCCACATGTCCATATGGTCGCAGTTCCGCGTTGACGCCAGCCGGCATGTCAGCCGGAAAACCGGCGGAAGCGCAATCGCATCAGCGGCTTACCGCGCCGGGGAGCGGCTGTATGACGAGCGCGAGCAGCAGGCGGCGGACTATAGCCGGCGGCGCGGCGTGGTGGAGGCTGGCATCACCATGCCTGAAGGCAGCGGACCCGCCTGGACCCGTGAGCAGCTTTGGAACGCGGCGGAGACAGCAGAGTGCCGCAAGGACGCGCGGACAGCGCGCAAGGTTGAGCTTGCCTTGCCGGATACTATGACCCCTGAACAGCGGTGCGAGCTAACGCAGGAATGGGCGTTCATGCTGGCAGACCGCTACGGCGTCGCGGTGGATTGGGCCATACACCTGCCGGGCGGCAAGGGGGATAACAGGAACCACCATGCCCACCTCATGATGACAACGCGCCAGGTCGGTTCAGAGGGGTTCGGCGGCAAGGCGGCACTTGAGCTTTCCAACACGGATCAAAGGGCACGAGGGCTGCCAGTTGGCGACCAGGCCATGCAGGCTATGCGGCAGGCGGTGGCCGAGCGATTTAACCAATACTGCGAGCAGCAGGGCTTGGAGATGCGCGCCGATCCCCGGAGCTACCGGGAGCGTGGAGTTGAGCTGGCGCCAACCCGACATATCGGCGTCGCAGGTGTGGGAATGAACCGCCGCGGCGTCGAGGCCGAGCGCGTGCAGGGGCATCAGGAGACACGGGGCCTGAATGCAGAGAAGGTCAGGCAGCGGCCCGAGCTGGTACTGGAGGTGCTGACCGACAAGGACGCGGTTTTCACCCGGCAGGACATGGCGAAGGAGCTGCAGCGTTACATCGACGCTCCCGAGCAGTTCGCCACGGTGCTGGCGAGGCTGGAAGGGTCCCGCGAGCTGGTGCGGCTCTCGCAGGGCGGGAAGGGTGAGCCGGCGCGGTTCTCGACCCGTGACATGGTGCAAGTCGAAGCGCGGATGGCGGACGCGGCCGAGGCGATGGCGGGAGCCAAGACGCACCAGGTCGCACCCGACCAGGTGCGGGTTGTGCTGGACCGTCACGCCCAACTTTCAGCCGAGCAGCGCGCGGCCGTGCAGCACGTCACGACGCCGGGGCAGATCGCCGCGGTGGTGGGGTCGGCCGGGGCGGGCAAGAGCCGGTCTCTGGCGGCAGCGCGCGAGGCGTGGGAGGCGCAGGGCTACCGGGTGCAGGGCGCGGCGCTGGCAGGCAAGGCAGCGGAGGAGCTGCAGGGGTCGGCCGGGATGCAGAGCCGGACCCTGGCCGCGCTGGAATTCGCCTGGCGCAAGGGCCGGGAGCAACTGACGGCACGTGACGTGCTGGTGATTGACGAGGCCGGCATGGTCGGCTCCCGGCAGTTGGGCCGGGTGCTCGACCAGGCGCGGCAGGCCGGGGCCAAGGTGGTGCTTGTGGGTGACGAGCGGCAGTTGCAGCCCATCGAGGCTGGCGCTGCGTTCCGGGCGGTGGTGGAGCGGATCGGGGCCGCGGAGATCCGCGAGGTGCGGCGGCAAACGCGCCATGAGTGGGCGCGGGAGGCCAGCCAGGCGTTCGCCCGCGGGGCCGTTGGCGAGGGCCTGGCCGCCTATGGCGAGCGCGGGCATGTGCGGATGGTGGGCAGCCGGGATGCGGCGAAGGCGGCGATCGCGGCCGACTACACGCGGGGCGAGGGGTCGCGGCTGATCCTGGCGCACACCAACCGGGACGTGCAGGACCTCAATGCCGCGGTGCGGGCCGAGCGGCAGCAGGCTGGCGAGCTGGCCCAGGAGGCGACCTACGCGACCGCCCGAGGCACCCGGAGCTTCGCGGCCGGCGACCGGCTGGCGTTCCTCGCCAACGACCGCACGCTAGGGGTGAAGAACGGCAGCCTTGGCACGGTGGAGGTGGCCGGGCCGGGGCGGCTGGCGGTGCGGCTGGACGATCAGGCCGGCCCAGGCACCGGCATGCAGGTCCTCGTTGACCAGGTCGCGTACGACCAGGTGGACCACGGCTATGCGGTGACGCTGCACAAGTCGCAGGGGGCGACGGTGGACCGGGCCTATGTGCTGGCGTCGGGCGGCATGGACCAGCATCTAGCCTATGTCGCCATGACGCGGCACCGGGACACGGCCACCCTGTATGCGGGGCGCGACGACTTCCAGGACGGGCGGGCGCTGGCGGCGCGGCTTAGCCGGGCGCGGCCGAAGATGAGCACGCTGGACTTCATGGAGCGCCGCGGCTTCGACGCGCCGGCGGCATGGGTCGAGGACGCCCGGGCGCTGCTGGGGCGCGGCCGGGACCGGCTGGATGCGGTTTGGGAGCGGGCAGAGCGGGCGTTCGAGTTGGTGCGCGAGCATGTCGCGCAGCTCCGCCCCGAGCGCACGGCCCAGGAGAGGCGACGCGACGAGCTGCGGGCGGCGTTCTCGCGCGAGGACGGGCCGCAGAAGCCGGCCGGCGACGAGCTGCGGAAAGCCATGCGGGAGCCGGAGAAGCCCGCCCACGAGCATGGGCGGGAGCGCCCGCGCGGGCACGAGCTGGAGCGGTAGAAAAGGCCGCCCCGTTCTCAAACGCTGGGGCGATCCTGCGGGGGTCGAGGGCTGAGAGCTGGATGCCGCTGTTTGCGCCACTCCCTGGAAACATCCAGGCGAGGCCGCGCTACCAGGGCAACCCGCCTCGGTCCCGACCTCACGAAGGAGGCCGCCTTGAACAGACGAACCGACTACCTGCCGTTCAGCTTGCTGCTTTTCAGCGTGCTCGGATTGATCCCGAGCGTGCTGGCCTACCAACACGGGGTGTCGCTGCTGATCCCCGCCCAAGTGAACTACGACCTATGGCCGACGATCTGGCAGGGCACTTTTTGGGATCACGACGACATCCCGAGCCGGATCGCCAGGACCTGGCCCTACTTGGTCCGGGCGCATTACGGGGCCTACTTCGCCCTGTCCATCCTCGCCGCGACCCTGACGGGCGGGGGCTGGGTGGCGCTGACCCGGCGCCAGCCGGCCAGCCTGCTCCATGCCGTCCTGGGATGGTCGGCCGGCGCTGCTGCCGGCCTGGCGCTGCCATGGCTGGTGAGCCTGCCCCCCTTGTGGGGCGTGCTGGCGATGCCCGTCCTGGCCTTCGTGGGCGGCTACCTGGCGACCATGTTCACCGCGCCGCCGCTGCCGGAGATGGAGCCTCGCATCGTGCGGGGAACCCGGATCGTCGCTTTCAAGGCGGACACCCACAAGGCAGTGGCGACCGCCATCCGCGAGGAGCGTGTCTGCCTGGCGGGATACGTGCTGCCCGTGAAGGCGGAGGTGCGGAGCATCCTGCTGCTGGGCGCACCCGGCACCGGCAAGACGGTGGCCATTGAGGCGTTAATGCATACCATTCTGGCCCGCGGCAACCGCATGATCGTGGCCGACCCGGACGGGGCGGCCATGAGCAAGGGTTGGAAGGACGGCGACACCATCCTAAACCCGCTAGACGGCCGCAGCGTCCGTTGGGAGATCCTGGCGGAAATTAGGGCGTCGAGTGATTTTAAGCATTTGGCTGAAAGCATCCTGCCCTTCACTGGGGATGCCCGCATTGACGAGTGGCGCACTCACTCCCAGGAGATTTTTGCCGCCTGCCTGCAAACGTGGGCTGAGTGTGAGCTTGGCAGCTCGGACGACTTCTTGAGGACGATGGCCCGGGGCGGCGTGGCCAAGATGAGGCTGCTATGCCAGGGCACGGCGGCGGCCGACTACTTCGGGGAGGGTGGGGAACGGATGCTGTCAAGCATCCTGAGCACCCTTCGGCCTTCCTTGAACCAGTTGGAGATGCTTGTCGGTCCACAAGGTGAGCCGTTTTCCGTGCGGCAATGGGTACGCGAGGGGACGGGAACGCTTTGGGTACCCTATCATGCTGACCAAATCGCAGCCCTGAGAGGCCCAATATCGTGCTGGATGCGTCTGGCGGTCTTCGAGCTGCTGTCCATGAAGTCATCCCGGACCCGCCGCATGTGGTTTTTCCTGGACGAGCTGGATGCGCTGGGCCGCATTCAGGGCTTGAAGGACGCCATGGTGCGAGCGCGCAAGAAGGGCGGCTGCATCGTGGCAGGTATCCAGTCCATCGCCCAGGTCCGGGCGGTCTATGGCGACGCCGAGGCGCAAACCATTGTGGAGATGTTCGGCACGCAGTTGGTGTTGAAGTGCGGGGCCTCCGAAGGGGGAGGGACCGCGCGCTTTGCCAGTGACCTGATCGGCCAGCGCGAGGTGGAGCGCATCGAGACGAGCACGTCTTACAACCAGGGGCAGAACGGGCCGAGCACCACGACGAGCTACCGCCGGAGCCTGGAACAGGCGGTATTGCCGTCCGAGATCATGCAGCTTCCCGACCTCAGCGGGTACTTGCGGGTGTCCGGCCAGGAGGTATGGATGAAGGTTTCCTTTGAGCCGATTGAGCTTGAGGAGCATACCAGCCCATCGGAGCCGGTGAAGGTCGAAGGGCATACCGGCATTTCAGAGCAGGTTGAGGACCAAACCGGATCGCACGACACGCAATGTCCGCATGCTGCTTCCGGGGTGGGGCCAATAGTAAACGAGCAAGGATACCCCCGTATGTCCTTCCCTTTCCGGCCTGAACGAGTGTTCGACCTGATGGCCGAGCTTTACGGCGCCGAGCATCCGCAACGACCGCCAGCACCCCGGCTTGAAGGTAAAGACGAGGAGATAAACGAGCAGTGGGAGACGTATCGGACAGGCTGGATCGACAGGGTATGGCCTGACTTCCGGCAGTGGTGGACAAATGCGCCGGAAGAGGAGCGGTATCACAAGGCCATGGCGGCGCTAAAGCCTGCCGGGCTGGAACTAGCCGGGTTCGATGCCATTCCCGAAGATGTGTGGGAGCAGGTCAAGGAGCTACGGCCTGCCGAGGAAGAGAGGCCGTTTCTCAATTAGTCGCTGCAACCCACCTCCCGGCCAGGCCCAGCCTGGCCGGGAGACACAGCCGATAGATGTAATGGCCCGCAATCATCGGACAGCCGTGCCCGAGCCCAGCGATTGCGAGCCTACAATCAGTGTTTTCCGGCTTTTGCAGCCGCGTCCGCCTGAGCTTTTGCATCGGCCTGAGCCTTTGCGGCAGCGTCGGCCTGAGCCCTATTGGCTGCGTCCTGTTGCTCCTGTCGCGCCGTCGCCTCTGCGGCGGCATCGGCTCCGCCAGCACCTTGGATGACTTGTGCGCAATACACTACTTGCTTTAGTACATCGGTCGACGTAGTTGGGACTTGGAGGCCATGCTTGAACAGTACTATCTTAGCTGCATTCACCAGAAGTGCATCGAGTTCTAACCTATAGACTCTATCAACTGGGTCTGATCCCTCCACCAAAGACTGGACTTCGGACCACAGATCGTAACGGCTAAGTATCTTTACAATCGTGAAGAATGACGGCGAGGGTATCAACGATGTTGGAGCGTCCTGATGAAGAGTAAGAGTCAAATTGCTACTCATGCTCGGCTCCCCTGTTGCTAAACCAATTTACCGCTCAATCAGATTTGGCCAAAGCGGCTAAAAGCCTACATATTTAAAGACCAGTTCGAAGACAAAGTACACTATAGTTGCTTGTGGCGGGATGCAAGAGAGCAACTTCGCTCGCAACCTTCGTCTGTCTCACCCAACCAGGTGCGGCGCGGTCAGTCAGGGCGGTGTTCAGGCAGACTCTCGGTGCCGAGCGCTCCCGCGAGCTGAAAGAGCAGATGCTCGCCGCCGGTCTGCCCGTGTGATCACTGACTAGAAATCGGTCGTTCGAATGCCCATCGCATCCGGCCATTCCGTGCAATCAACATGAGCACCCGCCGATGATTGCGATCCCGGGCCTCGATAATTTCGGTTCGATATAGATACAACTAGATGGGTGGATGCAGGCTGGCACACCCACAGCTAGAAATCGCGGTCCCTGTCCCGGCCGCGCTGTCGTGAGCGTTCGCCTACCAGCTCGCGTTGAAACTCAAGATAGGCGGCCCGCTCAGGGCGGGACGCCTGCCGCGCCGAAATCAGCCTAGTGCGTTCCTCGCGGTCGGTGTGGGTGACCATGACAATGGGCGCCCCGCCCAGCTCGCCGACCGAGTTTATGCGGACCTCGCCGTAATCAGCCCGGGTGTCCACTATGTCCAGCGTCGGCTTTTCGAAGATGCGCACGGCGTCACGGAAGTCGATGCCGTGCTTGCGGATGTTGGCTTGGTTCTTGGCCTCATCCCATTCGAACCCGGCTGGAAAGCTGGCCGGGGGATCACTCAGCGCTTGATGCGCGCCGGGTGCGGCTTGAACTGCTTCATCTCCTCTGCCGTGTAGAGCGGTGCCGCATCGGGGTCGTCAGCCACGGCGCGGGCAATGTCCTCATCGGTCATGGACCGCAGGCGCTTCCAGTCGGTTTGCGTGGGGGCCAGGTCGGCCTTCTTAAGGGCGGCTGTCATGATGCACCATTGTTCGGGATCACGGCTGGCATTGCCGCACCCGTCTAGCTGTTCGTGGCACCCTCACCATAGCGGGATTGAATGTGGCTGGCGAGTTCCTTGAGGTGATCGGGGTCGAGGAGGCCGGAGGTCCCATCACTGCCCAGGAGGTCAAACGGCTCGTCGTCCTCTGCAGGCGCGTGCATCTGCACGAAGGCATGGCGGTAGGGCGCGGCGTCGGACGACACCACCCAGCGCCAGAACGCCGGGCCACTGCCGAACCAGCCGGATTCAAACATTGCGATTTCTAGGGCGTCGCTCATGCTGGGCCACCTGTCTGATGGAGGTCGCTGATGATGGAGCAGGCCAGGTCGAAGGCAAGGAAGCCATCCGGGACGCCGAAGCGACCGGCACAGGCTTGGAACGCCTCGATCTTGGCGGTGCGTCCAGTGGCGCAGTGCGCGGGTGTGACAGTGATGGCCCGGCCGAGGTCCGTTGCCTCCAGCAGCAGATTGTCTGCCCGAGCATTGGCTTCGGCATGAGCGAACTGGCGGGCGGGATCACGTTCGGTATGGTCCACCTGAACGATGGCGTCATCCAGGGCCGCAACACGATCCTGAAAGAGCTTGCAGGCAACGACCAGCAGGGCATCACTGACACCACCCGCACCACCAAACGGATCAACAGGACCTTGCAGCACGGCGACCTCCTCCGGCATGACGACCAAGATCAAGCCTATCGTCTGTACAGACGATCTGTAAAGGATTTATCTGTACAGACGCTCCCGGTGCTGCTGAGCTATGGCCTACCCGCGGGGCGCAACCGCTGCCCCTCGACTGGCGCCCACTGACGCCCCCAACCGTGACGGACGAGGGACAGGAAAGCAGCCCATCAGGGGAGACGGCAGAGGCCGAACTCAGACGGGAGCGGCAGCGTCGATGGGAGGCCAAGCAAGCTGCGGCCGGCCTGACTAGGTGCATCGTGCGCTGCCATGTGAACGACGTGGAGAGAGTCAAGGCGTTCGCGGCGGAGCTACTTAGAAAGCGCCAGGGTACAGCGTAGGATAGAAGCGCCGGTCATACCAAGTAGGAAACTTAGTCAAACCGCATAGCTTAAGTACTAGCTATGCGGTATGCCTTAGTTTCCAACCGAGGATGACCAGGTATGAGCGATCCTGTTGACACCGCCGCTCCATGGACCATCAAGAGCCTATCTGTCCGGACGCGGGAGGCAATTGTTGCTGCTGCTCGGCGAGAAGGGCTGACGGTGGGGCAGTGGCTCGAGCGTCGGGTTGCAGAGTGGGAGGCTGATGGCAGCCCCGTGCCGGTGTCTGGCAGTTTGGCACCGAATCTTGGGGATTTGGCGCAAGCGTGGCAGGCAGCACGCGCCCTGGCGGACGCTGCAGGCATCCCGGTGCCTTCTCACTTGGCGCGGGATGCCCTCGCAGCGGTCAAGTTGGCAACACGCCAGGTCCGGGGGCTGTCACCCCCGAAACCACGTCGGAAGCCTCTACCAGCTATTGAGGAATAGACCGACTAAGAATAGTCGAAGTGGGCGACGCAAATGGTTTGAAATCACGTTACGCATACCCTATACTTCAAAATAGGCTATGCATGTCGTTTAGCTTCGAACCACGAGGGTTCCCATACGAAAATGGAGGCAGACCAGGAAACGGTATTGTTCCCTGCACAGCTCTAATTAGTGCTACTGGATATTGTATTTCGTTACCATGACCTAGATAATCAAATGCTTGAAGCTTCAAACAGACTATTCCTTGTTCTACAACTCCAGTCGTAGTCAAAGGTGAAAACAAAGGAAAATTTATTGGGATGCTCAGAATATGTTGTGCTTCGACAACCTTAGCATCGGAAAACAATGCTGTGCCTTTCAGGTCATAGATGATTTTGCTGCCCGGGGCAGCTACACAAGGTGGAGTTGGGTCTACGTTGACCAAAGTCTGGTAATCACCAGGCTGTAAGTACACAGAAACCACATTCAACGAAATTTCGCGATTTCCTGAGTTGAAAATTGTGACAGACAAACCGCCATATAGCTCTTCGGCTGTGATGCTGACAATGTGTTTCTGATCGTCGACATTCTCCCTGAATCTGCCTTTAATAGCAAATCCAGTTGCCGAAACATTCGCTACTATGAAATCTCTATACTGATATCTGAATGCTGAACCCGAGAGCGTCAAGGCAATTAGGGACACACCTAAAGATGATAAGGCGATCAAATTACGAATGCTATCACCCGAAATCTGCATGTAGAACCTTTATTGTAAATGAGGCGAGAAGTGCTTTTGTTGGATGTGTCGCATCGCCGAACCGACATATGACTACACTCAAAAATGATATCGTGATCTCCGTATATCCGATACCGCAATTTGCTAGTTCAAGCCAGAGAAGAAGTCTGCATCCTTCATCAGAAAGATATTGCCGCCGACTTCGGCTAGCTTCAGCGTTGGAATCTTAACCCCTTAAGCTGCTCCTGCATCCACGGCTCTAAGACCATTCCAATCTCCGCTGTATGTCACGTCAATCTTGCGCCCCATTGGCTTAAATCCGTCTCCACTTACAAGCACCGTAAAGCGATACGTTCCCTTATACGTCAAAAGCCCGCGATGGCTGGAAAAACGTTCTCGGAACGCAAAACGCCAACCCGGTTCGTTTTTGAGCACGCCGACAATATCGAAGAACTGATTAACACCCTTCGGAATATCTCGCGCGGCAAAGTCGTGCGGGTAACCCGGCCAGCGCAAAACGACGCTATCGAAAAGCTCTGTAGACGTGGTGCCCGAAGGTTGAACCTCTTCCAGCTTCACCAAATAAGGGCGGCATTGCTTTGCAACGATGGCCCCTAGATTCCGCACACGCGCCCTTATGTAAATCTCGACAAACTCAACGTTGCCTTGCTTCCAACTTCCCTCAGTTCGAAAACCGCCCTCGCTTTGAACAAATTCAACTCTTAGCTTCGGTGCGAACCACCACGCTTCGAACCGCCGCCCCGCTAGTCCGGAGAATAAGCCCGTTAGCAAACCCACAACTGCCGGTATCCAGGCGTCCGTCACTGCAAGGCCCCTCTGCCGCGTGCGAAGATGAGGGTGTAGCCAAAGCCCTCCGATGCACAAGGTCTCAGCCCCATCGCGAACCTACAGAAATCAAGACTTCTGCAACATCCTCTGGACCTAACCTTTCCAATGGGTTATAGTTTGCACAAGATATGATCGAATCACAATCTCAGAATCGCACCATCGGCTACGCCCGCGTTAGCACCTACGGGCAGACGCTCGACGCCCAGCTTGAGCAGTTGAAGGCGGCAGGCTGCATTAAGGTCTACCGGGAGAAGGCGACCGGCGCAAAGGTTGAACGTCAGGAGCTGCAACGTATGTTGAAGGCTATGGCCCCCGGCGACGTGGTGACAGTGACCCGCATCGACCGGCTGGCCCGCTCGACCTTTGACCTGTTTTCCATCGTGAAGGACATC
>CAXTFY010000098.1:0-14895 GCA_964243265.1 uncultured Acetobacteraceae bacterium | reverse complement strand
TGCCGACCAGGTGCCGCAGCTCGGCGTCGCTGCGGTAGCGGCGGATGGCGCCGGGCGCGCGGCGGTCCAGCACGGCGTAGCTGCTGGCGGGGTCCAGCCCCTCCAGGTAGCGCCCGCCATGGGTGTCCAACCGCAACGACAGCCGGCCAGCCGCAGCCAGGTCCGGGAAGGCGCGGCACACCGCCAGGCCATCCGTCACCTCCAGGCCGAAGAAGTCGGTCAGCACGGTCATCGCCTCATCGGGGCAGGCCTCGCGGAACATCTCGGCGGCGCGGACGGTGGACCCGGCGTAGCCGATCAGCGCATGCGGCATGGTGCCGACGCCGCGGACGCCGCCGACGAAGGGCGCCGCAGCATCCGTGCTGGCACCGACGAAGCCGCGCGCTCCCTCGGCCTGCGCCGCGCGGCTGCCGACGCCGGCGGCGTAGCCCATCATGGTCTGCATTTCCGCCCCGGCACAGTGCCGGGCGTCCATGGCCAGGAAGGCGACACCGGGCAGGGCGAGGCACATCTGGTAGGCATTGTGCGCGGCCACGCAGGTGGCGCCGAGCTTTTGCAGAAAAATGGTCTCGCAGTCCGCCAAGGCCAGCAGGCTGCCGGTGATGTAGGCGATCGGCTCGCCGGCGCCGACCCAGGTGCCCTCGGGATGCACGACCTGGTATTCGAACCGCGTGCCCCGCGCCGCCGCCACCTGGTCCAGCCAGTCCAGCATCAGTTGCGCGGCAGAGATCACGGGCCGCCGCAGGAACACTGCATAGGTGACGGTGCGATCACCGAACCGCGCCACCACGTCGCGGGTGCGGTTGAAGTAGGCATCAGTCCGCCGTGCGATATCGTCAGTAAGGGAAGTCATGCCGCCGCTTCTCCCTCTCCCTCCGGGAGAGGGCCGGGGTGAGGGAGGCCGCAAGGACCACACCCAGGCCCGCATTGGCGCTGTCGCGTCCTCGACCCCGAAGGACCGCGCTCCCCGCTTCCCTCACTCCGGCCCTCTCCCGGAGGAAGAGGGGGAAGCAGCAGCGGCGTTGTCATGCCGGCGTTCCGGATGCGCCACGGCGGTGCTTCAACTCCTCCGCCACCAGGAACGCCAGCTCCAGCGACTGCTCGGCATTCAGCCGCGGGTCGCAGAACGTCTCATACCGCGCGCCCAGGTCGGCCTCCGTCAGTTGGTGTGCGCCGCCGACGCACTCCGTCACCGGCTGGCCCGTCATCTCCACGTGCACGCCGCCCGCCCAGGTGCCGGCCGCGGCATGGGCGTCGAAGAAGCCGCGCACCTCGGCCAGGATGCTGTCGAAGCTGCGGGTCTTCACCTTGGCCTGGGTGGTGCTCCCGCCCCTGACGCTGATGGTGTTGCCGTGCATCGGGTCGCATAGCCAAACCACCTGCCGCCCGGCCCGCTGCACGGCGCGCAGCAGCGGCGGCAGGCAACTGGCCACCTTGTCCACGCCCATGCGGCTGATCAGCGTCAGGCGGCCTGGCACGTCCAGCGGGTTCAGCACGTCGATCAGCCGCAGCAACTCGTCCGCCTGCATCGTCGGCCCGACCTTCAGGCCAATCGGGTTGCGCACGCCGCGCAGGAACTCGACGTGCGCGCCGTCCAACTGCCGGGTGCGGTCGCCGATCCACAGGAAGTGCGCGCTGCAGGCGTAATGGTCGCCGGTGGTGCTGTCGATGCGGGTCAGCGCCTGCTCATAGGGCAGCAGCAGCGCCTCGTGGCTGGTGTAGAACTCGGTCTCGCGGATCTGCGGGGTGTTCAGGCCGCTCATCCCGCATGCCTGCATGAAGGCCAGGGTCTCGCCGATGCGGTTGGCCAGGTCCTGATAACGCGCCGCCAACGGCGAGCGGGCGGCGAAGTCCAGGTTCCAGCGGTGCACCTCGTGCAGGTCCGCATACCCGCCGCCGGCAAAGGCGCGCAGCAGGTTCAGCGTGCCGGCGGATTGGAAGTAGCCGGTCTCCATCCGCTGCGGGTCCGGCACGCGGTCGGCGGCGGTGAAGGCGGGTCCATTGATGATGTCGCCGCGGTAGGCCGGCAGGGTGTCGCCGCCCACCGTCTCCATGCCGGAGGAGCGCGGCTTGGCATACTGCCCGGCCATGCGGCCCATCTTTACCGTCGGCACCCCGGCGCCGAACGTCAGCACGACCGCCATCTGCAGCAGCACGCGGAAGGTGTCGCGGATGGTGTTGGCGGTGAAGCCGCTGAAGCTCTCGGCGCAGTCGCCGCCCTGCAGCACGAAGGCGCCGCCGCCCGCCGCGAGGGCCAGCGCAGCCTGCAGGCGCCGGGCCTCGCCGGCAAACACCAGGGGCGGGTAGCCGGCCAGCCGTGCCTCCATGGCGTGCAGCGCGGCGAGGTCCGGATAGGCCGGGCTTTGGTGCACCTCATGCGTGCGCCAGCTACTGGGGGTCCAGCCGCCGTCCGTTGCCTCGGGTCCGATCCCGCTGATCCCGTCCATCATCGCATCCACCTTGCACGCCACGCCTGCGTCATGGGGCGCACTTATCGCGGGTTTCGGCTGGAAATGCCACCCGATGCGGGCAGGCCGGGTTATCCCACCCGCCGCGCCACCAGGGCCAGACGGCCCGGCGGCACCACGCCGTGCCGGGTCAGCAGCAGATCCAGCCGCGCCGCCAGCCGTCCGGCTGTTGCGTCCCGCGGGTCCGACCAGTCGAAGCGCCCGCCCAGGCCAGCCAGCGCCGGGCGCAGCACCGCACCGGGCACCGGGACCCGCCGCTCCACCTGGAACAGCCCATGAAGCGCTGCCTCCGGGTCGGCAGCGGCCGGAATGGGGGCGGCCCCAGCGGCGCCGTAACCCGGCGCGAAGCAGTCCGCGACCGTCACGGCCAGCGCCGTATCGGCCGAGGCGCCCGCCGCCTCCGCCACCAGCAGGCCGCCGGGCCGCAGCGCCGCGTGGGCAGCGGCGGCGTGGGCGGCGGTGATGTCCTGCACGACCGCGGCGTCGAACGGGCCGGCTGCGGCGTCGGCGGACGTGCCCGCGCCCAAGGCCGCCGGGTCCAGGCCGATCACCAGGGTCCGGCTCCCTGGCGCCAGTGCCTGCCGCGCCAGGTCCAGCAGCGGCGTCCCGGTCAGGAACGGGTCCCGCCATGGGTCGGCGGCCGATTGCCGCAGGACGCCATCCACGACCTCCAGCGACAGGGTGGCGGAGGGCGTTGCCTCCCAGCCGCGCAACGCGTCGGCCATGACCTGCCAAGCCCCGACCGGCGCGGACCGCACGGCAACGGGCGCACCGGCATGGGCGACCGCCAACGCGCGCTGGGTGAAGCCGCGCGCCGCCAGCCCGTCCCGGCCGATCCGCTCCCAGGCCGCGCCAGGCTCGCCGTAGCGTGCCGCCATGCCGCGCACGTCGTCGTCGTCCACCGGTCCGGCGGCGACCCGCGCCAGCCCCTCCGCCCAATGCCGCGCGTCGGTGGCGCCGCGGTCGGGCCGGGCCAGCTCCGCCAGGGAGCCCAGCACCATCTTGCGCCGCATCTGCTCGGCCGAGCGCAGCGGCAGGTGCAGCAGGCCGCCCAGCGGCACGTCCCGGGTCGCCACCCCGGCGTCCCGTATGAAGTGCGCCCCGGCCGTTGGCGCCGCCCTCCCGCCCGAGGCCATGAACAGCGCCCGGCTGAGCACCACCTTGGGATAGCGCGACGCCGCCGGGGCCTGCCAAAGCGCATCGCCGAAGCCCACCGCGCCGCCCAGCCGGTCCGGCACGCAGTCCCGCCAGGTCCACACGCCGATGTCGCCGGGCTGGTCCATGCGCGCCAACGCCGACTCCAGGGCGGCACGGTCCGGCAGGTCGATGAACTCGTCGGCGTCCAGGAACAGCACCTGCTCCACCCCGGCCCGGAACAGGTGCCGCGCCGCAAAGCTGCAGAACAGCGCCTGATGATGGCCCGGCACCGCCACCCGCCACGCCGCCCAGCCCGGCCGCTCCGTACAGGCTGCCTGCAGCAGCACCGCGGAGCCATCGACGGAGCCGTGGTCCATCAGCACCGCGTCATCGACCAGCGCCGCCAAGTGGGACAGGAAGGCGGGCAGCACGTCGGCCTCGTTCCGCACCAGGCTGACGACGCCGACCCGCATCGGGGGCTACTCTGCTTCCACCTATTCCGCCGCCTGGGCCACGCCGGCCACGCGGGCCACGGTCCGCATGGTCACGAACTCCTCGGCGCTGGTGGGGTGGATGCCGATGGTGCGGTCGAAGTCCTGCTTGGTGGCGCCGGCTACCAGCGCCACGCCGATGCCCTGCATCATCTCCGGCACGTCGTCGCCTAGCATGTGGACGCCCAGCACGCGCTGGGTCGGCTGATCGACGATCATCTTCATGAATGTCTTGCCGGGGCGGCCGGACATGACGTGGCGCATCGGGCGGAAATGGGCGGTGTAGATGTCCACGGGGCCGTGCTCGACCGCCTGCTCCTCGGTCAGGCCGACGGTGGACAGGGGCGGGGCGCTGAACACCGCCGTCGCCACCGGGTCCATCGCCCAGGTGCGGGGGCGGCCGGGGCCGAACAGGCGGTCGGCCAGGTGGTGGCCCTCGGCGATGGCGACGGGGGTCAGGTTCAGCTTGTTGCTCACGTCGCCGATGGCGAAGATGTGCGGCTGTGTGGTGGCGTTGCCGGCGTCCACCGACACGGCGCCCTTGCCGTCCACCGCGACGCCGGCGCTGTCCAGGCCCAGCCCGGCGGTCTTCGGCGAGCGGCCGACGGCGAGGAACACCAGGTCGGCCTCCACCACATGCCCGCTGGTCAGGGTCACGCGGCGGGCGTCGCCATGTGCCTCGATGCGGTGCACGGTCTGGTTGGGGTGCAGGCGCACGCCCTGCTGCTGCACGGCCTCGGCCAGCAGGGAGCGCAGCTCGCCGTCGAAGCCGCGCAGCGGCAGGGGCTGGCGATAGACGACATCCACCTCGGCACCGAGGCCGTGGAAGATGCCGGCGAACTCCATGCCGATGTAGCCGCCGCCCACCATCAGCACCCGGCGCGGCATGGCCTTGAGGTGGAAGGCGTCGTCGGAGGTGATGCCCAGCTCCATGCCGGGGATGGCCGGGTTGACGCTGGGAGTGCCGCCGACGGCGATGACGATGCGCTCCGCGGTGACCTGCCGGCTGCCGACATCCAGGGTGTGCGGGCCGGTGAAGGTGGCGCGGGCCTCGTGCCGGGTGACGCCGGAGCCGTCCAGCATATGCACGTAGATGCCGTTAAGCCGCAGGATCTCGGCGTCCTTGCGGGCGATGAACCCGGGCCAGTCATGCACCAGGCGGCCGGATTCGCCGGGTGCCGGATGCCAGCCGAAGCCGGCGGCGTCCACGGCGTGGCGGGCGTACTCGCTGGCCTGCACCATGATCTTCTTCGGCACGCAGCCGACGTTGACGCAGGTGCCGCCCCACTGCGCGGCCTCCGCGATGCCCACCCGCGCGCCGTGCCCGGCCGCGATCCGCGCGCAACGCACGCCGCCGGAGCCGCCGCCGATGACGAACAGGTCGTAGTCATAGGCCATTGGGTCGCCTTTCGGTTGAGATTGCCCTGACATGGGTGGGCCGCGGCGGTAAGCCTACCCCGGCGGGCCAACCATGCTAAGCCCGGCAGTGCACCCCCGGCGGCACATCCCAGCGGCACACCATGGACAGCAAATCCCAGACAGCGCGCGACACCCTGGCCGGCGTGCTGCTGATGCTGGCCGCGGGCGCCTGCTTCGCGGCCCTGGACGCGTCGGGCAAGTGGCTGAACCAGGCCGGCAACCCGCTGGGCACCGCGGCGGTGCGCTACGTCGGCAGCTTCCTCCTGGTGAGCATCTTCATCCATCCCTGGAACCGGACCGGGCTGCCGCGCAGCTCGCGGGCGGGGCTGCAGGTGGTGCGGGCGGGGTTCCTGGTGGTGGCGACGGTGTGCTCGATGATCGCCTATCGCAGCCTGCCGCTGACGCAGGCGACGGCGATCACCTTTGCCGCACCGCTGATGGTGGCGGTGATCGCCGGGCCGCTGCTAGGGGAGTGGGTGGGGCGGCGGGGCGCCTGGGCGGTGCTGGCGGGGTTCGGCGGCGTGCTGGTGATCACCCGGCCGTTCGGGGCTGGCTTCCATGCCGCGAGCCTGCTGGCGTTGATGACGGCGGCGGCGAACGCGCTTTACATGGTGACCACGCGGTTCCTGGCGGGGCGGGACAGCAGCCGGACGACGCTGTTCTACACGGGGCTGGTGGGGACGGCGGTGGCGCTGCCGGTGCTGCCGTTCGTGTGGCGGGCGCCTGAGGATGCGACAGGGTGGGGGCTGCTGGTGGCGCTGGGCGGGTTCGGGGCGCTGGGCCATTGGCTGATGATCCTGGCGCACCGCCGGGCGCCGGCCTCGCTGCTGGCGCCGTTCAGCTATGGGCAGTTGCTGTGCGCGGCGGGGCTGGGCGGGGTGGTGTTCGGGGAGTCGCCGGACCGGTGGACCGTGCTGGGCGGGGGGGTGGTGATTGGGGCGGGGATTTACTTGCTGCTGGCGGGGCGGCCTGCTGCTGCCTCCTCTCCCTCCAGGAGAAGGTTGAGGTGAGAGAGGCAGCAGGGACCTAGCTCAAGGATGTTAGGGCCGCGCTGGGCCCTGCGTCACGAGGTTCGGCGCTTGCCGCTTCCCTCACCCCGGCCCTCTCCCGGAGGGAGAGGGGGAAGCGCAGCGGTTAGGTGCCAATGCCGCCGAGCGCCAGGTACTTCACCTCCAGGTAGTCCTCGATCCCGTACTTGGACCCCTCGCGCCCCAGCCCGCTGCTCTTCATGCCGCCGAACGGCGCCACCTCGGTCGAGATGATGCCCTCGTTGCAGCCGATGATGCCGTACTCCAGCGCCTCCGCCACCCGGAAGATGCGGCCCACGTCGCGGGCATAGAAGTAGGCGGCCAATCCGAACTCGGTGTCGTTGCTCATCTCGATCGCCTCCGCCTCGTCCTTGAAGCGGAACAGCGCCGCGGCCGGGCCGAACGTCTCCTCGTGAAAGATGTCGGCCTCGCGCGATACGCCCGTGAGGATCGTCGGCTGGAAGAACGTACCGCCCAACGCATGCCGCCCGCCGCCGAGCACCACCTCCGCACCGCGGGCAACGGCGTCCTTGATGTGCGCCTCCACCTTCTGCACGGCTTCCATGTTGATCATCGGCCCCTGGGTGACGCCGTCCTCCATGCCGTTGCCGACACGCAGCGCCTCGACCGCCACGCGCAGCTTGCCGGTGAACGCCTCGTACACCCCGTCCTGCACCAGCAGCCGGTTGGCGCACACGCAGGTCTGCCCGGCGTTGCGGAACTTGCTGGCGATGGCGCCCACCACGGCCGCGTCCAGGTCGGCGTCGTCGAACACGATGAACGGCGCGTTGCCGCCCAGCTCCATGCTGGCCTTCTTCACCGTCGGGGCGATCTGCGCCAGCAGCTTGGCGCCCACCTCGGTGCTGCCGGTGAAGCTCAATTTGCGGACTATTGGGTTGGCGGTCAGCTCGCCGCCGATGGGGCCGCTCGGGCCGGTGATGACGTTGCACACGCCGGCCGGCATCCCCGCACGCTCCGCCAGCACGGCGATGGCGAGGGCCGAGAACGGCGTCTGGCTCGCCGGGCGCACGACGCCGGTGCAGCCTGCCGCCCAGCCGGGGCCGACCTTGCGGGTGATCATCGCCGCCGGGAAGTTCCACGGCGTGATCGCGGCGAACACCCCGATCGGCTCCTTGGTGACGATGATGCGCCGCCCTTTGGCGTTCTGCGGGATGGTGTCGCCATAGACGCGCTTGCCCTCCTCGGCGAACCACTCGATGAAGCTGGCGGCGTAGGCGATCTCCCCGCGGCTTTCCGCCAGCGGCTTGCCCTGCTCGGCCGTCATGATGACAGCCAGGTCCTCGGTGTTCTCGATCATCAGGGTGAACAGGCGGCGCAGGATGGCCGAGCGGTCCTTGGCCAGCATCGCGCGCCAGGCGGGGTAGGCGGCGGCGGCGGCCTCGATGGCGCGGCGAGTCTCGGCGGCGCCCAGGGCAGGGACGGTGCCGAGGTCCTCGCCGGTGGCGGGGTTGCGGACGGTGAGGGTGGCGCCGCTGTCGGCCTCGATCCAACGGCCGCCGACGCAGCACGCCTGGCGGAACAGGCTGGGGTCGCGCAGCGGCAGCGGGGCGGTCTGGTTCAGCATGGTCGGCTCCTCCCGGGATAGCGTGGGCGACAGCATAGGCTGGCGTGCTATGGTTGTCAGCGCAGCCAACCCCCGTTCACCCAGGCTTGTCTGGCAGGCGAGGTCTGTCCGGCCGGGTTGCCCATTGCGGCTCGCTCGCGCATGGTCGCGGAGCCAGAGCCAGGGAGCCTCCGCCCATGATACGTCAGACCCGCGTTTGGATTGTTCTTGCCGCGGGCGTCCTGTCCGCTCCGGCGCTGGCGCAGGGCGACCAGATGGCGATGGTGCAGGCGGCTTCGGCCAACCAGATCGGCGTGCTCGAATACTGCCAGGCCCAGGGCCATGTCGACGCCTCGGCTGTCGCGGCCATGCGCTCTGCGGCGGCGCGGCTGTTTCCCGCCCCCAGCACCGCGGCGATGGACGCGGCCGAGGTGGCAGGCCGGCAAGGCAGCATCGTCGCCAACGGCACCACCACGACGCTCGCAAGCTTTGCCGACACCACACACACGACCGTGCCAGCCCTGTGCAAGCAGCTTGCGGACGGGGCCGCACGGTCTGCGGCCGCTCAAGCGGGCGGAATGGGCGCGACACCGGCCATGCCCGGCATGCCGGGGAGGATGCCTGCGATGCCAGGGGGGATGCCAGCCATGCCGTCCATGAACGGGATGACGGCAAACCCTGGGATGCCGGCTATGCCGCGCTAAGCAAACCTCTGCAGGTTTGCGCAGGGATAAAAACTAAGCAGGCTTGCGCGGCCTGGCACGGCCGCGGGCCATCTGTGTGACAAGCCGCGCAAGCCTGCTTAGGCCCTACTCAACGCCGCGGGCGCCGCAGGTTGTACGCGAACATTCCGATCCCCAGGGCCGCATAGGCCGCCGAACCCCCTGCCGCGAGCGGCAGCCATGCGGCGTCCACCTCCGCAACCCGGAACAGGCCGAGCACCGTCACCAGCAACAGCACGCCGAGCGACGCCAGGAGCATGCTGGCCACATAGAACCGCCGGCGCCCGCGTAGGCTGGCGGTGTACTCCGGGGCATGCCAAGGCTCGACCGGACCCATGGCGTAGCCGTTGCTGTAGCCGGCCCACAGCAGCAGCACCGTGCCGAGCAGCAGCGCGCACAGGCAGGCGGACAGCATCCCGCGGCGTCCCCGTCCTAGAGCATGTCCGGATCAAGCAGCTTCGCCTGCGCCGAACAGATGCTCGCAAAAACAAAGCCAGGAGCATGTTTGGTGTCTCCACTTGAACCAAACATGCTCTAGGTCCGGGTCCGCCGCACCGCGGCCCGGCCGGGCTTGTCCACCTGCACCGCCCGGCCGAACGCCATCGCGTCCGGCGCCACGTCCCGAGTGATGACGCTGCCGGCCGCGATGAAGCTGCCATCGCCCAGCGCCACCGGCGCCACCAGCACGCTGGAGGTGCCGACGAATACGTCCTGGCCGATGGTCGTGCGGTGCTTGCGCACGCCGTCATAATTGCAGGTGATGGTCCCCGCGCCGACGTTGGTGCCGCTGCCCACCGAGCAGTCGCCCAAGTAGGTCAGGTGACCCACCTTGACCCCGGCCTCCAGGGTGGCCGCCTTCAGCTCGACGAAGTTGCCGACGTGCGCGCCCTCCCCGACGCGGGTGCCGGGGCGGACGCGGGCATGCGGGCCGATGCGGGCGTGCGGGCCGATCTCGCAGCCCTCCAAGTGGCAGAACGGCAGGATCTCGGCGCCGCCCGCAACGCTGACGCCGGGGCCGAACACCACGTGGGGACCAATGGTCACGTCCGGAGCCAGCCGGGTATCGGCGCATAGGAACACGGTGCCCGGCGCCTGCAAGGTGGCGCCGCCGTCCATCGCCGCCCGGCGCAGCCAGTCCTGCACGGTGGCCTCGGCGTCGGCCAGCTCGGCCCGGGAGTTGATGCCGCGCAGCTCAGCCTCCGGTGCCTCCACGGCCACGACGCGTGCGCCCTCGGATCGGGCCAGGGCGACGCAGTCCGTCAGGTAGTACTCGCCCTTGGCCGGGCTGGGCTGCACGGCGCGGAGCCAGCGGGCGAAGTCCGCCGCGTCGGCGCACAGCACGCCGGCGTTGCACAGGCCGACGGAGCGCTCGGCGTCCGTGGCGTCGGCCCACTCGACGATGCGCTCGACCGAGCCGCCCTGCGCGATCACCCGGCCGTAGCGTCCGGGGTCGGCGGGGCGCATGGCCAGCAGCGCCAACCCCGCCTCGCGCCGGGCCGCCAGCAGGCGGCGCAGCGTGTCCGGCCGGATCAGCGGGTTGTCGGCATACAGCACCGCAACGTCGCCGACGCCGAAGTGCGCCACGGCCTGCAACGCCGCATGGGCGGTGCCAAGACGGTCCGCCTGCACCACCACGGGATGCGGCGCGGCGGCGGCGGCGGCGGCCTCCATCCCCGGCCCGACCACCACCACCACCCGGTCGAAGGCTTCTGTGCAACTGTCGATCAGGTGGCGCAGCATCGGCTTCCCCGCGATGCGGTGCAGCGCCTTGGGCAAGATGGACTTCATGCGGGTGCCCAGCCCGGCGGCCAGCAGGACGGCTGTCGAGGTCATGCCCCTGCCGTAGCCCCCGGCGCCAGCGGCTGTCAAAAGCAGCCGCCGCATCCGATCAGCCGCCGGTCGGCCAACGTCATTGCGAGCCGGCCTCGGCGCGGCAATCCAGGCGTTGCAGGACTGCGGTTCCGACCTGGCGACCCTTGGATGCGGCATCGCAATGACGAACCCGGCAAGGGCGAATCGGTCGAAGCAGGAGTTGGTTCGTATCATACCAACGGCCCCTTGCGATGCCCGTTCTGCCCCTGTCTCCGTCTGTCATTGCCCCGTCTGTCATTGCGAGGAGCGCTTGCGACGCGGCAATCCAGGGGCCGCTGGACCAGGGTGCAGCCCAGGCTCCCCTGGATTGCCGCGCCGAAGCGGGCTCGCAATGACGGCAAGGGTTGGAACGGCGCCGGTCAGGGTCAGCGGCAGTTGGCATGAGAGGACGCGGGGACCTACCGCGCCGTGGCCGTCGCATAGATCGTGACCGGGCCAAACCAGTGGGTCGGGATCTCGATCCGTACCGGCACCTGCTCGCCCCCAGGCGCCAGGGCGGCGAACCAGACCGTGGCGTGCGTCGGCTGGCGCAGGCGCGTCTGGTCCTCGTCGTGGACGAAGCCGGCGAGCATCCGGCCCTCCACATCGCAGCGCAGGGCAGGGCCGCTGTAGCTGGACCGGCTCGTGGCCTCCAGTTGCTGCACCGGGCCGGTTCGCGTGGCCACCTCGGTCAGCCGGCGACCGTCATAGGTCTCGACCCGGCCGTCGCAGCGGCCGGTGGCGTTCACCTGCCGCACCATCACTGCCGCGGCGCTGAGGCCGTCCACGGTCCCGGCCTGCTGCGCCGGGGGCACCGGGTCGCGGTCCTCCTCCTTGGGCGGAACCATCTGGCGGACGTGCGGGTCGCGGCCGGGGTAGTCGATCTGGGTCACCCGCTGCTCGCCGCGGTAGGTGCCTGCGCTGAAGTAGCGGCGCGGCTGCGGCCGCCCGGCGTCGAACGCCCCCTCGGCTGTGCTCTCGCCCTGCCCGCTGGCGGCGAGGGCCAGGACGCCAACCGTGTGGGCCGCCATGTGAACCTTGTAGGCCGCCGGCAGGATGTCCCAATCCGCCTCGATCGCCATGACCGGCAGCCCAGCGGCATAGGCGGTGTAGTGGGCATGGACGTCCCCGGCCGCGGCGGGACGGGCGGCAATGCCGGACAGGAGCAGCGCGGCAACCATCGTGTTGCGGATCATCGGTCCAGTGTTCATCGGTCCAGTATGATGCAGCGCCGGCAAGCGCCGCAACGCCGCTTGCCGCCCCTCGGCCGCCGTGCCAGCGTCCGGCCGATCACAACGAGGCGAACCATGGCCAAGGCATACTGGATCAGTTGCTACCGGAAGGTGCACGACCCCGCGAAGCTGGCGGCGTACGCCGTGCTGGCTGGCCCGGCCATCACCGGCGGCGGCGGCCGGTTCCTGGCCCGCGGCGGCGCCGTGCAGCCCTATGAGGCGGGTGTGCAGGACCGGACGGTGCTGATCGAGTTCCCCAGCATGGACGCCGCCATCGCCGCCTATGGCAGCCCGGCCTACAAGGCGGCGCTGGATGCGCTCGGCGACGGGGCCGAACGGGACGTGCGGATCACCGAGGGGCTGGAGTAGGGCGCCTGCTCGCTCGGGGAGAGGGAGCAGGGACCGCCGTTGTCGCTGCACGGCTCGGGCCAGCATGAGCGAGGGCCGTCCTTGACACCCCGGCTGCCGCCGCCCTAAGACGCGGCCTCCCGATCAGGGGCGCGTAGCTCAGCGGTAGAGCATTCGCTTCACACGCGAAGGGTCACAGGTTCAATCCCTGTCGCGCCCACCATCCCGTGCTCCCAAGCACCGCCGGGCGCCCCAACCTCTCCCAAATCCCACCACAGCCCGGCAAATGCCGCCATGCCCTCACGCGCGGGCGCAACCAGCAGGTGCTCGTCGGGGCCATGCTGCTTGCAGCCGTTGTAGCTATGCGGCACCCAGACCAGCGGCACGCCCAGGTGGTCGATGAACACGTCGCCGGGCAGGCCGCCGCCGCTGTTGGGGATCAGTTGTACCGGACGGCCCAGGCTACGCGCCATGCTGGCCGCGGCCCACTGCACCCAGGGCGCCGCCGGGTCGGTGCGGCTGGCGGCCATGCGGACCCCGGCGGCGTGGATCGCCACCTCGGGAAAGCCGGCCCCGTCCAGGTGGGCACGCAGGGCCGGCATGAAGCGGGCGGGGTCCACGTCCACGGTGTAGCGGAGCTGGCAGTGGGCGCGGGCGTTCGGCGCGACGGCATTCACCGGGTTGTCCGGGCGGCCGGACAGCATCGCCAGCACGATGAAGCTGGTCCAGCCATACACCTTCTCGGCGGCGGACAGGCCGGGTTCGCCCCATTCGGGGTCGATGGTGGCCGCCCCGCCCTCCGCCACCAGGTCCAATCCGGCCAGGGCATCCCGCACGCTGCCCGGCAGCGCCGCCGGCAGCCAGTCCCGCACCAGGATGCGCCCGTGCCGGTCGGCGATGGCGGCCAGGGCATGGGCCAGCACGATGGCCGGGTCGGTGGTCATGCCGCCCCAGTTGCCGGAGTGGACGCCGCCCGGGCGCACATCCACCACCAGGTCGAAGTGGAAGGTGCCGCGCGTGCCGGTGGACAGCGTGGGCGTGCCCGCCTGCACCCGCGGCCCGTCGCTGGCGATCAGCACGTCGGCGGCCAGCGCGGCCCGGTGCGCCGCCACGAACCCGGCCAGCCCCTGCGAGCCGCGTTCCTCCGCCGTCTCCAGGATCAGCTTCAAGTTGAACCCCAGCCGGCCGTCGCGCTCGGCCAGCACGGACTCCAGCGCCATCAGATTGAGCGCATGCTGGCCCTTGTTGTCGGCGCTGCCGCGGCCGTACCAGCGGTCGCCGTCCCGTTGCAGGGTCCAGGGGTCGCGGCCCCCGCTCCACTGGTCGGCCAGGCCGCGCACGGTGTCGCCATGGCCATAGGTCAGCACGGTTGGGCCGGCGCCCTCGATCCGCTCGGCCGATAGGATGGGGCCGAAGCCTGGCGCCGGGTTGGGGTGGATGGCGACGGTGAAGCCCATGCGCTCCAGCCATGGGCGGATGGCGCCGCCGAGGTAGCGGGCCAGGTCTGCCTCATGCCCGGGGTCTTGCGAGGTGCTGGGGATGGCGACCAGCCCGGCCAGCCTCGCTTCGAACACGCCGTTGTCGAAAACCGCCAGGGCGCGCCCGATGGCGCCCGCTCTGTTGCCGTTCATGGGCGCCTCCGTTGTTGCAGCCAGCGTGGCACGGCAGAGGGTTGGCGTCATCTCGGGCGTGCGGCCCGGACTTGGCGAGTCCGGACAACAGCCTCCAATCGCGAGGAGGGGGATGCCAGCAGAGAGTTTGCAGCCGAATCTTCCGCCAACTGAGGATTTCCGGCGCCGGCGCCCAGCTCGCCGATCGGTGCCGCCACAGTCCTCTTCGAGACTGCCGCGTCAGCCAAGCGAGCCAGGGAGAGCAAGCGTACCAGCCAGGCGTGGCACGAGACCCCGCACCTTCAGTCCGACGTTGCCGGCCGGCGCTGCAGGGTGAGGCATCATCACAACGCCTCATGCGATAGGCTGCACCATCTTAAATTTAATACTTTCGTATTTTTTGATCAGAAATTATGACGTGTTTGTGTACTAATAAGGAGTTGTTAGCAACGGTTGACCAGGCTCGTACAACGCTCATTGCGGCACGCAGTCGGCACTCCGGCTGCATTTTCCACATAGCCGATCTCTACTTACCACTCATCACTGGTCCGCGTTTTCGTTAATCTACATTTACGTTTCGCGAATGGCAGCCATTGCAATCAGTTAATCTCTAATGAACACCTAGGACGTAATCCATGAACATTCGCACCTCAAGACCGAGCCTTATTGCCGCTCTGGCATTTCTCGCCATGAGCGGGTCCGCAATGGCCGCTCCCAACCTCGTATTCAATGGGTCGTTCGAGCAGACAACCCCCGCCACCCTAATCAACAAAGAGAATTTTGCTGGGAATGTCACGGGTTGGGGCGGGGGCGGCGGCACCAACGCTCTCACCTTCATTGACGCTCCGGGCACCGCTGACAATGGCGCCTATCTTTCGGTTCAAGGTCCCTTTCCGAACCACAGCCCGGATCTCGGAAACTTCGTCGAGGCTGACGGTCTTACGCCTTACTCATCAGCAGTCACGCAGACCATCAACGGGCTGACCGTCGACACCGGCTACAACGTGTCGTTCTACCAGGCCGCC
>CAXTFY010000097.1:0-14903 GCA_964243265.1 uncultured Acetobacteraceae bacterium | reverse complement strand
CGGTTCAACCGCGCCGTCACCGGCATGTACGAGCCCGGCAGCACCTTCAAGCTGCAGACCGCCGCCATGTCGCTCGACAGCGGCGCCGGGCACCTGTGGAACAGCTACGACGCCGGGCACGACATCCAGATCGGCCGCTTCACCATCTCGGACTTCCAGGGCAAGCACCGGGCGCTGAGCTTCCCCGAGGTGCTGGTCTATTCCAGCAACCTCGGCGCGGCGCACATGGCGCAGGCGGTCGGCGCCGAGCGGCAGCAGGACTGGCTGCGCAAGATGGGCATGTTCACCCGCGTTGGCATCGAGCTGCCCGAGCAGGGCCAGCCCATCGTGCAGCCCCTGGCCAACTGGAAGGAGGTCGCGACGATGACCGTGGGCTTCGGCCACGGCATCGCGGTATCCCCCCTACACGTCGTGCGCGGCACTG
Source organism: uncultured Acetobacteraceae bacterium (assembly GCA_964243265.1). Lineage (GTDB taxonomy): Bacteria > Pseudomonadota > Alphaproteobacteria > Acetobacterales > Acetobacteraceae > DASWOJ01. The sequence continues at coordinate 14,479 of CAXTFY010000097.1, read as the reverse complement.
CGGCGCTGGCCAATGGCGGCATCGTGCTGAAGCCGACCATCCTGGCGGTCGATCCCGGCACGCAGCGTGACGGCACGCGGGTGATGCAGCAGGGCACGTCCGACACGCTGCGCAAACTGATGCGGCTTGTGGTGACTGATGGCTACGGCAAGCCGGCGGATGTGCCGGGCTACTTCGTCGGCGGCAAGACCGGCACGGCGGAGAAAGTCGGCGGGCACATCTACAAGAAGCACACCAACGTCAGCGCCTTCATGAGCGTGTTCCCGATGAACGCGCCGAAGTACGCGGTGTACTTCATGCTGGACGAGCCGAAGGGCAACGCCAGCACCGGCGGCTACTCGACGGCCGGCGCGGTCAGCGCGCCCGGTGCGGGCCGGGTCATCGCCCGCATCGCGCCGATGCTGGGGCTGATGCCGGAGACGGTGACGGCCGCCGCGACGCAGGCCACCCTGGCAATGTCGTTGCAGCCGGGCCGGCCGGGGCACACGCCCGCCGAGGTGCCGGCGGCGCAACCGTCGCCCGCCCCGGCGGCGCTGCCCGCGCGGGATGCGACTGCGCAGCGGCGGCTGGCGGGGCTGGCGACCTCCGTTGCGGTTCACTGACATGCTGGCGGGATTGGGCATGGCTGTGCCGCCGGGATTGACCGACGCGATCACCGGCCTCACCGCCGACAGCCGCCAGGTGCGTCCGGGGATGTTGTATGCGGCGCTGGCCGGGGCACGGGCGGATGGGCGCGACTTCATCGCCGACGCCGTGGCGCGTGGCGCTGCCGCCGTGCTGGCGGAGACCGGCACCGCCTGGCCGCCCGGGGTGCCCGAGCGTCCGCTGCTGCTCGACCCGCAGCCGCGCCGCGTCCTGGCCCGCCTGGCCGCGCAGCACGCCGGGCCGCAGCCGCGCACCGTGGTCGCCATCACCGGCACCAACGGCAAGACCAGCACGGCCGAGTTCCTGCGGCAACTCATGGCGCTGTCCGGCATTCCCGCGGCCAGCCTGGGCACGCTCGGCCTGATCGGCCCCAGCAGTGCGGCCGGACCCGGCCTGACCACCCCCGACCCGGTGGCGCTGGCGGGCACCCTCGCCGCCCTGGCGCGCGACGGGGTGCAGGCCGTGGCGATGGAGGCGTCCTCGCACGGGTTGCAGCAGTGCCGGCTGGATGGCGTGCGCCTGGCCGCGGCCGGCTTCAGCAATCTGACGCGCGACCACCTGGACTACCATGGCACGCTGGACGCCTATCGCGCCGCCAAGCTGCGGCTGTTCCAGGACGTGCTGCCGGCCGGCGCCCCCGCCGTGGCTTGCGCGGAGCTTGAGCCGGCGGCGCTGGACGCCCTGCGCGCCATCGTTGGACCGGCGCTTCGCACCACCGGCGAGGGTGGCAGCCTGATCCGCCTCCTGCGCGCCATCCCACAGCCCGGCGGCCAAGTCCTGCTGCTGCAAGCGAATGGCGTGCAGCGAGAGGTCCATCTTGCGCTGCCCGGCCGTTTCCAGGCCGACAACGCCCTGCTGGCGGCCGGGCTGGCGCTGGTGACCGGCGTGGATACCGCGCTGGACCTGCTGCCGGGCCTGCAAGGCGTGCGTGGCCGGATGGAGCTGGCGGCCACCTTGGCGAACGGCGCCGCCGTGTATGTCGATTACGCCCACACCCCGGACGCGCTGGAGCGCCTGTTGCGTGCCCTGCGCCCGCATACGGCGGGGCGGCTGCATGTGGTGTTCGGCGCCGGCGGCGACCGCGACCGCGGCAAGCGTCCGCTGATGGGCGCCACCGCCGCCGCCCTGGCGGACCAGGTGTTCGTCACCGACGACAACCCACGCTCCGAGAACCCGGCGAGCATCCGCTCCGCCATCCTGGCCGCCGCCCCCGGCGCCCGCGAGATCGGCGACCGCACCGCCGCGATTGCCGCCGCGCTGGACGCCCTCCGCCCCGGCGACGTGCTCGCCGTCGCCGGCAAGGGCCACGAGCAGGGCCAGACGGTCGGCGCCGAGACCCTGCCCTTCGACGATGTGGCCGTCGTGCGCCGGCTGGTGGGGGCCGCATGACCCCGCTGTGGACCGCGCAAGCGCTGCAGGCGGCGACCGCCGGCGCCATGTCGCTGCCGTTCGACGCAACGGGCATCTCGATCGACAGCCGCACCCTGCAGCCCGGCGACCTGTTCGTGGCGCTGGTCGGCGAGCGCGACGGCCACGCGCATGTCGCCGACGCCCTGGCGCGTGGCGCGGCCGGGGCGCTGGTGCACCGCACGGACGGGCTGCCGGCGGGGGCGCCGCTGCTGGTGGTGGACGACACCCTACAGGGCCTGCACGCCCTGGGCCGGGCCGGACGCGCCCGCTTCGGCGGCCGGGTGGTCGCGGTGACCGGCAGCGTCGGCAAGACCACGACGAAGGAGATGCTGCGCACGGCCTTGTCGGCGTTCGGGCCGACCCACGCCTCGGCGGCGTCCTATAACAACCATTGGGGGGTGCCGCTGACCCTGGCACGGCTGCCGCCCGACGCCGCCTTCTGCGTGGCCGAGATCGGCATGAACCACGCCGGTGAGATCGCCCCGCTGGCCCGCCTGGCCGCGCCGCACGTCGCGGCCGTCACCGCCATCGCCGCGGCGCACATCGGCCACCTCGGCAGCCTCCAGGCCATTGCGGACGAGAAGGCGTCGATCCGCGAGGGCCTGGCGCCGCATGGCATCCTTGTCCTTCCTTCGGACAGCCCGTTCTTCACCCGCATGTCGCAAGGCGCCCTGGTCCGCAGCTTCGGCGCCACGGGCGATGCCCGGCTGCTGTCCGCGGCCGGGCCGGTGCGCGCGAGCGTCGGCGGACAGGACGTTGCGTTCATCCTCGCCGCCCCCGGCGCGCACATGGCGATGGACGCCGTTGCGGCGCTGGCCGTCTGCGACGCGCTCGGCCTGGACCCCGTGCGTGCCGCAGCGGCGCTGGAGGGCTGGTCGCCCGTGCCTGGCCGCGGCCAGCAGCGGCGGCTCGGCGACATCGTGCTGCTGGACGAGAGCTACAACGCCTCATCGGCCTCGATCCGGGCGGCGCTGGGCGTGCTGCGGGCGATGCCGGGCCGCCGGGTGGCGGTGTTGGGCGACATGCTGGAACTGGGCGGCTTCGGCCCCGCCGAGCACGCCGGGCTGGCCGACGCCGTGGCCGCCGATGCCGACCTGCTGTACGCCTGCGGCCCGCTGATGCGCCACCTGTTCGACGCCGTGCCGGCCGGCCACCGCGCCGTCCATGCCCCGGATGCCGCCGCGCTGGCGCCGCTGGTCGCCGCCGCCGTCCGCCCCGGCGACGCCGTGCTGGTCAAGGGCAGCCTGGGCAGCCGGATGCGCCTGGTCGTCGAACGTCTTGAGGGCCTGCCGCACGGCTTGCCGCCTGGGGTGCAGGTCTGATGCTGGTCTATCTCACGCGCTTCTCGACCGACCAGTTCATCCTGGCCAACCTGTTCCGCTACATCACGTTCCGGTCCGGGGCGGCCTGCCTGACCTCGCTGTTCCTGTCGTTCCTGTTCGGCCCCATGGTCATCCGCTGGCTCCGGTCGGTGCAGAACGGCGGCCAGCCGATCCGGCTCGACGGCCCGGCCCGCCACCTGATCGAGAAGAAGGGCACGCCCACCATGGGCGGCGTGCTGATCCTGCTGTCCCTGGCGTTCTCGACGCTGCTGTGGGCGGACCTGCGCAACGGCTATGTGTGGGCGGTGCTGCTGCTGACGCTGGGCTATGGCGGCATCGGCTTTGCCGACGATTACATGAAGCTGTCCCGCCGCAACACCAAGGGCGTGTCGGCCCGCGGCAAGCTGTTGGCGCAGGTGGCGATGGGGCTGGGCTGCGCGGCCTGGATCATGGCGCTGACGCGGGGGCCGTTGGGCACGTCGCTCACGGTGCCAGTGTTCAAGGAGGTGCTAATCCCGTTCGGCTTCCTGTTCCCGCTGGTCGGCATGGTCGTGATGATCGGCGCCAGCAACGCGGTGAACCTGACGGACGGGCTGGACGGGCTGGCCATCGTGCCGACCATCATCGCCGCCGCGGTGTTCGCGCTGATCTCCTACTTGGTCGGCAACCGGGTGTTCGCCGACTACCTGCAACTGCACCACGTCCCCGGCGTGGGCGAGATGGGGGTGTTCCTCGCCGCGCTGATCGGGTCCGGCCTGGGGTTCCTGTGGTACAACGCTCCCCCGGCCGCCGTGTTCATGGGCGACACCGGCAGCCTGGCACTGGGCGGGGCCTTGGGCGCGGTGGCGGTGGCGACCAAGCACGAGCTAGTGCTCGCCATCGTCGGCGGCCTGTTCGTGGTGGAGACCGTCAGCGTCATCGTCCAGGTGTTCTGGTTCAAGCGCACCGGGCGGCGGGTATTCCTGATGGCCCCCTTGCACCACCACTACGAGAAGAAGGGCTGGTCCGAGCCGACCATCGTAATCCGTTTCTGGATCGTCTCCATGATCCTGGCCTTGGTGGGCCTGGCGACGTTGAAGATCCGATGACCCCGGAAAACCCAATGACCTGGCCGGCGAACCTGTTTGCGGGCCGCCGCCATGCCGTCGTCGGCCTGGGCCGCAACGGCCTGCCGGTGGCGCGCGCGCTGCTGGCGATGGGCGCAGATGTCGCAGTCTGGGACGACCGGCCTGACGCCCGCGCCTCGGCCGGGCTGCCGCTGCACGACCCGGCGCTGGGCCTGGCTGGCTTCGACGCCCTGGTGCTCAGCCCCGGCATCCCGCATCGGCTGCCCGCCCCGCATCCGGCGGCGGTGGCGGCACGGGCGGCGGGCATCCCAATCCTGTCCGACGCCGAGCTGCTGTTCCAGGCGGTGCGCGCCGCCGGGTCCGGCGCGCGGTTCGCGGGCGTCACCGGCACCAACGGCAAGAGCACGACGACGGCGCTGCTGGCGCACATCCTGACCGTGGCGGGCGTGCCGAACGCGGCCGGCGGCAACCTCGGCACGGCCAGCCTGGCGCTGCCGCCCCTGCCGGACAACGGCGTGTATGCGCTGGAGATGTCGTCCTACATGCTGGAACGGCTGCAAACCCTGCGCTTCGACGCGGCGGTGCTGCTGAACCTCAGCCCGGACCACCTGGATCGGCACGGCGACATGGCCGGCTACATCGCCGCCAAACGCCGCATCTTCGACCGGCAGCGGCCCGGCGACGCGGCGATCATCGGGATCGATGACCCGAACAGCGCCGCCACCCCCGGCACGGTAACCATCTCCGGCCACCAGCCCGCCACCGTCTGGTGCGACGGCCCCACCCTGCGCGACGCCGCCGGGCCGATCCTGGAGATGGCGGACGCCTCCGCCCTGCCCGGCCCGCACAATGGCCAGAACGCCGCCGCCGCCACCGCCCTGGCGATGGCGCTCGGGGCGGACCGCGCCGCCATCGCCCGCGGGATCGCCACCTTCCCCGGCCTGCCGCACCGCCAGCAGCTTGTGGCGCAGGCGGACGGCGTGGCCTGGGTGAACGACAGCAAGGCCACCAACGCGGACGCCGCCGCCCGCGCCCTGGCCTGCTACCCGCGCCTGGTATGGATCGCCGGCGGCCAGGCCAAGGCCGGCGGCATCGAGCCGCTGCGCGCCCTGCTGCCCCGCGTCGCCCATGCCGTGCTGATCGGCCAGGACGCCCCGCTGCTGGCGGCGACCCTGGCGGACGCCGGCATCCCCTACACCATGGCCGGCACCCTGGACGCCGCCGTGCCGCTCGCCGCCGCCGCCGCCCGCCGGCTGGACGCCCCCGTGGTGCTGCTGTCTCCCGCCTGCGCCAGCTTCGACCAGTTCACCGGCTTCGAGGCCCGGGGCGACCGCTTCGCCGCCCTCGCCGCCACGCAACACGTGCCCACGCGTCAAATGCCCACGTGTCAAATGCAGGGAGCCGCCTGATGCCCGCCCTCTCCCGCAGCGACAACTCGGTGCTCGGCCACTGGTGGTGGACCGTGGACCGCTGGACCTTGGCCGCCGTCGCCTCGCTGATCGGCTGCGGCTACGTGATGATGCTGTCCGCGTCGCCCTCGGTCGCCGAGCGCATCCACGTGTCGCGCGACGCGTTCATCCTGAAGCAGGTGGTGTTCCTGGCGCTGGCCGGGCTGGTGGTGATCGGCGTTTCCTTGCTGTCGCCGCGCAGCATCCGCCGCCTGGCGATCCTCGGCTGCGGCGTTGCCCTGATGCTGACGGTGCTGACGCTGTTGAAGGGCGTCGAGATCAAGGGCGCCCGCCGCTGGATCAGCCTGCCCGGCATGACGGTGCAGCCCAGCGAGTTCCTAAAGCCCTGCTTCGCCGTCACCGCCGCCTGGCTGCTCAGCGAGGGCCAGCAGGTACGCCGCTTCCCCGGCATGATCCTGGCCGGCGCCATCTATGCCCTTATCGCGCTGCTGCTGAAGTCGCAGCCGGACATGGGCATGCTGGCGGTGGTGACGGCGGTGTTCTTCGCGCAACTGTTCATCGCCGGGCTGAACCTGGCGATGGTGGGCGTGGTGTCGGGTGGGCTGGTGGCGATGGCCGCCGCCGCCTACGCCTTCTTCCCGCACGTCCGCAGCCGGGTGACCCGCTTCCTCGATCCCACGTCGGGCGACAGCTACCAGGTGAACACCGCGCTCGAAGCCTTCGGCAACGGCGGGTTCCTGGGCCGCGGCCCCGGCGAGGGACGCGTGAAGGACATGCTGCCCGACGCCCATGCGGACTTCGTGTACGCCGTGATGGGCGAGGAGTTCGGACTGATCGTCTGCGTCCTGGTGCTGGGGCTGTTCGCCTTCATCGTGCTGCGCGGCCTGCTGCGTCTGCTGGGTGAGGGCGACCTGTTCGTCGTGCTGGCCTCCGCCGGGCTGGTGACCAGCTTCGGCTTGCAGGCGTTCGTCAACATGGCGTCCTCGCTGCACCTAATCCCGACCAAGGGCATGACCCTGCCCTTCGTGTCCTACGGCGGATCGTCCGTGCTGGCGGTGGCGCTCGGCATTGGCATGCTGCTCGCGCTCACCCGGCGGCGCACCCGGACCGAGCCGGGCTGGGAGGCCGCACGATGAGGGGTCCGGCTGCTCGTCCCATCGTGGTCGCTGCCGGCGGCACCGGCGGCCACCTGTTCCCGGCCGAGGCCCTGGCGGCGGAGTTGGTGGCACGTGGGCACCGGGTCGCGCTGATGACCGACGGCCGGAGCGGCACCCTGCCCGCGTTCCCGGCCGGCGAGGCATTCGTGCTGCGCGGCGCGGGGATCGCCGGGCGCGGCGTGCTGCGCGGCGGGCTGGCGGCGCTGGCGATGGCGGCGGGGGCGGTGCAGGCGCGCCGGCTACTGGCGCGGCTGGACGCGGCGGCGGTGGTGGGCTTCGGCGGCTACCCGAGCGTCGCGCCCATACTGGCCACCCGCGCGCTGCGCCATCGCCCGGCGGTGGTGCTGCACGAGCAGAACGCGGTGCTGGGCCGGGCGAACCGGACGCTGGCGCGCTTTGCCGACCGCCTGGCGCTGGGCGTGGCCGACACGCAGCGCGTGCCTGCGGGCGCCCCTGCCGCGCACGCCGGCAACCCGGTCCGCCCCGCGGTGCTCGCCCTGGCCGGCCAGGGCTATACGCCGCCAACCGGAGCCGTGCGGGTCCTGGTCACCGGGGGCAGCCTGGGCGCCCGCGTGTTCAGCGACCTAGTGCCGCCGGCGCTGGCCCTGCTGCCGCCGGGCCTGCGCCGGCGCGTGCAGGTCACGCAGCAGTGCCGGGCCGAGGACCTGGACCGCGTCCGCTCTGCCTACGCCGAGGCGGGCATCACCGCCGAGTTGTCGGCGTTCTTCCCGGACCTGCCCGCCCGCCTGGCCGCCGCGCACTTCGTGATCGCCCGCGCCGGCGCGAGCACCGTGGCCGAGTTGTGCGCCATTGGCCGCCCGGCCCTGCTGGTGCCGCTGCCCGGCGCCATCGACAACCATCAGGCGTTCAACGCCGCCGCCAGCGGCGCGGAGGTGCTCGACCAGGCGGCCCTGACCCCCGAAGCGCTGGCCGAAGCCCTGACGCCGTTGCTGACCAGCCCGCTCGCGCTGATCGCCGCCGCCGCCCGCACCGCCCGGAACGGCAGCCCCGATGCCGCTGCCCGCCTGGCCGACCTGGTCGAAGCCGCAATCGAGGACAGGGCTAGGCAGGATAGGGCCGGGCTGGACGGGGCCGGGCTGGACGAAGCGAGGCCGGATCAGTCTGTGCCGGACCAGGCTGGGCCGGACCAGGCCGTGCCGCACAACCAAGCAGAGGCACGCGCATGAGGGCTCTCCCCCTGGGCATCGGCACGATCCACTTCGTCGGCATCGGCGGCATCGGCATGTCGGGGATCGCCGAGGTCCTGCACACCTTGGGCTACGCCGTGCAGGGTAGCGACATCAGCGACAACGCCAACGTGCGCCGCCTGAAGGACGCCGGCATCCCCATCGCCATCGGCCACGACGGCGCCAACGTCGCCAACGCCCAGGTCGTCGTCGTCAGCACCGCCGTGAAGCGCGACAACCCCGAGGTGGTGGCCGCCCGCGCCAAGCTGGTCCCCGTGGTCCGCCGCGCCGAGATGCTCGCCGAGCTGATGCGCCTGCGCTGGGCCATTGCCGTCGGCGGCACCCACGGTAAGACCACCACCACCAGCCTGGTCGCCTGCGTGCTGGAGGCCGCCGGCATGGACCCCACGGTGATCAACGGCGGCATCATCAACGCCTACGGCAGCAACACCCGCTTGGGCGAGGGCGAGTGGATGGTGGTGGAGGCCGACGAGAGCGACGGCAGCTTCCTGCGCCTGCCCGCCTGCATCGCCATCGTCACCAACATGGACCCCGAGCACCTGGACCACTGGGGCACCAAGGAGGCCATGGTCGCCGGCTACGACCAATTTGTTTCAAACGTGCCGTTCTATGGCTTCGCCGTATTGTGCATCGACCATCCCGGCGTGCAGCAGATGATCCCGCGTCTTTCGGATCGCCGAGTCGTCACCTACGGCTTCGGCCAGCAGGCGGACGTGCGGGCGGAGCGTATGGTGATGGACAAGCTGGGCGCCACGTTCGAGGTCGTGCTGACCGACCGCCACCGGGGCCGCAGCCGCCGCATGGGGCCGTTCCGCCTGCCGATGCTGGGCGCGCACAACGTGCAGAACGCGCTGGCCGCCGTCGCCGTGGCCATCGAGATGGACGTGGACGACGCCACCATCCGCAGCGCCTTTGCCGGGTTCCGCGGCGTCAAGCGCCGGTTCACCAAGACGGGCGAAAGCGGCGGCATCACCGTCATCGACGACTACGGCCACCATCCCGTGGAGATCGCCGCCGTGCTGAAGGCCGCCCGCCAGGCCGGCGCCCGCGACGTGATCGCCGTCGTGCAGCCGCACCGCTACTCCCGGCTGCAATCCCTGTTCCCCGAGTTCTGCACCTGCATGAACGACGCCGGCACCGTCATCGTCGCCGACGTGTATGCCGCCGGGGAAACCCCGATCCCCGGCGTGTCGCGCGACGACCTGGTGGACGGCATCCGCGCCCGCGGCCACCGCAGCGTCGTGCCCCTGCCCGGCCCGGAGCACCTGGGCGAGATGGTCCACGCCATCGCCCGCCCCGGCGACTTTGTGATCTGCCTGGGCGCCGGCACCATCACCACCTGGGCGGCGGCGCTCCCGGCGGAGCTGGCCACGCTGCAGGCCGGCAGCACGAGGCGGGCCGGATGATCCCCGCACGCGCCCTGCCGCACCTGGCCGACCGCCTGCCGCCCACCCGCGGCCGGGTGCAGGCCGACGCGCCGCTGGCCCCCGCCACCTGGTTCCGCGTCGGCGGCACCGCCGAGGCCCTGGTGCGCCCGGCCGGTCCCGCCGACCTGGCTGGGTTCCTGGCTGCCCTGCCGCATGACGTGCCCGTGCAGGTGCTCGGGGCCGCCAGCAACGTCATCGTGCGCGACGGCGGCATCAATGGCGTGGTGCTCCGCCTGGCGCGCGGCTTCAACGAGGTCCGCATCGAGGCGGATGGTATCGTCGCCGGCGCCGCCTGCCTGGACGCGACGGTGGCCGAGCATGCGGCGCAGGCCGGGCTGACGGGATTGGAATTCCTGTCCGGCATCCCCGGCAGCGTCGGCGGCGCAGTGGCGATGAACGCCGGCGCGTATGGCGGCGACGTGGCGTCCTGCCTCGACTGGGCGGAGTTCGTCACCCGGTCCGGCCAGCAACTGCGCCTGCCCGCCGCCGCGCTGGCCTTTGCCTACCGCTATGCCAGCCTGCCCGTGGGCGCCGTCGTTGTCCGTGCCCGCTTCCGCGCCCACCCGGGCGACCCCGGGGGCATCGCCGCTTGCATGGCCGCCATCCGCGCCAGCCGCGAGGCGACGCAGCCGGTCCGCGCCCGCACCGGCGGCTCCACGTTCCGCAACCCCCCCGCCATGAAGGCGTGGGAGCTGATCGACGCCGCCGGGGGCCGCGGCCTGACCCGCGGCGGCGCGCAGTGCAGCGACAAGCACTGCAACTTCCTGCTCAACACCGGCGAGGCGACCGCGGCGGACCTGGAGGGTCTCGGCGAGGAGCTGCGGCGCCGCGTCCACGCGATGTCGGGCGTGACGCTGGAATGGGAGATCAAGCGCATCGGCGTCCCCGGCACGGCGTGGGTCCAGGCCGGGGTGCCCTCATGAAGCGCGTTGCGGTCCTGTATGGCGGCATCTCGGCGGAGCGGGAGGTCAGCCTGTCCAGCGGCGCCCAGGTGGTGTCCGCCCTGGAGGACGCCGGCTTCGACGTGCTGCCCATCCTGGTCGGGCGGGACCTCGGCGCGGTGATTGCCGCCCTGACGCCTGCGCCCGACGTGGTGTTCAACGCGCTGCACGGCCGCTTCGGCGAGGACGGCGCGATCCAAGGCGTGCTGGACTGGCTGGGCATCCCCTACACCCACTCCGGCGTGCGCGCCTCGGCCCTGGCGATGGACAAGGAGGCGGCCAAGGCCGTGTTCGCCGCCGCCGGGCTGCCGGTGGCGCGCGGGCGCATGGTGGACGTGGACGACCTCGAAGCCGCGGACCCGATGCCGCTGCCCTACGTCGTGAAGCCGGTGAACGAGGGGTCCTCGGTCGGTGTCGAGATCCTGCGCGAGGGCAGCAACCGCCGGGCCAGCCTCGCGCGCGGCTGGCGCTTCGGCCGCAGCGTCATGGTCGAGGAGTTCGTGCCCGGCCGCGAGCTGACGGTCGGCGTCATGGGCGACCAGGCGCTGGCGGTCACCGAAATCCACGCCAGCGCCGGCTTCTACGATTACGACAGCAAGTATGCCGAGGGCGGCTCGCGCCACCAGGTTCCCGCCGCCGTTCACCCCGCCGCCTATGAGCAGGCGATGGCGGTGGCGCTGGCCGCCCACCGCGCCCTGGGCTGCCGCGGCGCCACCCGCGCCGACCTGCGCTACGACGACACCGCCGGGGAGCCGGGCCGCCTGGTGCTGCTGGAGGTCAACACCCAACCCGGCCTGACCCCCACCAGCCTGTTGCCGGAACAGGCGGCCTACATGGGCATCGGCTTCCCCGACCTGTGCGCCTGGATGGTGGAGAACGCCGCATGCCGCGCATAGCCGGCCCCGACAGCCGCCCCCCGCTGAGTTCCATCCAGCCTGGCCGCACCCCGGCCAAGCCGCCGCCGCCCCTGGACCCGCGCGCCATCCCGCGCGGCAGCCGGAACCGCGGCGATCGGCCCACCCGCTGGCAGTTGCTGCTCCGCCGCCGGGGCCGCCTGCTGCGTCCGCTGGGCTGGGGCTTGGCGTCGCTGCTTGTCGTCGTCGCCGTCGCCGTGGCAGCCCGCAACGTACAGCCCGCCAGCACCATCGCCTCGCTGCGGGAGCGGCTCAGCGCCTTCACCGGCCTGCACGTGGACCAGGTGGTGGTCGAGGGCCGCACCAGCACGCCCGAGCCGCTGCTGCGCGCCGCCCTGGGCGTGTCGGTCGGCGACAGGCTGCTCGGCTTCTCGCTCGAGGCCGCCCGCAGCCGCATCGAGAGCCTGTCCTGGGTGCAGCACGCCACCGTCGAGCGCCGCCTGCCCGGCACCATCGTCGTCCACCTCACCGAGCGCCGCCCCTTCGCCGTCTGGCAGAACGCCGGCAAGTTCGTGCTGATCGACCGCACCGGCCAGGTCGTCACCGACGAGAACCCGGCCAAGGACGCCCTGGCCTTCTCCACCCTGCCGCTCGTCGTCGGCCTCGGCGCGCCGGAGCACGCGGCGGCGCTGCTGGACCTGCTGACCGCGCAGCCCACCCTGCGCACCCGCGTGGCCGCCGTGGTCCGCGTGGGGGAGCGGCGCTGGAACCTGCACCTGAACAACGGCGCCGACGTGCTGCTGCCCGAGGGCGCCGAAGCCGCGGCACTGGCCAAGCTGGTGGAGATGCAGGACACCCAGGCGTTGCTGGACCGCCCGTTGCAGACCCTCGACCTGCGCCTGCCCGACCGCTTGGTGGTCCGCCCGCAGCCACCGCCCAGCCCCGTGCCGTCCGGCCCGCGGCGGCCGACCTAGGGGCGATCGCATGAACGACATGACCCAAAGCCGCACCCTGCCGCCACCCGACGCCCCGGCCCGTCCGCGCAACCTGCGCGCCGGCCTGTTCGGCGTATTGGACATCGGCAGCAACAAGGTGTGTTGCCTGATTGGCCGGGCCGAGGGCGACGGCCGGCTGCGCGTGCTCGGCATCGGCCACACCCAGTCGCACGGCGTGCGCGCCGGGGGGATCACCGACCTGGGGGAGGTCGAGGCCTGCATCCGCGCCGCCGTCGGCAGCGCCGAGAAGATGGCCGACCACCGCCTGCGCTCGGTGACCGTCAACCTGACCTGCGGCCAGCCGGAGAGCCGCCGCTTCAACCTGCAATGGCCGGTCGGCGGCCGCGCCGTCACTGGCGCCGACCTGCGCCGCGTGGTGCAGGAGGGCCGCAGCCGCGCCCTGTGCAACGGCCGCGACACCATCCACGTCCTGCCGCTGTCCTTCGCGCTGGACGGCACCTCCGGCGTCGCCGACCCGCGCGGCCTGCACTGCGAGACGCTGTCCGTCCGGCTGCACGTGCTGGACGCCGCCGCCACCGCACTGCTGAACCTGCAGCTCACCCTGGAGCGGTGCGAGCTGGGCCTGACCGAGCTGGTCAGCGCGCCGTTCGCCTCCGGCCTGTCCACCCTGGTCGCGGACGAGCGCCAGTTGGGCGCCACCGTCATCGACATGGGCGGCGGCACCACCTCGATGGGCGTGTTCAGCGAGGGCCAGTTGCTGCACACCGCGCAACTGCCGATCGGCGGCGGCCACGTCACCAACGACGTGGCGCGCCTGCTGAGCACCCCGGTCGCCGACGCCGAGCGCCTGAAGACGGTGTTCGGCAACGCCGACAACAGCCCGGACGACGAGCGCGAAATCCTGTCGGTGCCAATGGTCGGCGAGGCCGAGCACCACCTGCAGAAGATCCCGCGCAGCCGCCTGGTCGGGATCATCAAGCCCCGCCTGGAGGAGACGTTCGAGCTGGTGCGCGACCGGCTCGACGGCACCGGGCTGCTGCAGGAGGCCGGCGCCCGCGTCGTGCTGACCGGCGGCGCCAGCCAGCTTGTCGGCGCGCGGGAGATGGCCAGCCGTATCCTCGACCGGCAGGTGCGGCTGGGCCGCCCGACGCCGTTGCGCGGCCTGCCAGACCGCGCCTCCGGCCCGGCGTTCGCCACCGCCGCCGGGCTGCTTGCCTGGGCCACCGGGGCCGGGCGGCGGCTGGCCGACATCGACACCATCGACGAGCGGCCGCACAGCGCCCTCCGACGATTCGTCAACTTCCTTCGGGACCGGGTCTAGGCCCAGCACCGGTCAACCCGTCCCCGTCTTCCCTGCCGCACCGTCTGCCTTGGAGCCTATAATGACCCTGAACCTCACCGTTCCCGTCCAGAACCACACCGACTTCACCCCGCGCATCACCGTGATCGGCGTTGGCGGCGGCGGCACCAACGCCGTGGACAACATGATCGCGCTGGACCTGCAGGGGGTGGAGTTCGTCGTCGCCAACACCGACGCGCAGCAGTTGCAGCACAGCCGCGCCGACCGCCGGGTGCAGCTCGGCCCGCACCTGACCCAGGGCCTGGGCGCCGGCGCCAAGCCGGAGATCGGCCGCGCCGCCGCCGAGGAGGCCGCCGACGAGCTGATGCGCCACCTCGACGGCACCCACATGGTGTTCATCACCGCCGGCATGGGCGGCGGCACCGGCACCGGCGCCGCCCCGGTGATCGCCCGCATGGCACGCGAGCGCGGCGTGCTGACGGTCGGCGTCGTCACCAAGCCCTTCACCTTCGAGGGCCAGCGCCGCACCAAGGCCGCCGATGCGGGGATCGCCGAGCTGCAGCAGTACGTGGACACGCTGATCGTCATCCCGAACCAAAACCTGTTTCGCCTCGCTAACGAGCGGACGGGCTGGAAGGAAGCGTTCAAGATGGCCGACCATGTGCTGTACATGGGCGTCCGCGGCGTCACCGACCTGATGGTGGCGCCCGGCCTGGTGAACCTCGACTTCGCCGACATCCGCACCGTGATGGCCGAGATGGGCAAGGCGATGATGGGCACCGG
>CAXTFY010000096.1:8448-14917 GCA_964243265.1 uncultured Acetobacteraceae bacterium | reverse complement strand
ACGCCGGACCTCGTGGAGTGGATCAGGTCCAAGCTGGGCAAGGCATGACGAGGAGGGAAGCGGGCTGACCGCCAACGGGCAGCGGCATGGGGTAGGTGCAGAGCCTGACACCCCGAGAGCCTGGCACTCCGCAAGCCTGCCGTCCCATGTCACCCCCTTCCCTGCCCGGTCAGGATGCCAGGCAAGTCCAGTTGATGTTGGCGTGCGCAGGCCAGCGCGTCCTCGTAGCCCGCGTCGGCGTGGCGCATGACGCCGGTCGCCGGGTCGTTCCACAGCACGCGGGCCAGCCGCGCCGCGGCGGCCGGGGTCCCGTCGGCCACGATCACCATGCCGGCGTGCTGGGAGAAGCCCATGCCGACGCCGCCGCCATGGTGCAGGGAAACCCAGGTCGCGCCTGACGCGGTGTTCAGCAGCGCGTTCAGCAGCGGCCAATCGGACACCGCGTCCGACCCGTCCCGCATCGCCTCGGTCTCCCGGTTCGGCGACGCGACGGAGCCGCTGTCCAGGTGGTCGCGGCCGATGACGACCGGGGCCTTCAGCTCGCCCCTTGCCACCATCTCGTTGAACGCCAGGCCCAGCCGGTGCCGGTCTCCCAGACCTACCCAGCAGATGCGCGCCGGCAGCCCTTGGAACTGGATGCGGGCGCGGGCCATGTCGAGCCAGGTGTGCAGGTGCGCGTCGTCCGGCAGCAACTCCTTCACCTTCGCATCCGTGCGGAAGATGTCCTCGGGATCGCCGGACAGCGCCACCCAGCGGAACGGCCCGACGCCACGGCAGAACAGCGGCCGGATGCAGGCCGGCACGAAGCCCGGGAAGTCGAAGGCGTCGGCCACGCCCTCCTCCTTCGCCATCTGCCGGATGTTGTTGCCGTAATCCAGCGTCGGCACGCCCATGCGGTGGAACTCCAGCATCGCCCGGACGTGCCCGGCCATCGAGGAGCGCGCCGCGGCGGTGACGGCGGCCGGGTCACGCTCCCGCCTGGCGTCCCACTCCGCCACCGTCCAGCCGCGCGGCAGGTAGCCGTTCAGCGGGTCATGGGCGCTGGTCTGGTCCGTCACCAGGTCCGGGCGCACGCCGCGGCGCACCAGCTCGGGGAACACGTCGGCGGCGTTGCCCAGCAGGGCGACCGAAACGGGCTTGCCGTCCCGCCGTGCGGCCTCGATCATCGCCAGGGCCTCGTCCAGGTCCGCCGCCTGGCGGTCCAGGTAGCCGGTGCGCAGCCGCATCCTGATGCGGCTGGCCTGGCACTCGATGGCGAGCAGGGAGGCGCCGGCCATCGTCGCCGCCAGCGGCTGCGCCCCGCCCATGCCGCCCAGCCCGGCCGTCAGTATCCAGCGTCCCGCCAGGCTGCCGCGGTAGTGCTGCCGCCCGACCTCGACGAAGGTTTCATAGGTGCCCTGCACGATCCCCTGGCTGCCGATGTAGATCCAGGACCCGGCGGTCATCTGGCCGTACATCATCAGCCCCAGACGGTCCAACTCGTGGAAGTGCTCCCAGGTCGCCCAGCGCGGCACCAGGTTGGAGTTGGCGATCAGCACCCGGGGCGCGTCCGCGTGGGTGCGGAACACGCCGACGGGCTTGCCGGACTGCACCAGCAGCGTCTGGTCCGCCTCCAGCCGGCGCAGGGCGTGGACGATGCGGTCGAAGCTGTCCCAGTCGCGGGCGGCCCGGCCGATGCCGCCGTATACGACAAGCTCCTCCGGTCGCTCGGCCACCGCCGGGTCGAGGTTGTTCATCAGCATCCGCAGCGGCGCCTCGGTCAGCCAGGATTTGGCGGACAGCTCCGGCCCGTGCGGGGCGCGGATCAGGCGGGCGTTGTCCAGGCGTTGCATCGAGCTCTCCGTATCAGCAGGGCCATTGCAACCAGCGTGAGGGCGCTGCCTGCTCCCTCTCCCTCATAGGCGCTAACTTAGCCGGCCACATACGCAACAAGGTCGCCGGCGTTGCATCTGCCGCATAGGAGCCTGATCAGCCGCCAGCTCTCGGCGCCGCCGCCTGGGCCATCAACCTGACAACGCCGTTCAGAGGCTCCGACCGACGGGGTGAGCGGCGACCCATCCGGAATAAACCGACTTCCCCCTTGCCCTCGCCTCGTTGATCGGCTTTCGGTGCTCCATCTTGTCTGGAGAAAACCAATGCGCTTCGTCAGCTACATCAACAGCACGACTACCTCCTGTGGGGTGCTGACGGAAGACGGCGTTTGCGACCTGACGGCGGGCGACATGCTGGGATGCGGCATCGCCGGCATCGGCACGCTGCGCACCCCGGTTGAAGCGTACCGGGCATGAGCGCCGCCCTGCCGCAGGGCTGGCCGGAGGGCCGCAGCCTGGCCGTGTCCGTCAGCGTCATGCTGGAAGGCTGGAGCGAAGGGGCTGCCCCCGGCGTCGGCCCCATGGGGAATGTGCTGAAGGCCGGCACGCTGGACCTCCAGGGGCTGTCCTGGGCCGAGTACGGCGCCAAGGCCGGCGCCTGGCGGCTGCTGGACGTGCTGGGCGCTGCGGGCGTGCGGGCGGTGTTCTACGTCAGCGGCGTGCTGGCGCAGCAGCACCCGGGGTTGATGCGCGCCATCACCGCCGCCGGGCACAAGGTCGCGGCGCATGGCTGGTCGCAGCACATCATCCCCGCCACGCAAACCGAAGCCGACGAGAAGGCGGACCTCGACCGCTGCCTCCAGGCCTTGGAGCAGACCGGAGGGACCCGCCCGCGCGGCTGGATCAGCCCGCGCTGCACGCCCAGCATTCACACGACCGAGCTGCTGGCAGCGGCCGGGCTTGTCTGGCACAGCGACTTCTTCGACGAGGACCTACCCCGCGTGGTGCCGACCGCCTCCGGCCCGATCACGGCGGTGCCGTTCACCATGGAGGTGAACGACATGCCGCTCAGCGTCCGCTATGGCAACGAGCCGGAGGCCTACACCCGCACGGTCTCCCGCATCCTGGAGGGCTGGCCGTCGCTGCCGACGCGCCCGGCCTGCCTGGACATCACGGTGCATGCCCATGTCTATGGCCGACCGATGGGTGCGATCGAGTTCGCACGCTCGCTGCGGCTCGTGCAGGAGGCGCCGTTCGCGTGGCTGACGGAGCACGACGCGCTGGGCGACCTGTTCGCGGGCTGACGCGGCACGCAAGGCATCCGCCGACACAATAGGGGGGCATCGTTGTTCAACTGGTATCGCGAGCTGACGCTCGGCGAACGGCGCACGTTCTGGGGCTGTTTCGGCGGTTGGGCGCTGGACGCCATGGACGTGCAGCTCTTTTCCTTCGTGCTGCCTGCCGTCGCGCTGGCGCTCGGGGTCACCCAGGGGCAGGCGGGCGTGCTCGGCACCTCCGCGCTGCTGGCGTCCGCGGTCGGCGGCTGGATCGGGGGCGTGCTGGCCGACCGCTATGGGCGGGTGCGGGTGATGCAATGGACCATCCTGTGGTACTCGGTCTTCACCTTCCTCAGCGGGCTCACGCAGAGCTTCGACCAGCTCCTGGTGGTGCGCAGCCTGCAAGGCCTCGGCTTCGGCGGCGAGTGGGCGGCCGGCGCGGTGCTGATGGGCGAGATCATCCGTCCGCAGCATCGCGGCAAGGCCGTCGGCTGCGTGCAGAGCGCCTATGCGGTGGGCTGGTTCGGCGCGGCGCTGGTCTCGACCATCCTGCTGGCGGTGTTGCCGGGCGACTGGGCATGGCGCGCCGTGTTCTTCGTCGGGCTGCTGCCGGCCGTGCTGGTAGTGTTCATCCGCCGCAACATCGCTGAACCGCCGGTGTTCGCCAGGACCGTGCGGGCCGAGATCGCCGCCGGGGAGCGGCCCGGCCCGTTCGCCATCTTCGCACCCGGCGTGCTGCACCGCACGGTGCTCGCCTCGATGCTGGCGATGGGCGTGCAGGGCAGCAGCTATGCCATCATCTTCTGGCTGCCGACCTTCCTCAAGACCGTCCGCCACCTGACGGCCACCGGCGCCGGGTCCTATGTGATGGTGGTCACGCTAGGGGCGTTCTGCGGCTATATCTGCAGCGCCTACCTGACGGATGCGGTTGGCCGGCGGCGCAACTTCCTGCTGTTCGCCGTCGGCTGCTGGGCGATCGACTTCGCGTACATGCTGCTGCCCGTCAGCAACGGGCTGATCCTGGTGCTCGGTTTCCCGTTCGGCTTCTTCACCCAGGGCATCTACGCTTCGCTCGGCCCGTATTTCACCGAACTGTTCCCGACCCGCATCCGCGCGACGGGGCAGAGCTTCGCCTACAACCTCGGACGCAGCATCGGCGCGCTGTTCGTGACCTTCGTGGCGCTGCTGGCGCAGCATATGCCGCTTGGACAGGCGATCGGCCTGTTCTCCCTGGCCGGGTATGCGGTGGCGCTTGTTGCCACGCTGTTGCTGCCGGAGACGCGCGGCATCGCGCTGGAGGACGCGGGCGGCCCCGCCGCCGCCGCAGTGCGTGCGCCCTACGAGGCACGACCATGAACCTCCCGCCCCTGCCAGCGGTGAACGTGCGGGTCGGAGACTGCGTTACTGCTTGGCCACTCTCGGCCCAAACCTGAAAGGCTTGGAGCCGGCCGGTTCGACACTGGGCGGCTGGACCTTGCGAGTGGCGACGCCGGAAAAGGATGTTGATCCCGTCGTGGGCGGAAAGCGCTGCGCCAGCTCGGCTGACAGATCGCCGTTACAGGCGTTGCGCGGTCAAGCGACCACCCGCCGCCGATCATGACAAGCATCGCCTGAATCGCCCGCGGGTCATGGTCGTGCAGGCTGTTCAGCGCCCTTGCAGGGCACGTCACCAATGAAACGTGCATGTCGTCCCTCCCAGGCCGGCCCTGACGAACCAAGCAGCCTGTCCCCAATGGTTAACAAGGTCTGAAAGCACGCATCCCTCACGCGGTCCTGGCTGCTCATTGGTTGTAAATCTGTGCCCGGCTATGAAAGGGCATGGCGTCGAGTACTATGCAGACGACGTGATGCGTGAACGGGCCAGGAACATCAGCGTTCCCGAAACGTGGTAGGTGGTTGTGGGATGCCGGATGTTTGTGGGACGCATACTGTGGACGATAGAACCACCCTTAAACGGCAGAAGCCGGAGTCGCCGAGGACGCGACCGGTTACGAGACGAATATGTGAAATAAACGACGCTCGCTTGGGTCCTGGCCTGGCGTTGTCCACATGACACCCGAGGCAGTGCCCTCGGATACTTGCACTGATATGCTCGGTGACGTCGCCGACCAGCAACGCCCACCGGACACCAAGACGATCCAAAGCACCCGCAAGCCATTTATTGGACAACCCGTTCAAAGCTGTCTGCCACAGCTCCAGGGCAAAGCCCGGCATCCTCGAACCAGGCCCATGTCACCTCATTCCAGGACCATTACCTGATTGGCCATGACCAGCTCCCCTACGACCTGCACTTTTGAGCACCCGGGCATCGCTGCTTTGGGCCGCCCGGTGTTTCGGCTCAGCCAAGGCGACGGGCTTGCCGCCATGGCCGTCATCCATGACTCCGGAGACATGGTCATTCCGCTTCGGGTCGTGACACAAGCGTTCGACATCCGTTCGGACAGCGCCGATGCCCGCATGCTGCAACTGATCGAGCAAGCGCTCCGCTTCGTTTGCCTGATCGAGTTGGGCGGCGAGTTGCCTCGTGAGGTCTTGACCGGTGAGGCGAGTTGGACGCCCTCCGCCTACCATGTCCAACTTGCGTCGGCTCGGCTGCAAATCCAGCTCGTCGGATCGATCAGCGGAATGGAGGGCGCCCACGGTGAGCGGCTCACGCCGGAAATGCTGCTTGCATCGGTGGACGATCCTGCCATGCGACCTCGTGTGCAGGAAGCGCTGCGCAAGATTGCGTCCGAACTCCAGATTGAGGGTGGGGGGTCGGCCGTTGCCGTGCTTGTCGAGGAACTCGCGGGCGAACTCGCCTACATCGAGGCGCTGCGCGCAAGACTGCTTGAGCCGGTCAAGGCCGTCACAAAGCGGGTCTATCAAATCGGTAAGGAGCTATCGGTCTTGGCGCCAAGCCGGCGAGAGACCTTCTCGCAGGTCAGCCGGCTGGCGGCCAAAGCTGTAAAACAGATCGTCGGCTGGTTCGAGGAGGTTGACGCCGAGATGAGCGAGATTTTGCCAGCGCTACGCAACCTGAACCAGAAGAAAAGCTTTCTTCGCCCGCACCGGGACCGGCTGTACTGTGTGCTCCTCGCCTGGGAGCCGCTGCTCCGGGCGTGGGACAAGCTGCCGGTAAACACCGCACGAGAACCTGACGGGCTTTGGCGAGTGATCGACGAGATGTATCAGTTCTTGGCGCCGCGCTATATGAGCGTGCAGGAATGGCAGACCACAGTGACCGCACTTGCCAAGTTAAACCATGGCACAGCGAGAATCATCTGGTAGATTGCAGCAAAGCATTGTCGGGCTGATGGTTGCGACGGCGACAGGGGTTTACGGCTGATTAGTTCCTCACGCGACGCCGGCCATTTCGCGTCAGATGCGAAAGGCAGTTTT
>CAXTFY010000096.1:7282-8348 GCA_964243265.1 uncultured Acetobacteraceae bacterium | reverse complement strand
GGGCACAGTTGTTCAGGTAGCGGCTCTGCCGGTGCCCGACGCCGGGCAGGCCCTCACACTTTGCGGCTTTTGCATTACTCCGGCTCTGGAGCAGGATGTCGAGCATGTGGACGTCCTGGTCCATCGCGTGCGCAAGGGTGTACCTTGCCGCGGATGCGGAGCGAGTGGGAGGCGGACTAAACGTGCGTCCTGGCAACGGCGCGACCTGCCGGCCCGGCGCTACGTGTATGCCTGGGCTGATGGCGTCTACAAGGCAGTCATGCCGGCTGCCCAACCGTTTGCGGCAACGGTGCGGATTTCCCCACCGCGTCACTTGCAAGCGGTCCATCAGCCTTGCCGCTTCTCGAACGGAAATCATCGGGCAGGTGCACGACAAGGCAACAGGCGGCCATCGGCGCCGCGCGGTGACTGACGATGAGGGCGCCCTGGCCCCGCCGCGCCAGCCGCGCCGCCAAGGCCCGGACGACCTGCAGCTCAGCCGCGGCCTCCAGTCCCTCCGTCGGCTCGTCCAGCAGGAGCCAGGGGGCGTCCCGCAGGAAGGCCCGGGCCA
This sequence comes from uncultured Acetobacteraceae bacterium, assembly GCA_964243265.1. Classification (GTDB taxonomy): domain Bacteria; phylum Pseudomonadota; class Alphaproteobacteria; order Acetobacterales; family Acetobacteraceae; genus DASWOJ01. The sequence continues at coordinate 7,798 of CAXTFY010000096.1, read as the reverse complement.
GCGCCAGCCGCCGCCGCTCCCCGCCGGACAGCAGTGCGCCGTTGTCGCCGATCCAGGTGTCCAGCCCGTCCGGCAGCCTATGCACCCGGTCAGCGAGGGCGGCGTCGTGCAGCGCGTCCCACATCGCAGGCTCGGTGACCGCGGGACCGGCGAGCAGCAGGTTGTCCCGCACCGTGCCCGCCAGCAGCGCGGCATCCTGCGGCACGAAGGCAAAGCAAGCCCGGACGGACCGGGGGTCGAGGTCATTGATCTCGACGCCGCCGAGCTTGATGCAGCCGCGCGGCACGTCCCGCAGGCGGAGCAGTTGCTCAAGCAGCGTCGTCTTGCCGCAGCCCGACGGCCCCGTCAGGCCCACCATGGCGGCGGGTTCCAACGCGGCCGGGATGTCCAGGAACTCCAGCGTTGGCGCCTGCGTCGCGAGGCGCTCCGGCAGCGGCGCAGGCGCCCATCGCAGTACGGTATCCAGCCGCTCCTCCGAGGCGCGCAGGTGGCCGCGCCGCTGCAGCCCGCGTATCA
>CAXTFY010000096.1:3385-7182 GCA_964243265.1 uncultured Acetobacteraceae bacterium | reverse complement strand
TGGCGGCGAACACGGCCGCCACGGCAGCCAACGCAGGGGGTCCCGCCGGCAGGAGCAGCGCCGCACCGGCGCACGCCGCGGACACGGCGCCCCATAGGGAGGGACGGCGGACGAACCGTGCCTCGACCTCGCCCACGTCCTCCACCACGCAGGCGACCGCATCGCCTGCCGCGATGGTCATGGCCTGGGCGGCGGGCGCCGCGGCGATGGCGCGGAAGACCGCCGGCCTGATCCGCGCCAAGGCATGCAGCGCCGCGTCGTGCCCGCTGATGCGTTCGACGTAACGGCCGCCGGTGCGCAGGATCGCCAGCATCCGGATGGCGGCGCTCGGCAGCAGGTAGTTGAAGGTCAGCACGGCGGCGGCCCCACCGGCGCCGGCCAACGCCGAGGCCGCGATGAACCAGCCGGACAAGCCAAGCAGCAGCACGCCCGCGGCGGAGGCGGCAGCAGCACCCCCGCCCGCCATCAGCAGCCTGCCGCGCTGCCGGCGGCGTTCGGCGGCGACCAGGCGCCGGATCGGCGACATCATGCCGGACCCAGGCGCACGACCTGGTGCGCGATCGCGGCCAGGCGTTCGGAATGGGTCGCGATGATCGTGGTGCGGCCCTGCGCGGCCCGCTGGATCGCCTCGATGAGCGCGGCTTCGGCGACGGCGTCCAGATGGGCGGTCGGCTCGTCCAGCAGCAGGATCGGCGCCGGCTTGAGCAGGGCGCGGGCCAGTGCAATGCGCCGGCGCTCACCGCCAGACAGTCCGCCGCCACGCTCGTCGAGCGTTGCATCAAGCCCGCCGGCACGCCTGGCCAGCATCGCGCACAGCCCAGCGCGGTCCGCCGCCGCGGTGATTTCGGCCGGCAGCGCGTCGCGGCGCGACAGGGCGATGTTGTCGGCGATGCTGCCGGGCACGATCAGCGGCGACTGGCCCATCCAGGCCACCGCGGCCGCCAGCGACCCGACGCCGGTCAGCGCGAGGCCGTCGATCCAGACCTCGCCGCCCGCCAGCGGCGCCAGGCCGAGCAGCAGGTTCAGCACCGTGGTCTTGCCGGAGCCGCTGGGTCCCAGGAGTGCGACGATGCTGCCCGGCGCCGCCTCGAACTCCAGCTCGTCCAGCACCGGGCGGTCCTGCCCGGGATAGCGCACGGTGACGCCGTGGAAGTGGATGCGCGGCGCCTTGGCAAGGGCCGGAAGGGCGCGCTGCGGCGGCCGGGCCTGGGCCTCGAGCGCCATGATGCGGTCGGCGGCGCTCTCGGCGGCCTGCCGGTCGTGGTAGGCGGCGGCGAGGCGGCGCATCGGGGCGTAGAACTCCGGCGCCAAAGCCAGCACGAACACCGCCCGCGCCAGGTCCAGGTGGTCCGGCGCGGGGAACGGCAGCAGGCCCAACAGGTTGAAGCCGGCATACACGGCGACCAGCGCCACGGACAGGGCGGCGAAGAACTCCAGGCCGGCCGAGGAAACGAAGGCGACCCGCAGCACCGCCATGGTGCGGCGGCGCAACTCGTCGGCTGCGGCTCCGAGGCGGCTGGCCTCGCGGTCCTCCGCCTGGAACGCGAGGATGACCGGCAGCGCGCGCACCCGGTCGGCGAACAGTCCCGAAAGCCGGCTGAGCGCGGTGAACTGCTGCCGCGATTCATCGGCCGCCGCGCCGCCCGCCAGCGCCATCAGCACGACGAACGGCACGAACGTGGCGGCCAGGATCGCCGCGCAGGCGGGACTGTCCAGCGCGGTCGCCGACAGCACCAGCAGCGGAACCAGCATGGCCGCCTGCCGGGCCGGCAGGAAGCGGGCCACGTAGCCGTCGAGCGTCTCCACGGCATCGACCGCGACCGCCATCAGCTCGCCGACAGCGGGACGTCCTGCAGGTGGCAGGCCCAGGCTCGCGACCACGGCCCGGCGGCGCAGCGCGGTGCGCGCCAGCCGGGACGCCCTGGCGCCGAGCCGCGTGCAGCCCCACCCGCAGAGTCCGCGCGCCAAGGCCGCCATCATGCCAAGCGCCAGCCAAGGCGATGCGGCCGCAATGCCCCGGGGCAAGGCCGAGAGCGCGCCGGCCAGCGCGCCTGCGAACCCGATCGCCCCGGCTCCATCCAGCACCAGCAGTCCGGCCGCGGCACGGTTGCGCCATCCCCCGGCCGCCGCGACCTGCCGCAGCCATGCGCGGCGGTTGGCTTGAAGTTCGGCGTGCGGCGATTTCTTCATCGCCGAGGTCTGGCATGATGTTTCGTTCGCGACATTGATCGGGATCAGTGTGCGTGACGCCGCCAGGCCGCCTTATTGCTCCCAAGCCGGCGCTGCAAAGCCGCCGGGCCTGAACGACGGAGCAATTCATGGACCCCGGGGTCGTCGATCTCTCACGGCTGCAGTTCGCCCTGACGGCGCTGTACCATTTCCTGTTCGTGCCGCTGACGCTCGGGCTGTCCTTCATGCTGGTCATCATGGAGTGCGTCTATGTGATGACCGGGCGCGAGATCTGGCGGACCATCACGCGGTTCTGGGGCACCATCTTCGGCATCAACTTCGTGCTCGGCGTCGCCACCGGCCTGACCATGGAGTTCCAGTTCGGCACCAACTGGTCGTATTTCTCGGCCTATGCCGGCGATATCTTCGGCGCGCCGCTCGCCATCGAGGGGCTGATGGCCTTCTTCCTGGAGGCGACCTTCGTCGGCCTGATGTTCTTCGGCTGGGCCCGGCTGTCCAAGCTCGGCCACCTGTTCGCGACGTTCATGGTCGCGGTCGGCACCAACCTGTCGGCGCTGTGGATCCTGATCGCCAACGGCTGGATGCAGAACCCCGTCGGCGCAGGGTTCAACCCCGAGACGATGCGCATGGAGATCACCGACTTCGGCGCTGTGCTGTTCAACCCCGTGGCGCAGGCCAAGTTCGTCCACACCGTCAGCGCCGGCTACGTGATCGCGTCGGTGACGGTGCTGGGCATCTCCGCGATCTACCTGCTCAGCGGCCGCTGGGTCGGGGTGGCGCGGCGCTCCATGGTGGTCGCCGCGGCGTTCGGCCTGGCGTCGTCGCTGTCCGTCGTCGTGCTGGGCGATGCGTCGGGCTACGCGCTCACCGACAACCAGAAGATGAAGCTGGCAGCCATCGAGGCGGCCTGGCACACCGAGGCGGCGCCGGCTGGCCTGACGATCTTCGGCATGCCGAACCTCGCGACCCGCACCACCGATTATGCGGTGCAGGTGCCCTGGGTGCTCGGGCTGATCGCCACCCACAGCCTGGATACCCAGGTGACGGGGATGTCCGAGCTGGTGCTGGCGGCGCAGGACCGCATCGAGTCCGGCATCCACGCCTACGACGCCGTCGAGACGCTGAAGACCCGGCCGCAGGACCCCGCCGCGCGTGCCGTGCTGGCGCTGCACGGGCGCGACCTCGGCTATGCCCTGCTGCTGAAGTCCACGGTCGGCGACCCGCGCCGGGCCACGCCGCAGCAGATCGAGCTGGCGGCCTGGGACACGGTGCCGAACGTGCCGCTGATGTTCTGGAGCTTCCGGGTGATGGCGGGGCTTGGCTTCTTCTTCATCGGGCTGTTCAGCCTTGCCTTCCTGCTGTGCAGCCTGCGCCGCTTCGACCAGCGGTGGTTCCTGCTGCTGGCGGTGGCGGCCATCCCGCTGCCCTGGGTCTCGACCGAGCTGGGCTGGGTCATCGCCGAGGTCGGGCGGCAGCCCTGGGCCATCGAGGGCGTGCTGCCGACGGCGTTGGCGCCCTCCTCGCTCACCCGCGGCGAGCTCTGGACGACGCTGATCGGCTTCACGCTGGTGTACGGCACGCTGGCGGTGATCGAGGTCGGCCTGATC
>CAXTFY010000096.1:0-3285 GCA_964243265.1 uncultured Acetobacteraceae bacterium | reverse complement strand
CTCGGCGTGCTGCTGATCGGCTTTGCGCTGACCGATGGCTGGGACCTCGGCATCGGCACCTTGCTGCCCTTCGTCGCGCGCACCGACGTCGAGCGGCGGATGGCGATCAACGCCGCCGCGCCGACCTGGGAGGGCAACCAGGTGTGGTTCATCCTGGGCGGCGGCGCGATCTTCGCGGCCTGGCCGTTCGTGTATGCCGTGAGCTTCTCCGGGTTCTACCTGGCGATGTTCCTGGTGCTGGCCTCGATGATCCTGCGGCCCGTGGCGTTCAAGTACCGCTCGAAGCGGCCCGATCCCACTTGGCGCTCCGCCTGGGACTGGGCGTTGTTCGTCGGCGGGTTCGTGCCCAGCCTGGTGTTCGGCGTGGCCGTGGGCAACGTGCTGCAGGGCCTGCCGTTCAGCCTCGACAGCGACTTGCGGACCACCTACGCCGGCAGCTTCCTCGGGCTTTTCACGCCGTTCACCCTGCTCTGCGGGTTGCTGTCAGTCGCCATGGTCGTGCTGCACGGGGCGGCCTACCTCAGCGTGAAGCTGGAGCACGGACCCGTGCACACCCGCGCCCGGGGCTACGGCAGCATCGCGGCGATCCTGTCGATGGCGCTGTTCGCGGTCGGCGGGGCCTTCGTCGCCTACGGTGATCTCGGCTACAGCTTGACGGACATGCCGGACATCGCCGGGCCATCCAACCCGCTGCGGTCAACGTCGGTGCACCTGGCGGGGGCCTGGCTCGCCAACTATGGCGCGAACCCGTGGATGACCGCGGCGCCGGTGATGGGGATCGCCGGGGCGGCGCTGGCGCTCCTAGGCATACGGCTGCGGTGGGAAGGCCCTGCGCTGGCGGGATCGGCGGTGTCGGCGGCGGGGATCATCTCGACGGTCGGGCTGTCGATGTTCCCGTTCATCCTGCCGAGCGCCATCGACGCCCATTCGAGCCTGACGGTGTGGAACGCGTCGTCGAGCGAGCGGACGCTGATGCTGATGCTGATCTCGACGGTCGTGCTGCTGCCGGTCGTGCTGCTCTATACCGCCTGGGTTTACTGGGTGCTGTGGGGCCGGGTGACGCGGGCGGGCATTGCGACCAACCCCGACCTTTACTGACCCGGCTTTTACAAAAAGGAGCGACCCGATGTGGTATTTCGCCTGGATGCTCGGCATTGGCCTTGCCGTGTCGTTTGGCGTGCTGAACGGCATTTGGCATGAATTCGGATTGCCCGCCGATGAGGCAGGCGGCGGCGACATGCAAAGGCTGACGTAGATCAAGGACGAACCCCGGTTATCGGATCAACATGCCTGGATTAGAAAATCAGGTCCTCAAATGCTCAAAGCACTTATGGGTACGATGCTTGCGGCAACCGTGCTGTCCGGCGTCGCCAACGCTCAAACGCCGGCGCAAGGCGTCAGCCAAACGGTCCCGGCGCCAGGAGTGGACCCGAACGCGCCGGTCGGCAAACAGGCTGGAACCGTGATGGTCCGCATCCGGGCCATCGGAGTGATCCCTGAAACATTGTCGAGTTCGATCTCGGTGATCCACGGCGGGGTGAACGTGACCAGCACGGCAGCGCCGGAGGTGGACGTATCCTACTTTTTCACCGACCACCTTGCCGCCGAGCTGATCGCGGCCAGCACACGTCACGAGCTTTCAGGCGGCCACACGGCACTGGGGCACCTCGACGTCGGAAGCGTTTATGTCCTGCCGCCAACGCTGACGCTGCAATACCATTTTTTGCCGCAAAGCCGCTTCAGCCCGTATGTCGGGGCGGGCCTGACGGTTGCGTTTTTCTATGACAGCAAGCCGTCTGGCCCGACAGTCACCAAGGTTGGCCTCAGCAACAGCGTCGGCGCGGCGATACAGGCTGGGTTCGATTACAACATCAGCGGGCACTGGTTCGCCAACTTCGACGTGAAGCAGGTTTTCCTAGACACGGAAGCGCGGATCAACAGCGGGGCAATCCTGGCGAAGACCGCGCTCGACCCGACAATCGTCGGCGCCGGCATCGGCTACCGGTTTTAGATGGGACGGCTGAGGACGCTTATGAACCCCCGGGCGCGGCCTGGCCGATTGGCTGCGTCCGCGGCGGGCGCCGTTTCACACGGGCGATCGCAGGGCCGATGCAGGGAGATCATCGCCGAATATCCCGGACTCCATTCCGAAGCCCGCGGCCACTGCAAAGGCCGCTGCATCCAGGATCTCCAGCTTATGCCGGAAGAAATGCGCGACCTCCTGTATGCGCAGCAGGCCCAGCATCCGGCTCACATGGACCTCGGTCAGGTTCAGCGCTTCGCCCATATGCGCGAGGGTCAAGGGAAGCTGGACGCAATCGCCGGTGGCCGGTGGCCGGTGACGGACACGGTGGAACAGCTCCATCAGCAGGTGCGCCACCCGCTCCCGTGCGCCACGCCCGGAGATGTTGACGAAGTGGTCCTGCAGCCGGGCTTCGCGGCAGGCGGCAAGGTGCGCCAGGCGGAGCGCAAGCCGGGGGTCGGACGCGACCAGGGCATCGAGGCGATGCCGGGGGATCGGGCAGACCGTGACGCTGTTGAGGCAGGTTGCGGAGTGCGTCATGGAGCAGCCGGGCGCCGGCTGCCCACCAAGCAGCGCGCCGGGGAGGGCGAAATCAGGCATGTGCCAGGACCCGTCGCTGAGGAGCACCCTTGTGCCGACCCAGCCGTTGACGACCACGAAGTAGTTTGGGCTGGGCTCGCCTTGGCGATAAAGGTCGGTCGAGGCAAGCACTGCGCGCCGGCGACCCTTGATGCCGGACAACATCTCGATCTCGTCCACCGACCAGGGCGCGCAGATGCCCATCGGCCGGGCTGGGCAGGCAGCGCAGCTCTCGTTTTGCAGGCGTGGTGAATAAGCCAGGTGCGTCATTGACAGTCTCCGCGACCGTGCATTGAGGCACTGGCTCCAGCCAGATTGTACGTTAGGCGACCTTAGCCGCCGTGGACAGCGAAAACGAGCGGGATTGACAAATCTGCACCCTCACCGCGATTGGAACCGTCTTTGAGCGCCCGCAGACCTGGCAGAGGCCGTTGCAACAGGGGGGCTTCTCGTGCAGCCATGCCTTGACGCGCCTCCAGCCCTGCCGGTTGCCCCACCTGGGGCACCCCGTCCTGCGGTGCTTCGGGCTGCGCGCCGCCGCTCCGCGCGTTGCAGGCCCGCCGGCAGCGATCAGGCCGCCGCGGGCGCCATCCCGGCCTGGCGGGCCTGCTCGGCCTCTGCACGGACTGCGGCCAGCGCGGTTTCAAGGCTGCTGTCGTAACACACGTGCGGCGGCTCGACCC
>CAXTFY010000095.1:3901-14957 GCA_964243265.1 uncultured Acetobacteraceae bacterium | reverse complement strand
TCGGACACCATCAGCGTGTCCTCCAGCATGATGTAGTCGAAGCAGGCGCGCTCCATCGCCTGCGCCATCTCGACGTAGAACTTGCCGTCCCAGGGCGACGTCGGCGGCGCATAGGGGTGGTTCCACTCGCCGGCGGAGAAGTTGCAGAACCAGGCGAGGTGGAAGCGGTTGGGCATGGGGCGGTCTCCGGATGCTTTCCCGTGCAGGCAATATCAGTGCCGCGGGTTTGTTCAAGCCGCCGGGATCACGCTGTTGTCGCGCCTTGGGGCGTGGTGCATGGACCCGAGCAGGGGCAGCAGGGTGCCCGGCCCGCAGGGATCAGCGGCGGATGCCGATGGGCTAGGCGTCGCCGATGGAGGGCCTCGCCATGCTGACCGGGCCGGGACCGGGTGTGCAGCTTGGGCGCGATCGGGGGCTTGTGGCGGCCCAGGGCGGTTGCTGCGGGACGGCGCCGGCCGTGCCCGGTCGCGCGCTGCCACCCGAGGCGGCCCCGTTCGGCCCAAAGCCGGACGTGACGCTCGCGCGGGCTCTGCCCATTGGCACCAGCACGCCATGGGCCGGCTAGGCCAAAGGCAACCAAAGGTATGGCCAGGGGTGTACAAGACGGCAAACCGGTAAGGGGCCACGTCGATCACGCTGCCTTCTGGCAAGCGCAGGCCGACCGTGGACTCTGCCACGTCTCCCCCTATCGTACCACCGGTTTGGAGGTTCTTAATTGGCCTTGGTCAGGACATGGGCGATGTTCTGCCGGGCCTGCGCCGCAAACGCGGCAGCCAACGCCGGCGTGTGATAGAGGGCTGGCGTGCCGATGAACCGCGCCAGGAAGGAACGGTCGTCCGCGGTGAAGCCGGACGCGTCCAGGTCCGGCTGCTCCAGCCGCAGCAGCCGGTCATTGCGCGCGAAGACCTCCGGCCTTTCGCCCAGAGGCGTCAAGTCCAGATCGAGCATCCAGACGCGCAGCCCCGGCAGCCCAGCGCCAAGGGCACCGGCGGCGGCCAAGTGACCGGCTGTCGCAGGGACCGTCCCGGCCACCCACTCGACGTCTTCAGGCGCCATGTCCGCCGGCGTAGCCCGGCGCCAGGGCGCTGCTGACTGCGCTTCGTTGTCCAATGCGCCAGGGCGAAGGATGGTGTCGTGAATGCAATGGCCGCAGCGACGAGCCGCCGGGCGGCTGGACGGTCGAAGCCGGCCTGCAGGGCATAGGCGACGTGCCGCGCCCACAGGTTCTCGCCTCGGCACCTTCCCGAGGTATGGCCCGGCAAGGCAGCCGTGGTTCGGAGCCGACCGCGGATTTCCCTCGCATCATCAGGCAGGTCCTGCCTTGCGCCGCGCCTTGCCGAACATCATCGCAACGAGGCACACCATGCTGGAGACGACCAAGGCGATGCGGGCGCCGCCTGCGTCATAAAGGGCGCCGAAGGCCGGGGCTCCGACGGCCTGCCCGATCGCGAGCGCCAGGAACGGGGCGCCAAGTCCGAGCGCGGGATGCGACGGCACCGCTTCGACGCCCCAGACCAGCAGCACGCCCGTGAGCATGATGTACGACCCGCCAAACAGCGCCGCGGCGAGGAAGGCCAGCGGTGCGGCGCCCGCAAGGAAGGCAAGCGTCAGGAACGAGGCGGCCATCGCGGCGAGCGACAGCCTATGGACCGTGTTCAGCCCGAACGTCCGGACCAGCGCGCCCGCGGCGGCCCCGGCCAAGCCGGCGGCGCCGATGACGATCCAGGCGAGGCCAATCCATGCTGCGTCCCAACCGGCGAGATCGCGCAGCAACCGGCCGCCGAACGTCCAGACGGCCGTGCTGGCCGCGCCCGCCAGGAACGCCACGACCAACGCCGGACGCAATTCCGGCGCAGCGAGCAGGAGCAGGGATGCACGCGGCTGCAGCGAAGCGTCGGTTCGTGTGGGCGACGCCCGCCAGATCCATGCCGTGACGCCGAGCGAGACGACGCAGAACGCCGCGTAGGCGCCGCGCCAGGCGTCGGCGAACAGCAGGGCGAGCGGTCCCGATAGGATCACACCCGCACTTGTGCCGCTGTTGACGAATGTGTTCGCGGCGGCCTGCCGGGCCGGCGTGACGGCCATGGACACCGCGGCGGCGAGCGGCGGGGACACGAGGCCGGTGCTCACGCCGGCCAACGCCATCGCGACCCCCAGCATCAGCGGCGATTGCGCCGACGCGACGAGCGCCATGCCGGCCGTGGCGACCACGCCCGCCGCGACCAGGATGGCACGCGGCCCGATCCGGACGCACAGCAGCGATGCCGAGCAGACCGCCACGCAGTAGGCCGCGAAGGCGCCGGCCCCGATGGCGCCCGCCTGGGTCTGGTCGAGGCCGAGCTCGGCGCCGATCGCCGGCAGGAACAGGCCGTAGGCGAAGCGGGCCAGCCCATAGCATACGGCGACGAGCGCGAAGCCCGCCCCAACAAGCCCGGCCCCGCCCCTCATGCCCGGCTGCCCCGCGCCGCCGAGAGCAAGGCGGCGGCTGCATCCTCCGCGGCGGCGACCACGTCGGCGCCCGCGAGCACGGCTGCGGCCGTCGCGCCCTCGAACAGCAGCCAGATCTGCGACGAGACGGCCTCGTCCGGCCGGCCGAGTTCCGCGGCCACCCGCGCCGCGATGACCGCCCGCACGGCCGCCTTGTGCGCGCGCACCTGCCCGGCGATGCCGCCGCCACGGCCGGCGTACTCGCCGAGCGCGCGCAGGAACAGGCAACCGTGGGTGCCCTCCGCCGCCATCCAGCGCCGCAGGCCATCGAACAGAGCGGGGACCGGGCGCTGCGCCAGCCCTGGCCCCTCCGACAGAGCGGCGAGGAAGCGCCGGTCCCGGTCGGCCAGTACCGCAGCAGCCAGGCCGTCCTTCGAGCCGAAGTGCTTGTAGAGGGTCCGCGTCGAAGCGCCCAACGGCGCCAGGATGCGATCGATCCCGACGCCTTGGAAGCCCTCCTCCTGGAAGGCCCTGTCCGCCGCGGCCAAGATTTGAGCACGCTTGTCCACGCCTTCCGTGGTAAAACGCTCGCTTTACATGGTCAAGGTCGTCGGGTGTGCCACCGGCGTGAGATCGGCCCCTTGCCGTGGCGAACCACGAGGGGTCTGAAACGGGCCGGTGCGCCGCGCTCGCCTGGGATCGCCGGCCTTGAGCGCGCGCCGAGGATGTCCGGCGACGGGCTGCGCGCGCGGACCAGCGCCGGGCGGCCGAGGCGGACGGTCGCCGTCCATGCGCTCAACCGCATGCCGGAGCTGGAACACCCGGTCCGCGTCCGCGTCGCCTGGCCCCCCAGCCGGGGCTGAGGCGACTGCGGCGGCGTCCCTGGCCCGTGCTTTGCGCCTCGAGCCACGCCCGTCCGGCGTCCGTCGCATCGGTCCATCCGAGGACCTCAAAGCCGCATGCCGCCATTCTGCTCCCTCCAGGCCGCGGCCTGCATGGCGAAGCGAGGAGCGGGCGGCACCGGGAAGCCCTGCTGGCGCTCGTGACGGGCCGGGTCCATGCCTGGCCGCGGCAAGGCGCCGGCGCCGCCAGCAGGTGGCGGTTACGGTTCGGACCCGCCGCCGCCGGGCCGCCGGGGCGGGGACAGGGCCAGCATCGCCGTGACCTCGTCCGGCATGGCGGCGGCTGCCCCCTCCCGTGTCGGCATCGCGTCCACGAACGGCCGCAGTTGCAGCATCGCGATGCCGAGCACCCGGCGCAGCTCGGCGACCGGCGCCGGGTGTTCATCCACGCGCAGGTCGAGCCAGGGATACGCTTCCCGGTCGTAGATCTTGAGCGCCGCGGACTGCTTGCCCCGCTTGTCGCCCCCAGCAGCCTGCCCGGCCTCCAGCGCGCGCATGAGCTGTTCCTCCAAACCGCTGTCCGCGGCCTCCAGGAACGCCGTCTCCATGTCGATCACCACGTCCTCTCCGGCCAGCATGTTGCCTTGCACGGCATAGCCGTCCGCGGTGCGGTGCCCACACCAGGGCGTGCAGTCGTCACCCGTCCAGGCGGCCGAGCGCCCGGCGGCGTCAACGACCCCGACCTGGCGCAGCGCCCGCTCGCCGTCGCCCGACAGGACCTGGTCCAGCGCCGCCTGCGCCGCCGCGCCGCCGGCCATCAAGGCCAGCGCGTCCAGCGCGAGGTAGGGATTGGCCCAGGCCTGGCTGGCCACCGCGCCCGCGCCCGGCTGCACGAAGGGGCAAATCGATCCCACGGCCGGCACCGCCGTGCTGACCGCCCCGCCGATCCGGCCCGTGCGCGGGCACCGCGCCACGATGGAGAATGTGTTGAGCTGCATGTCCTACACCGTCATATGCCGTTCGATCTGCGCCGCCGCGCCCGCGTCCGCGGCGCCGCCGCGTTCCACCACCACCCCCGACGTCAGCACGGCGAAGCGGTCGGCGACGGCCAGCGCGAAGGCGACGTTCTGCTCCACCAGCAGCATCGCCGTCCCGTGCGCCTGCCGCTCCGCCGCCAGCACGCCGGCCAGGCGGTCCACGACGGAGGGCTGCAGGCCCTCGGAAATCTCGTCGAGCAGCATCAGCCGGGGTCGCCCCAGGATGGCGCGGGAGATCAGCAGCATCTTTTGCTCCCCGCCCGACAGGGTGCCGGCCTTCTGGCCGAGGCGCCGCAGCAGCACCGGGAAGTGCGGCTCGATCAGCGGCAGGCGCTCACGGAACAGGCGGTCGTGCGCGACGCCCAGGCGCAGGTTCTCGCCCACCGTCATGTCGGCGAACAGCGCCTGCTCCTGCGCGACGTAGCAGACCTGCCGCCGGGCAACGCGGTAGGGCGGGGTCCCGGCCAAGGGCTGGCCGTCCAGGAACACGCCCCCGGTCCGCGGCGGCACGAAGCCGGCGACGGTGCGCAGCAGCGTGGTCTTACCGACGCCGTTGCGCCCGAGCAGCGCCACGATCTCGCCCGGCCCCACCTCCAGCGACACGTCGCGCAGCACCATCGTGCCGCCATACCCGGCGGTGACGCCCGCCACCCGCAGCAGGTCAGGCCCTCGCTCCAGTTCAGGCCCCCGCATCAGGTCAGGCATGGGCGGCGCCGGCGTAGATGGTCCGCACGGTGTCGGACTGCACCGCCTCCTCCACGCCGCCATCCAGCACGATGCCGCCCTGGTGCAGCACGATCACCCGGGACGAGATGCGGCGCACGAAGTCCAAGTCATGCTCCACCAGCACGATGCACAGGCGGTGCCGGTGCGACAGGTCGGCCAGCAGCGTGCCGATGCGCTGCCGCTCCGGCGCTGTCAGCCCGGCCGTCGGCTCGTCCAGCAGCAGCAGCGCCGGCTCCAGCGCCAGCACCATCGCCAGTTCGAGCGACTGCTTCTCGCCATGGGACAGGTGCCGGGCTTCGACGGACAGGCGGTCCGCCAGCCCGGTTGCATGCACCACCTCCAGCGCGGAGGCGGGTAGGGCGATGGTGGGGGTGCGCCGGAACAGGGACGGCCGGGCGATTCGGCTGCGGGCGACCAGCAGGCAATCGGCGACCGTCATCGTCTCGAACACCGACGCCGTTTGGAACTTGCGGCCGACGCCCAGCGCGGTGCAGCGGTGCGGCGGCATCCGCCCGATGCCCTGCCCGCCCACCTGGACGCTGCCCGCGCTGCGCTCCCGCCCATCGGCGATGCACCGCATGAGCGTCGTCTTGCCGGCGCCGTTCGGGCCGATCAGGCTGACCAGGTCGCCGGCCTCGGCGGTGAACGACACATCCTGCAGCACCCGCAGGCTGCCGAAGTGCTTGCCCAGCGCCGCCACCTGCAGCACCAGGCCCTCGCCATGCCGGACGCGGGGCGGCGCCTCCACCAGGCGGCGGGCCTGGGGCGCACGGCGCAGGCGGTGCAGCGGGAGCAGGGACAGCAGGCCGCCGGGCAGCGCCACGATGACCACCACGAACACCAGCCCGATGATGAGCGCCCAGAGGAAGGGAAACGCGCCGTTCAGGTAGTTGCTGGTGGCGTCGATCGAGACAGCCCCGAGGATCGGCCCGGCCAGCGTCGCCCGCCCGCCCAGCGCGGTGTAGATCACCAGCTCGGTCCCGGACACGAAGTTGCCCAGTTCCGGCGCCACCACGGCCGTCGCGCCCGCATAGACCCAACCAGCGGCGGCGCAGACCAGTGCGCAGGCGGTGAACAGCGACACCTTCAGCCGGGCGGTGGGGATGCCGAGGTATTGGCACCGCACCTCGTTCTCCCGCATGGCGACCAGGACGCGGCCGAAGTCGCTGCGGACCAAGGTTGCCGCCAGTGCGGTGACCGCGACCAGCAGCAGGCCGGCGGCGCGGAACCAGGTCTCGGTGTCGAGGTCCGGCACGTCGAAGCCGGACAGCCCGCTGCTCGACCCCGTGACGTTGCCGCCGGCGAAGATGAGCTGGACGAAGACGATTGGGAACACCAGGGTGATGGTCGAGACATACAGCGGCGACGCGCCATAGGAGAACGCCAGCCAGCCCACCAGCAGCGCCGCCACCCCGGCCGCGCCCATCCCCAGCAGCAGGGCCAGCAGCCCGGTGCCCGGGGTGAAGCCGATCCTGGACGACACCAGCGCCAGCGCATAGGCGCCGATGGCCAGGAATGCCGCCTGGGCAAAGCTCAGGATGCCGGTGTAGCCCCATAGCAGGTCCACCGTGACCGCGGCGACGGCCAGCAGCAGGGAGCGGGTCAGCACGTTGACGCTGTAGGTGTCGAGCACGAGCGGCGCGGCCAGCACAGCCGCCGCCCCAGCCAGCGTGAGCGCCGCGGGAAGCCAGCGCCGCGCCGGGCGAGGCCCTGTCCCGTCGGCGTGGCGAGGCTCCGTCCCGTCGGCGTCACGCACGGGCGAAGCCGGTCGGCCGGATGCGGAGGATGACGGCGGCCAGGATGGCGATGGTCATGCCGCCGAGCACGGCGTTGAGGTAGGTGGAGACCAGGACCTGCGCGGCGCCCAGCACGACGGCAGCGGCGGCCATGCTGACCAGCGACGACCCGGACAGCAGCACCAGCATGAAGGCCGCCACCAGCCAGGGGACTCCCATGTTGGGATCGACGCTCGACAACGGCACCACCAGCGCGCCGGCCAGCGAGGCGAGCGCCGATCCCAGGCTGAAGCTTGCGAACCGCACCCGCGCGCTGTTCACGCCCAGCGACTGCGCCAGGTTCTCGTTGGCGATCACGGCCCGGGTCACCAGCCCGAGCCGGGTGCCGTGCAGCACCAGCGCGATCAGCCCTCCCAATCCTGCGGCGACCAGCACCAGCAGCAGGCGGTACTGCGAGTAAGACTCGCCGAGCACCGTCGCGGCGCCCGAGAGCGGGCTTTGCGCGAACTGCACCTGGCGGCCGAACACCAGCGTGATGACCTGGCCGATGACGATGCCCAGCCCCCAGGTCGCCAGGATCGCATCCAGCGGCCTGCGGTACAGCGGCCGCAGCACCGCCCACTCCATCGCCGCCCCGGCCAGCATCCCGGCTAGGGCCGCCGCCGGCAGGCTGAGCCAGGGGTTGGCGCCAGCCTGGGTGACCAGCAGCGCGGCATAGCCGCCCACCGTCAGCATGGCGCCATGGGCAAAGGATATGATCCCCATGACGCCAAACACGATCAGCAGGCCGAGCGCGACGGCGTAGAGGATCGCCGCCGTGGTCACGATGTCCAGCAACAGGTTCATGCCGTGGCCCGCCCGGACCGGCCTACTTCAGGTTCGGGCACTGCTCACCGGGGTCCACGTCCTTCGCCGTCTGCAAGATTTTCACGCTGCCATCCGCCTCCACCTGGCCAAGATACATCGTGAGCGCCGCATGGCGCTCCCGGTTCATCTGGTTGCGGCCGCGCGGCCCATCGAACGTCACCTCTGCCAGCGCCTTGACGATGCCGTCCGCCGCGGTGCCGCCCGCCCGCTCGACGGCCGCCTTATACAAGTAGATCGCCTCGTACTGCGGAACCGACAGGTCGTTGGGCGTCAGCAGGTCGCTGCCGAACTTCGCGCGCATGGCGTCCAGGAAGGTCTTATTGGCTGGGGTGTCCACGCTGGTGTAGTACGATCCCGAGATGTAGATGCCGGTCGCGTCCTGGCCCATGGTCTTTGCCGTGCCCTCGTCCACGCCCAGGTTGCCGACCAGCGCGGTGATCCCCGCGGCCTTATACTGCTTGGTCAGCGTCACGTTCGGCACGCCGCCGGCGGTGGACAGGATCAGCGCGTCGGGGTTGGCGGCACGCACCTTGCTGATGATGGCCGTCCAGTCCCCGGCGTCCATCGGCTGGTACTCGTCGCCGACCACCTTACCGCCCTTGGATTCGATGTAGGTCTTGGCATAGGCGAGCATCCCCCGGCCGAAGGCATAGTCGCTGCCGATCAGAAAGAACGTCTTGGCGCCCTTGTCCTTGAGGAAAAAGTCGATCACCGGCGCCTCCTGCTGCTCCGGCACCCAGGCGTTGGAGTACATATAGCGGTTGCAGGAGTGCCCCTCGTACGACGAGGTGTAGATGAACGGCGTCTTCCCCCGCGTCACGATCGGCAGCCCGGCGTTGCGGGCGGCGCTGGTTTCCATCGAGATCAGCACGTCCACCTTCTTCTGGAACACCAGGCTGTCGAACGCGCGCTGCGCCCCGGCCGCGCCGCTGCCGTCGTCGGCGACCTCCAGCGCCAGGGGACGGCCCAGCACGCCGCCCTTCGCATTAATCTCGGCTACGGCAAGCTCGGACGCCTGCACGACGGAGGGCGCGACGACGCTGTTGGCGCCGCTCAGGCCGATGGGGACGCCGATGCGGATTGGCGCCGGGGACTGCGCCAGGGCAGGCCCCGCAAGCAGCAGCAGGGTGGCGGCAACACTGGTCTTGCGAATGGTCGTTCTCCCGGTTTTCAAAGGATTGTCAGCGCGGGTTCACGGCGGCTTTGCCGGCTAGCAGCTGCAACCCGGTGCTGCAGGGCGCGGTGCGGCCGCGCCCGCTGTTGGCGCACACCGCCTCGGCATCGAAGGGCGTGCCGCCCTGAAAGATAACGCCGGCGTGCAGGTGCAGCGTCAAATGGTCCGCCGGCCACTCCCAGCCCGTAGCCAGTTGCCGCGCCAGGTTGAGGCGTGGGTCCAGGTCTAGGCGCTGGTCGCACATGGCGGTGTTGACCACCCGCTCGATACAGGAGCCGCTGCGCGCGGGATCAAAGGTATCGAAGCCGAACCGCGGCGTGCCCGCGGCCTGCGCCTGACTGATTGGGATCAGTGCGGCGGAGAACAACAGGGAGGCGACGAGCCATGGACGCATGGGTTGCTCCTCGAAACGGGCTGCGGGTGTTGTGCAGTTATCGTGCCACCGGCAGCCGTCCCGGGTCAGGCTCTCGATGCGGTTGACCCGCCCTCACGGTTCTTCCGCGCTTTGCATGGATCATGCCGGCATCAGGACGCGGTGTCGCAGCAGGTCGGAGCTGGCCCGGCCGTAGCTTTGCCGTTCCAGCGGCTCGATGCGGTCGATCCCGCCCTTGGCCTGTCCGCTGCTCCAGGGCTGGGTCCGGGCGGCGAAGCTGGTGTGGTGGGTGACGCTAATGGCGGAGTTGCGGCCCGGAGCGGTGACGCAGACGGCGGTCGCCTGCATCGGGCGCGGCGCAGGTGGGGTTGGCCGAACCCGGGCTGCGGTTGGACGAGGCGGAGCGGCGGATGGCGGTGCTCCGGGCCGAGAGGGTGCCGGTGACGGAGGGGGCGAGCGCCGTCGCGCATGCAAGGCGTGCGGATTTTCCGGACCATTGCGTGATCCGATCACCTACGGCGAAGACACCTTGCTGACACCGCCCGACAACCTCTCCAGGATCGACTGTTGATCCCCGCAGCAACGCTGCACCGGCGTGCGGTGCCAGCCGTCCGCATGGGCCTGCCAGTAGGCCTGCTTCAGCCGCAGCGACACCGCCCCCGGCCGGTCGTTACCAAGGATGCGGCCCCCCACGCGGGCGACCGGCATCACGCCGCCCGCGGTGGTCGCGGCGAACACCTCATCGGCCTCTTCCAGCTCCGCCCGCGTGACCGGCGCTACGGCGGCGGTGATCCCCAGGCGCTCGCACAGTTCCAGCACCGACCGCCGGGTGATGCCGTGCAGGCTGCCGCGGTCGGGCGTCAGCACGGCGCCGTCCCGGACGATGAAGATGTTGAAGCCCGGGCCTTCGGTCACGAAGCCCGCGGCATCGCACAGGATGGCCGTGTCGAACCCGTGGTCGTGCGCCTCCATCAGCCCCGTGGTGAGGTCGCTCCACTGGTAGTTCTTCACAGTCGGATCAACGCTGGCATCCGGCACCCGGGGCACGCTGGCGATCCATAGATGGGCGCCGCGCTCCTGCACGTCCTTGGGGATCACGTCGATCCAGGGCAGGGCGTAGGCGACGAAGTGGTTCGCGCAATCCGCCGGCCGGCGCGACCCGGCGACCCGGGGGCGGCCGCGCAAGGCCACCATTGCGACATAGGCGTCGTCCAGCCCGGTCAGGGCCACGCAGCGGTGCAACGCCGCCTCGATCCCCGCCAAGTCCTCCGGCGGGGCCAGCCGCCGCGCCTGCATGGAGTGGGCGAACCGCTCGAGGTGGTCGGCCAAGCGGAAGAACCCGCCGCCGAACACGTGCACCACGTCATAGACCGCGTCCGACCGGGTAAACCCCCAATCGGTAACGGGGATGCACGCCTCGCCGATGGGGACGAACTCGCCCCGCATGTAGGCGGCGCCAGCGGCGAAAGGGGAGGGTTCCATAAAGCCAGGCTAGGCCATCTGGCTTCCCCTCGGCAACGCCGCCCGGGCATTCTTCGAAGCCTTGCCAGAGCCGGAGATGCATTTGGGGTTCGATTTCTCCTATACCCGAATGGGTGGCCGCTGGTGCTTGCCCGGTGGCTGGCCGCCAGGCCGGGTCTTTTCCAACGCGGCCACGTTGTCAGGCGACACCAGGAACGGTCCTTCCGCATTCTCAGTGCAGATGTGGGGCTGCCGCGGCGTCGTTCAGGCCGCCTGGAGGACGTGCTGGCGCAGCATCTCGAACCCGGCGCGGCCGCAACATACAGCCAGCCCTGCACGGTTTGGCGGTCGACGCCCACGGCACGCGCGAGGCGTCATGTCGCCTGACAGGGGACCGGCAGCGGCGCACATGG
>CAXTFY010000095.1:1784-3801 GCA_964243265.1 uncultured Acetobacteraceae bacterium | reverse complement strand
CCTCGCTGGCATTGATCCGAACAGGCGCGCATCGGCCTGAGCGAGCTTCCGGGTGGCGCCCCAACCCGATTGCAATGGCCCGACGATAACGGAACGAGGGGTGCCACACGAAACCTGGCGCCTCGAACCCGGCGGCGCTCCATCAGCCGGGATTGAGGACTTTCATCTAGCCGTGCAGGCGCCGGACCAGGCCGGCAGCCCCGTGCGGTTTCCGGTGCTGCGTGTGGCATCAGGCTGCAGCCAAGACAGCTTCATCGGTTCTGGAAACAGCGACGACGTTCAGGCCGCAACGACTGCCGCTGTACAGGTGGCCCGTGATCACGCGGCGTGTCCCGCCCAGCAACCTCCATCCCCGCGCTGATCACCTCGTTCCGAAAGCCCAGGCTGCCGCTGCTTGTGGACGCCGTGCCCTCGGGCATGACGCATGGTTCCACTCTGCCGCTCCTCCGGCAGGTTCCGGCGTGTCGGACGACCGCCTCCTTGTTGGGAAATCTCCGGTCCACATGCACCCTGCCCAGAAGGCGGCGATCGATGGCGGAATACATACATCGTTTATGCAGGCGGCGATGGATGCCTATCGAATAGTTATCGCCGAGCAAATAGGTTTTCACGGCTCGGGAAAGCAGTGTTCCCATGGAGGCGTAGGGCAGGCAATGCATGGCCATCGTCGTCGTGCATGGCGCCCTGACCGGATCATCGAACGGGCCAGCTCCGCTTTTCCGACCCTGCCCCCCTTCAGGAGCTGTGCCGTGTTCCATGGTATGCGCGTTGCCCTCGAACGCTGTGCCAAACTGCCACCCCTCGGACGACCCGCATGCGAATAAGCTTTGGCCTATCTGCCCTGGGACGCAGCGCAAGCAATCAGTCCGCCAACGTTCTCCTGGGGGTCAGGGGGCCGGTCACAGCCCTCGTGACGCCCTTCCATGACGGACAGGTGGATGGCGCCGCGCTGGCGGCCTTGTGCGAACGGCAGATCCGGCGAGGAACCACGGCCCTCCTCGTCTGCGGCAGCACGGGGGAGGCCTCGGCGCTCTCGGTTGCCGAGCACGCCCGCGTCGTGAGCGCAGCCGTGGAGGCTGCCGCGAACCGGGTGCCGGTCATTGCGGGCTGCGGTGCGCCGGCGACCGAGGCTGCGGCCGGCTTGGCGGCCCTGGCGGCGCGGAACGGGGCGAGCGCTGTCCTGTGCGCGCCGCCACCCTACTCAAGGCCGACACAGGACGGCATCGTCGCCCACGTCAGGGCGGTGGCGCATGCGGCCGACCTGCCCGTGGTCCTGTATGACGTGCCGGCCCGCGTCGGCGCAGCCATCGCGGACGAAACCATCGCACGCCTGTACGACAGCGGCTTGGCCGTGGCGGTCAAGGACGCTGCCGGGGACCTGTCGCGGCCCGCGCGCCTGCGTGCCCTGTGCGGCGAAGGCCTGATCCAGTTCACGGGTGACGACGCGACCGCGGCGGCGCACCGGGCCATGGGTGGGCATGGCTGCATGTCGGTCTCCGCCAACCTGGCGCCGGCGCTGTGCGCGGGGATGCATGCCGCATGGGACCGGGCCGACCTGGCCGAGTTTGCCCGGCTGCGCGACCTGCTGGCGCCGCTGCACCAGGCGCTGTTCCGGGAGAGCAACCCCATCCCGATCAAGGCCGCCCTGTGCATGGCGGACCTGTGCGGCGGGACCCTGCGCCTGCCGCTGACGCGCGCGTCCAGCGCCACCCTCGACGTGCTGGGCGTGCTGCTCCCCGAGCTGATCAGGGCCGAAGACGAAGCGGCGCGGCTGCCTCGACTGACACTGGTGACCTAGCGCCATGCCGCGCCTGACCGACACCGAGGTGCCGGTGCAGATGGCGCTGGTGCTCTCCATCGCGCTGGTGGCGGCTCCGGTGGTCCGGACTGTGACCGTGGGCCTCGACGCCACCCTCGGCCGGGCCTGGCCGTTCTCGTTGGCAAGGTGCCACGCGGAGGCGACGCCGGGCTGCCTCGATCGGTGGCCGCCCTCCGCAACGGGCCGCCCAACCCAGCA
>CAXTFY010000095.1:0-1684 GCA_964243265.1 uncultured Acetobacteraceae bacterium | reverse complement strand
CAGCACATCAGGGTCCAGCACATCAGGACTGCGCGCCTATGAGCGATCCGCGCCGGACCCTGGCGGACGATCTGCCAGGCTCGCTTGATCCGGCCTCAAGGCAGCGGGCTGGCCGCTTCCTGCTGCAGGTCTTGCTGCTGACGAGCCTCATGTGCTGGCCTTACCTGGCTCACAAGCAATCCCTGCAGGAGTTCACGGCGAGCTTGGCCTCGATCTTCGCGCTTGGAGCGATGTTCGGCGCGCTGTTCACGTCGCTGCGCCGGGAGCCCTTCGCGACGGGAAGCCTCAACGGCTGGGATGAAGTGCTGGTGTTCATCGCCCTGTCCCGGCTTGCAGATGCCGCGACGCAGTTGCAATCGTGAATAACGCGAAGCCGCGGCCAAGTTCTACCGGTGGTGCGAAAGCAGTGGAGTGCCGTCCTCGATGCGCCGGCACCGCATGCTTCCACCCGGCGGAAACCTGCCGACGCAGCAGTCCCAGCCGACCGGGTTCGTCAGGAAGGCGAGGCGCATGATTGGCGTCGTTGGGCCGCTTCCCTGGACGGGACGGCAGAGGTGGCCAAGGTAGGCCCGGCATCCCATCAGCTTGGCATGTCCGCAACGGTCCGCCGGACGCGCAGGTCTGGAACGGTGCGTCCCATGATCTGGAACATACCATTGATGGACAGCATGCCGCCGGGTCTCGGGACGGTCTGCTTCAGCAATCTCCGGCTTGCCGCCTTGCCTGGCCCTATGGTGGTCATCCACGGCGTGACGCATGATCGCGCATGGCATACGCAGGAGCAGCAGTGATGCGTGAGCACGGCACGATGCTCCCTACCGCGCCACAGGCAGGGACTCGCGCCTTTTCCATAGAGGAGCACGAGCTTGCGTTGCGGTGGGCTGATCTCGTCAGGTCAACGGGATACCAAGTCTCCGTTGCCCTGGATGTGCAAGGGGCTGAGGAGCTGCTCCTGGTTTGCCGCCCCGGTCGGCAAGCAACCGCATTCGCGCTCCAAGCCGTGCGTTCCACGATCGTGCTGATCGATTGCCTGGGCATGACGATGCGGTTCCCAACGCTCGCCGAGGCGCTGCTCGCCATGTCGCCAACACCTAAGCTGCATAGGCGCGACCTGCTGCACGGCAAACGGACGACCTGCCTGATGGAGCTGCCGGGCTTCCTGACTACGAAGCGGCCCGGCCTCGGTCACCGTATCATCTCCGCAGTTCGTCAAATAGGAAGCTGCCTTTGACGACATAGGCCACAGCACCCGGTGCTATGTCGTGGCATGCCACAGGCTCGGTGTCCCGTGCTCTTGCGGCTACTGGGGCGTCTGTGATGGCGTTGTTGCCTGAATCGTGCCGTCGAGCCTGAGAAGGCTATCGAGCGATTTCAACACGATACCCTTAGCGTAGGCGGGGCATGGCTGACAACAGATCGTAACAACCGGGCAAAGCCGCCCAATCCCAGATGATCTCGGCCATTTGGGTGCGAAACCTACTTCCGGCACAGCCGACAGGCTTGCAGGTTGCCCATGCAAAAACGCTCTCCACCATGTTGCGGGCCGGGGACGGCCGGGTGCAGTCACGGCGGCATCCATCGCGCCCGAGCAGGAACCGGAACTGGACCGGGTTGCCGGGTTGACCGCGGCTCTGGATGGGGAACGCGACAGTGCGGCAACGGTCCCTAGGGCCTGATAGCTCTT
>CAXTFY010000094.1:0-15042 GCA_964243265.1 uncultured Acetobacteraceae bacterium | reverse complement strand
CAGGAAGCCTACATCCAGGGCGTCTCGACGCGCTCCGTGGATGCGCTCGTGCAGGCGATGGGCGGCACGGGCGTGAGCAAGAGCGAGGTATCCCGGCCTTGTCGCGAGTTGGACGAGCGTGTCGGCGCCGTCCTGAGCCGCCCGATCGAGGGTGAATGGCCCTACCTGTGGCTGGATGCCACCTACGTCAAAACCCGGCGTGACGGGCATGTGGTGTCCGTCGCCGTCATCGTGGCGGTGGCCGTCAACACCGACGGCAGGCGCGAGGTGCTGGGCATGGCAACCGGCAACTCGGAGGCTGAGCCGTTCTGGACCGAGTTCTTGCGTTCGCTCACCCGCCGCGGCCTGCGCGGGGTCAAGCTGGTAATCACCCTGCGACGCCTTCGTCGTCAGGTCCGACGCGCATGAGGGCCTCAAGGCCGCAGCCAGCCGCGTGCTGGGCGCCACCGCCCAGCGCTGCCGGGTGCACTTCCTGCACAACGCCATGACGCATGCGGGACGGACGCAACGGCGCATCTCCCTGCGACGACTTCGTCGTCAGGATCGCCGCCTGGGTCGGCACGGCGTTCGCCGAGGCCGACCAGGCCGCCGCACGCAAGCATTGGCGGGCCGTGGCCGACCAGTTCCGGCCGCGCGTCAGCAAGCTCGCCGGGCTGATGGACGGCGCCGGGGACGACGTGCTGGCCCACATGGGCTTCCCGGCCGCCCACTGGGCCAAGACCCACAGCACCAACCCGCTCGAACGGCTCGACGGCGAGATCAAGCGCCGCAGCAACGTGGTCGGCATCTTTCCGAAGGAGGCGGCGGTCACCAGGCTCGTCGGCACTCTCCTGCTGGAGCAAAACGGCGAGCATGAGCGCTGAAAGGTGCTACTCCCAAAGGTCTCTAGCGATTTCACTATCGAAACGGCACACTGACACTACAGATGATGTGCTCAATTGCAAATAAAGCGGAAGCTTGGGTCATGTGCCAAGGGACATTGGCTCTTGGCCGGCGTCTCCCTCGATCTCGCGACGCGGGCGGTCGCCGTGCCGGTCTATCGAACGGTGGCATACGGCTTTGAGCGTCCCAAGCACGCGGCTGCCCTGGCTAACCTTAAAGCCGACGGGCACTGCTGCAGTGAGATCAGCAAACCGACAAATGCCGTGCTGGACGCCCGTGTCACGGCGCTTGAGGGTGGCCAGGCCGCTTTTCACTACACCGTATCGAACGTGCTGCCGCCCAGCCGGAACATGGTGCCGGGGCCGCAGCATTACGGCTCGACCGGTACCATGTTCTCCCACTTCCTGCCGGACCTCGGCATCGTGTGGCTGCGGCGGCGGATCAAGACGGTCGGTATGCGCACCGACCGTCACGTCTGGGATGCACGGCGGGTCGCTGAATACCTGCGCCGCGCACGCCCTGTGGCGTGGGTCAACTATGCCGGGTTCGATGACGGCCCGCAGCAGACTCTGGTTGCGAAGTGCTGCTCCGGCTGGGTGTGTTCCCAGATGACGTCCGGCGTGACGGGCGGCCATGCCGGCGGAACCCTGTTCCATGATGCGGTGACGGGTCGTCCGGAGTATGGCGCAGACACTCTCATGCAGGAGTATGGACGGTACGCCAGGGCGTTCTGCGCCGGCCAATCCAGCGATGTCCTATCGGTCCCCCAGAACGACTTGGGCCGGGAAACCAAACCAGCGCTCCCGCATTTCCGCACCTGCGCCCTGGGCACCGGACCTGATCCGGCGCTGTGGGCTGACGGGGAAGACGCTGACCGGCCGCGTCGCCATCCGGGCGGCCTGACAGCCCACGACCGCATGGCTGGCAGCGGTGCAGCAACCGCCGGAGTGGGCTGGCGATCCCCGGCATGTCGAGGAGGGCTGCACGCCGATCCCGCCGCCATCGGAGCCGTCCCGGGAAGGCTGGCCGGCATGAACATCGACGTCGCGCCAGCGCGCCCCGGCGCCCCCTCCCCCGTGTTTGCGCCATCGGCCCTGCTTCCATCGTCGGCTGAGCGGCGCTGGCGGGACGGCGCCCCCACGCAAGCGCTGCTCGACGCCCGGCAACGGGTCGCCAAGGGGCGGGTCAGCCCGACGATGACCGCCAGGGGGGTCCGGCAGCGGCTGAGCCGGTTCGACCTCGCGGCGCCGCAGCCGCTGTCCGGCCTGCTGCCCTGGACGATCGCGCAGCTCGAGCAGGGCCTCGTCCAGGTGACGCATCCCAGCGACTTCGGGCGGTTCAACCCGGCGCCGGCATTGCCGGCGGGGTGCGCGGACCGGATCGCGGGCGCCTTCGACCCACAGCTCGCCTCGGCCACGACCTCCCCGGCGGCGGTCGCGATCGAGGCGCACGTGATCGACGCCGTGGCCGGCCGGGTCGGGTTGGCGCCCGGCGCGGCTGGCTACTTCACCTCCGGCGGGATTGAGGCCAACGCGACCGCGCTGACGTGCGCGCTGACGGCCGCCAACCCGCGCCTTGCGACCGAGGGCGCGCGGGCGCTGCCTGGCCAGCCCGTGCCGTATGTGTCGGAACACGCGCATCTCGCGTGGTACAAGATCGCCCACGGGGCCGGGATCGGCCGCGCCGCAGTGCGCCTGGTCGCGACCGACGGACGCGGGCAGATGAACGCGCAGGCCTTGGCCGACGCAGTCGTCCGCGATCAGGCGCAAGGCTGCGTTCCCGTGATGATCGTGGCCACGGCGGGGACCACGGGCGCCGGCATGATCAACCCCATCCCGTCGTGCGCGGCGGTCGCCCGCGCCGCTGGCCTATGGCTGCATGTTGACGCCGCATGGGGTAGCGCGTTGATCGCCTCCAGCCGCTTGCGGGGGGCGCTGGCTGGGATCGAGGCCGCCGACTCCGTGACGATCGACGCCCATAAGTGGCTTGCGGCCACCATGGGCTGCGGGGTGTTCCTGACCAGCCGGCCGCTGATCCTGTCGGCGGCGCATCACGTGGCGCACGAGGCCGCGAGCTGCATGCCGTCGAACGACGCGCAAGCGGACCCATACGTAACCTCGGCGCAATGGTCGCGGCGGTTCCCCGGCCTGCGGCTGTTCCTGATCCTGGCGGCCACGGGGTGGGAGGGGATCGCCGAGCACCTGAAGCAGACTGTGGCGCTCATGGCCCGGCTGCGATCGGAGCTTGTGGCAGACGGCTGGCGGATCGTGAGCGACTCGCCGATGGCCGTGCTCTGCGCCGAGCCGCCGGCGGGATGCCCCGGCGCGCACAGCATTGCCGACGAGATCGTCACATCGGGCAAGGCCTGGCTCACCACGGCCCGTTTCGAGGGCCGGAAGGTGGTGCGGATCTGCCTGACGAACGGAATGACCACGGAGCGGGACGTCACCGCCCTTGCCAAGCTGCTCCTCGGTCATGCGCCCATCGATTGCAACAACGGCTTAGGCCAACACAGAGGAGTGGTACAATGAACGTCATCAATGATCTCGGCTACCGTCGCGTCGTCGGCGAAATCTGCGACCTGCCGTGGGCGTCGCTCAGCCAAGACGACATGGTCTCCGTGGCCTGGGCCTACTATTACTTTTCCATCCAGTTCCGCGAGAGCCTCGTCGTCGCGCGCACCCTCTATCCGCTCGATGAGAAGCTGCAGCACCTCGAGCAGGAAGAATGCGCCACGCCCAACCTGTCGCCCTGGCCCGGCGTGGCCGAACCCGGCGAGGCGATGAACCACGACGAGTTCATGCGGCGCACGCTCATGCTGGCGAGCATTGATCCCGGCCGCTCGGGCTTCTTCGATTCGGTCGGACAAGCCTACCTGGAGCAGACGCGCACGCTGGATGCCGTCACGCGGGCGGCCGCGATCGCGAGCTACGAGGATGGCGGCCTGGAAAGCGTGTTCACCGCAATCCTCGGGTTCAAGACGTGGGACGCACCGCTGCTCCAGGCGTTCCACCACTTCCTGTCCGAGCACGTCCGTTTCGACAGCGACCCGGAGCAGGGCCATGGCGCGCTGAGCCGGCACATGGCGCCGGACGACCGCGTGATGGTGCTATGGGAGGCGTTCCGCGACCTGCTGGTGACGTGCGTTCCAGCCCTGTCGTTCACCTCCGGCGCCCGGCCCTCGATCCGGGCGACGATCCTGGCCGAGATGACCGATGTCGCCGAACGCCAGCACAAGCGGCTGGCGCCGTTGACCGACGACCTGCCGTTGCTGGAGTCCGGCCTGGACTCCCTCTGCATGGCCGTACTGGTGGCGGCGCTTGAGGACAAGCTCGGTCTCGATCCGTTCGATGTCGACGGCACCGTCAGCTTCCCGGTGACGGTCGGCGAATTCGTCCGGATGTATGAGAATGCCTCGAGCTGACCGGTCGCTTTGGGACTTGACCGCTGCGGCCGGCCTGGGTCCGCAGCGGCTGGTCTCCGACGCCAGCGGGGGCGTCGCGCTGGCCGGGCTTGCGGCGGGCAGCAGCCTCGGGTCGCAGCGGGAAGCGTTGCGCGGCCGCACGGTGCTGATCTCGTGCGACCGGCAGCTTCCCGCGGCCCTGGCCCTGATCGAGATGGACGGCATCGCACGGCGGATCGTGCTGTGTCCGCCCGATCTGGCGCCGCAGCATGTCGCCGCGGTGATTGCCGAGGCCGAGGTGGACGCAGTCGTCACCGACGGCACCGGCCCAGCAGGGCATCCGCCATCCGGTCTTTTGGTCGCGGGATGCACGGGCGCCTGCGGCCCGGGCGCGCCCGCCCCTGACCGGGACGTGCCGACGGAGTGGCTGCTGTTCACCTCCGGCACGACGGGCCGGCCGAAGCTGGTCATGCATACGCTGGCCAGCCTGACCGGGCCGCTGCAGGATGGTCCGGTCGCCGGGGCCGGTGCGGTCTGGAGCACGTTCTACGACATTAGGCGCTATGGCGGCCTGCAGGTCCTGTTGCGGGCCTTGCTGGGCGGCAGCGCGCTGGTGCTGTCGCAGGCCGGCGAGCCGGTCGGCCAATTTCTCGAACGGGCCGGGCGCGCCGGGGTCAGCCACATGCTGGGCACCCCGTCGCATTGGCGCCAGGCGCTGATGAGCCCGGCGCTGCGGCAGGTGGCGCCCGGATACGTGCGGCTTTCGGGAGAGGTCGCGGACCAGACGATCCTGGATCAACTGGCCCACGCGTTCCCTGGGGCGGCGCTGACCCATGCCTATGCCTCGACCGAGGCCGGGGTCGGCTTCGAGGTCACGGATGGACGAGCGGGGTTCCCGGCCGGGATCATCGGACGGTCGGCTGCGGACATCCGCGTCGTCGATGGCTCGCTGCGCATCCGCTCGCCGCGCACCGCATCGCGCTACATGGGCGACCGCGGCACGCTGTGCGACGCGGAGGGCTTCGTCGATACCGGCGACATGGTTGTGCTCAGCGGGGACCGTTACTGTTTCGCAGGCCGGCGCGAGGGCATCATCAACGTCGGCGGGCAAAAGGTGCACCCCGAGGAGGTGGAGGCCGTCATCACCCGCCATCCCGGCGTCCAGATGGCCCGGGTGCGGGGCCGGTCCAGCCCGATCACCGGGGCCATCGTCGTGGCCGACATCGTGCTCTCGCGTCCCGCGGCGCCGGCGTCGTTCGCCGCCCTGCAGCACGACATCCTGCAGGCCTGCCGGGAGGTGCTTCCCGCCTATAAGGTCCCGGCGATGCTCCGGGTCGTGCCGTCGCTCGACATCACGGCCTCGGGCAAGCTGGAGCGGCGGCATGCATGACGTCGTGGTGACCGGCGGCAGCCCCTGGTTTGCTACGCCGCAATGACGGTGCAAGTAGGCTCCCCAAGCGCCCGGCGCCCAGCTTGAGTTGATGCGCCTGATAGCTGGCAGCATGTCCACAGGACGCAGCAGCGACCGCTAAAGCCGCCGAAGCCCGCCAGCGATCTCGTCGAGCAGCGCCTGATCGCATGGCACGTAGCGCCCGGCCACCCGGTTGCTGAACCAGACGGGGTCGCTGGAGGCCATGTAGCCTTCAGCGGCCAGCCTCGTCCGGGTCAACTTGAAGGTGCTCGTGAGGTCGAGCGACTGGCAGACTCTGACGAACAGTGGCCGGGCATAGTCGGGCAGCGCCGCCGCGATATGCGACCGGAGACCGGCCAAGTCGAACCGTTCGCCGGTCGTGACGGCCGCCATGCAGGCGCGGCCTTCATGGCCGGGCACCAGGACGCCGTAGGCAACCGCGTCGGTTACGCCGGGATAGGCCTGCAGCACGGCGGCGACCTCGGTCGTGGACACGTTTTCGCCTTTCCAACGGAAGGTGTCCCCGATGCGGTCCACGAAGCTGTAGAAGCCAGCCGCATCCTTGCGCATCAGGTCGCCGGTGCGGAACCAGCGGTCGCCGGGCGTGAACGCGCCGTGCAGCACCTTGCGCGCCGAGGCATCGGCGTCGGTGTAGCCGTCGAAGTGACGTGCCGGGGCGCCGGGCGTCGGGTCGATGCGCCCGACCGCCTCCCCGGCCTCGTCGGGATCACAGGGGATGCAGCGCCCGGCCGAATCGCGCAGCGGCTCGCCCGTGGCCGGGTCGTACCGGATCAGCGCCACTGGGAAGCGGTGGGCCAGGAACGGCGGCACCCGGCCGATCGCTCCGGGCTTACCCTCGCAATTATACAGCGACACGCTCCCCTCGGTCGCCGCATAGAACTCCAAGATCTGCGGAATGCCGAAGCGGTCCTGGAACGCCTGCCACACGCCGGCCTGCAGCCCGTTGCCGCAGGCCAGGCGCAGGCAGTGCCCGCGTTCCCGCGGATGCGGCTCGCTCACGGTCAGGTATCGGCAGAGTTCGCCGATGTACTGCACGATGGTGCAGCCGCCGTCCACGACCTCGTCCCAGAACCGGCTGGCGCTGAAGCGCTGGCTGACCAGCACCGAACCGCCGCGGACCAGCATGGCCCCGACCGCGACGACGCCGCCGACGCTGTGATACATCGGCAGGCAGTCATACAGCCGGTCTTCGGGCTGCACGTCCATCATGCCGCCGAACCATAGGCTCCACTCCAGGATGCGGCCGTGGGTGACCCTGGCACCCTTCGGCAGGCCGGTGGTGCCGGAGGTGTAGATCAGCAGCGCAACATCCGCAGGATGCGGCATCGGCAGTTCGGCGGCGTCCAGCGCGGCGCCGCTATAGCCCATCTCCGGCGCGAACTGCGGCAGCTCGCCGGACCCACCGGCCCCATGCATCCAGGCGCGGCCCGGCGGCAGCCGGCTGGCGACGGCGGTGATGGCTGGCAACAGCGTGCTGTCCACGATCAGCGACGAGGCGCGGGCGGCAAGGATGCTGTGCACCAGGGCGTCGCCGGTCAGGTTGGTGTTCACCAGGGCGACAGTGCAGCCGGCCCGGGTCAGCCCGAGCCAGGTCGTCACGTAGGCGGGCCGGTTCGGCATCAGCAAGGCCACAGCCTGACCCGCGACGCCCTCGGCGACAGCCCAGCGCGCGACGCTGTTCACCTGCGCGGCCAGGCCCCGGAAGCTGAGCTGACCACCCTCGCCAAGCAGGGCGGCGGCGTCGCCGTGGCGGGCTGCGAGGTCGTCGAGCATCGAGGCCAGGGTCGCCTCCGGTGCGTCCGCCATGAGCCGGACGGCGTCGAGCGCCCTGATCCAGGCCTGCAACGGCGCGCCGCGGCCGTGTCCGGGACGACGCACGGCGCCAGGCGATGCTGCCGTTGGCACCATGGGCGGTTGGACGAGATCGGGGGTCATGCTGCACTGGCCTCGCTGTCGTTCGGTCGGATGCTGCTGGCGCTCAGAGACTGGTGGCAGTGACCTGGCTGGCGCCGCAGCCGGGGCTTGTGATCCGGCACTCGTATCTTTGGACACCAGGAGGGCGTCAAGGACCGGACGTGCGCCGTCAACCATGGACGCGCCCCCGAATGTGAAACGGATGCGCTCCGCCTTCGTCGGGACCCGCTGCCAGGCCATCTCACGGCATGCGACGCCGGCTGGTCCGGGGCCGGTCGCAGCCGACCTGCATCAACGTCTCGCCCGTGAAAGGACGTGGAGCATCGCCGGCGCGGGACGCCGCTGGGAACGCATCTGTCCCGTAGGGCGCCGCGCCTATGCCCGGCATTGGCCCCGCAGCGTGCCCCTCGACCATAGAGACCTGGAAGCCGCCGTCCGACGGGCGATTAGTCAGCACCGCGCAGCGCTGGTTCGGATCGGGAGAGTTCATGGCCTTTTCATAGCACCCCCCTCGCCCGCTCGGCCTTGCCATCCCGGAAACGGAGAAGTTAACGCCCGTGGCGGACCACGACGTCATACCGAACTCAAGGCCACCGTCCCTGTTGGGCCGAGCGGGAAGCATGTCGTAGCTACTGCCGACTAGGCGCTCTGGGCGTTCAAACAGACGCTCGGGGTCAAGACCACGCCCGAAGGCCATGCCCCGCTCGCTGCGTGGCTCGCCGAGCGTGGAGCGGCAGGCAGCTTGGTCCTATGGAGCGGCCTCGGTCTCCCGCAGCCGCGCCACCCGCAGCGGCACCGGGGGATGGCTGAAATTCACCAGGGCATACAACGGGTCCGTTGTCAGCGTGCTGGCGTTGTCGCGGGACAGGCGCACCAGCGCGCTCACCATCGGGCCGGCGCCGACCATGCGGCGGGCGAAGTCGTCGGCCTGGTATTCATGCCGCCGGCTGATCCAGTTGGCCATGATGCCCAGCGCCGGCCCGGCCATCTGCACCGCCAGCACGCATACCACCAGCGCCAGCGCCGGGTCCTGATGCTGGATGCCGAAGCTGGGCAGCAGCCAGGGCTGGCGCAGGCCCCACCCGATGGCGAGGAAGCCCAGAAAGCTCAGCACTGCCGTCTGCCCCAGGCCGATCAGGATGTGGTTCAGCTTGAAGTGGCCCAGCTCGTGCGCCAGCACCGCCTCCAGCTCGGCCTCGCTGTTGCCGGCGATCAGGGTGTCGAACAGCACGATGCGCTTGCTGCGGCCGAGGCCGGA
This sequence comes from uncultured Acetobacteraceae bacterium, assembly GCA_964243265.1. Taxonomy (GTDB): domain Bacteria; phylum Pseudomonadota; class Alphaproteobacteria; order Acetobacterales; family Acetobacteraceae; genus DASWOJ01. Next base: position 6,153 of record CAXTFY010000094.1, on the reverse strand, counting down.
GAAGTAGGCGTTGCCGTGGCCGGAGCGGCGCGACGCATCCATCACGAACAGCCCGCTCGCCTGGAAGCCGCAGCGGCGCAGCAGCCCCTCGATGCGGACGCGCAGGGGTCCGTCGAGCGGGGTGAACTTGTTGAACAGCGGGGCGATGAACCGCGGGAAGGCGTCCATCATGACCAGCATCAGCGCCAGCAGGCCGAGCCAGGCCCATACCCACCATGGGCCGGGCTGCCGCATCAGCCATAGCAGGCCGTAGAGCAACGGCACGCCCAGCGCCAAGGAGAGGGTCCAGCCTTTTAGGCGGTCCAGCGCGAATGCGCCGGGGCGGGTGCGGTTGAAGCCGAACCGCTGCTCGATCCCGAAGGTGCGCAGGAGGGCGAAGGGAAGGCCCAGCACCGTGGATATGGCGCCGGCGGCGATCAGGAAGGCGACGCCGCGGGTCAGCCCGGCCGGGACCAGGGTCGCGACCCAGCCATACAGCGCGTCGTAGCCGAACGTGGCCCAAGCCAGCGCCACCACCAAGCCGAACACCGACGCCGCCGCGCCCAGCCGCAGCCGCGCCCGTTCATAGGATGCAGCGCGCTGATGGTCGGCCAGGCTGACGGTGTCGGCGAAGGCGGGCGGCACGGCGTCGCGGTGACGGGCGACATGGGCCGCCTGACGGGCGCGCAGCACCAGGTCGAAGCCTGTCGTGCCGATGGAGACGATGATGAACAGGACGAGGAGATAGGGCATGACCGACGATATAGGGGGGCCAGCCGGTTCCGGCAGCACCCTGTCCCGGCTAAGCCGTCTTGCCGCGATCCCTGCTGAGGATGGTTTCCATGCTGGCCGCCGGGAGCGGGCGCCCCATCAGGAAGCCCTGGATGCCGCCGCAGCCCATGCCCACCAGCGTCCGCAACTGCCCCGACGTCTCCACGCCTTCGGCCACGATGTCCAAATCCAGCGCGGTGCCCAGCTTCATGATCCCGTCCATGATCGACATGGCCCGGCGCTGCCGCAGCATCCTGGCGATGAAGGACCGGTCAATCTTCACCGTGTCGATCCGGTAGCGGTCGAGGTAGCCCAGCGACGAGTACCCGGTGCCGAAATCGTCCAACGCAATCCGCACGCCCAGGGTACGGAGGCGTTTCAGCACGGCGCCGACCCCCTCCGGCTGTTGCAGGAACACGCTCTCGGTGATCTCCAACTGCAGGCAGCGTGGGGCCAGGCCGGTCGCGCGCAGCACGGCGCGCAGCTCCGGGACGAAGGCGCTGTCCCGCAACTCGTCGGCGGAGACGTTCACGCTGATGTACATGCCGGCGACGCCATGCACGCACTGCCAGGCGCGCATCTGGTCGCAGGCTTCCCGCAGCACCCAGCGGCCGATGTCGCGGATGACGCCGATCTCCTCGGCGACCGGAATGAAGGCCGCAGGCTGCACCAGGCCGCGATCGGGATGCGACCAGCGCGTCAGCGCCTCGGCGCCAATCAGCCCCCCGGTCATCGGATTGAAGATCGGCTGGTAGTGCAGCCGGAACTCCTCGAACACGGCATCGGGGAACATGGTATCGGGTGTGCCCTGGCGGCCGATGGCGCGGCGCAGGTCGGTCTGCAAGGTCAGCGCCTCGACCACGTCGGCGTGCATGGCCGCGTTGAAGATGGCGTGGCCGCCGGCACCGCGCTGCTTGGCGTCGTACATCGCGATGTCGGCGTCGCGCAGCAGCTCCTCGGGCGTCATGTGGTTGCAGGTCGCGAAGGCGATGCCGATGCTGCATGAGGAGAACACCTCGTGCTGGCCAAGCTTGAAAGGCTGGCGCAGGCTTTCGAGGATGCGCCGGGCGACAGGGACCGCTGTGGCCAAGTCGTCGGCGTCCTCGATCAGCACCGCGAACTCGTCGCCGCCGACGCGGGCCAGGGTATCGCTGGGGCGCACGCAGGCTTGCAGGCGGCGTGCGGCCTCCATCAGCATCAGGTCGCCCGCCCGGTGGCCCAGGCTGTCGTTGACCAGCTTGAAGCGGTCCAGGTCCAGGAACAGCACGGCGCAGCGCGGCGCCGCGCCACGGCCCAGCAGGCTGGTCAGCCGGTCCATCAGGTAGCAGCGGTTGCGCAGCCGCGTCAGGTCGTCGTGGTAGGCGGCAAAGAGCAGGCGCTTCTCGGTCTGCTTGCGCCGCTGGATTTCGGTTTCTAGCGCCCTGTTCTCAATCTCGGCGATGCGGGCGCGGATGGCAGCCTCCTCCGCACGCTTGCGGCCGGTGATGTCGCGCTGGACGGACACCCAGTGGGTGAACCAGCCGAACTCGTCCGCGACGGGCACGATGCTCAGCTCGATCCAGAACTCGGTCCCGTCCTTGTGGACGTTCAGCAGCTCGACCTCCACAGGCTCCCAGCGTTCCAGCGCCTGGCGCAGCCGGGCCAGCGACTCCTGGTCCACGTTGGGGGATTGCAGGATGCGTGGCGTGCGGCCCAGCACCTCCGCCATGGTGTAGCCCGTCGTCTTGGTGAACGCGGCGTTGCAATAGACGATGCGGGGACCCGGCCGATGGACCGGCGCGGCCTCGGTGATCAGCACGGCGTCGTTGGCGTGGACGACGACGGACTCCAGCAGGCGCAGCCGTTCGGCATCCACCGCGGGACCAGGCCCAGGACCAATGTCGTGGCTGCGCAACAAGGTGTTGATCTGCAAACCATGCGTGCTGAACACATAAGCCTGCGCGGCGCTTAAGCCTGCATGGGGTTTATGGTCGCCCACGATCAGGACGCCGCACGTCGTTCCATCGGTTCGGCAGACGCGCACGGCGGCCAGGAACCGGGCCTGCGAGTCGGCCGGCAGTCCCAAGGCGGCGCCCGGCAGGCCAGGTGCGGACAGGTCGTCGATGACCAGCACGCCCGAGGGCGGGATCACCGCCTCGGCCGTCGGCCACCATCCGGGTTCAAGGCGCAGGTACCCCAAGGCATCGAAGCTGGCGGCGACCTGCGCCGAGCCGTTCGCCACGGTGTAGAACACGGCGGCGATGCAGTCCGCAGCAAAGGCGGCGCTGCGGATCAGCCGGTTCAAGGCAGTCAGAAGGCTTCCCCCCTCGAACAGGATGCCATCGGCATCCACTTCGGTCTGGTAAGATTCGGGGAAATCCATGGTGTACCATTCCTACCTGTTCGGCCCGGCGTGACGGACAACACGGGCCATGGCCACCCGCCTGCACACCCTCCCGCACCCACGGCCCGGCATACCGCCCAGCCAGGCCAGACATAGGGCCTTGTAGCTAATCGTCCTGTTATGAACGGTCAGAAAAAAAGAGCCGTTGACGACAATATCAGTTTTGTCCCAAAAAAATCTCTCGGGCTTGACCCTGGTTTTTGGTCGAGGCGGAATGGGCGTTGCTTCCGGTTGCTCAACCCGCCACGTCACCGACCGGTGCTCGCCGTCCTACACGCCGGGCTTGGTCCGCTGCCGTCAAGGCTTGCGCCGCAACAGCCCTCCGCTACGACATCTGCCTACGGTGACGCCGTTGTTGAGGACGCAGCCATGCCGACCGCCCCCGCCTGATGCCAGCCACCGCCGGCACCCCGCTGCCCACGCTGCGCGCGCGCTTCGGCGCCCTGCGCACCCTGCCGCCGTTCCTGGCGATGGTCTGGCGCACCAGCCCCGGGCTGACGCTGGCTCTGCTCGGGCTGCGCCTGGTGCGCGCCCTGCTGCCGGTCGCCACCCTGTTCGTCGGCAAGCTGATCATCGACGAGGTGCTGCACCTGGCCGCGCTGCCCGCCCATCCCACCGACGCCGCCGGGTGGATCGCCAGCGGGCGGCTGACCCGCGTGGGCCTGCTGCTGCTGGCCGAGTTCGGCCTGGCGGTATCCACCGACGTGCTCGCCCGCGTGGTGTCACTGGTGGACTCCCTGCTGTCCGAGCGCTTCACCAACTCGGCCAGCCTGCAACTGATGCGGCACGCCGCCACGCTGGACCTGGCGGACTTCGAGGACCCGGTCTTGCAGGACAAGCTGGACCGTGCCCGCCGGCAGACCATCGGCCGCACGACGCTGATCAGCCAACTGTTCAGCCAGGCGCAGGACCTGGTGACGGTGCTGAGCTTCGCCGCCGGGCTGGCGGCCTATGCGCCGTGGCTGATCGCGCTGCTGCTCGTGGCGCTGGTGCCGGCGTTCCTGGGGGAGGCGCACTTCAATGCCGAGGCGTATGCGCTGGCCAACGCCCGGACCGCGGACCGGCGGGAGTTGGACTACGTGCGGCTGACCGGGGCCAGCACGGATACGGCGAAGGAGGTCAAGATCTTTGGCCTCAACGGGTTCCTGATCGACCGCTACCGCGAGCTGGCGGAGGCGATGCAGGCGGAGAACCGGCGGCTGTTCATCCGGCGCGCCGGGTGGGGCGGGCTGCTGACGGCGCTGGGGACGCTGGGGTACTATGCCGCCTATGCCTATCTCGCGTGGCGGACGCTGACGGGCGGGTTCAGCATCGGCGACCTGACGTTCCTGGCCGGCAGCTTCCTGCGGCTGCGCGGGCTGTTGGAGGGGCTGCTGGGCGGGTTCTCCACCATGGCGAGCCAGGCGATGTACCTGGAGGACCTGTACTCGTTCTTCCGCATCGTGCCGGGCATCCGCAGCCCGGCGGAGGCGCTGCCGTTCCCCACGGCACTGCGCCAAGGCTTCGTGTTCGAGGACGTGGGGTTCCGCTACCCCGGCACCGACCGCTGGGCCGTCCGCCACCTGTCGTTCGAGCTGCGGCCGGGCGAGGTGCTGGCCCTGGTGGGGGAGAACGGGGCGGGGAAGACGACACTCATAAAACTGCTGGCGCGGCTGTATGACCCGAGCGAGGGGCGCATCCTGCTGGAGGGGCAGGACCTGCGGGCCTATGACCTGGATGGGCTGCGCGGGGGGATGGGGGTGATCTTCCAGGACTTCGTGCGGTATCACCTGACGGCGTCGGACAACATCGCGGTCGGGCGGATCGACGCGCGGCGGGACCGGCCGCGGATCGAGGCGGCGGCGGTGCGTGGGCTGGCCGATGCGGTCATTGCCCGGCTGCCGATGGGGTATGACCAGATGGTGGGGCGCTGGTTCCGCAGCGGCGTGGAGCTGTCGGGTGGCGAGTGGCAGAAGGTGGCGATTGCCCGGGCTTATATGCGGGACGCGCAGGTGCTTATTCTCGACGAGCCGACGGCGGCGCTGGATGCGCGGAGCGAGTTCGAGGTGTTCCAGCGGTTCAAGGCGCTGAGCGCGGGGCGGACGGCGGTGCTGATCTCGCACCGGTTCAGCAGCGTGCGGATGGCGGACCGGATTTTGGTGATGGCTGGGGGGCGGGTGGAGGCTTCTGGGACGCATGAGGCTTTGGTGGCGGAGCAGGGGCGGTATGCGGAGTTATTTGAGTTGCAGGCGGCTGGATATCGGTGAGCCGAAATCTGATCACTATCACGAACGTGAAGCATTTCGGCATGCCTGCGAACGACAAAACTGATATTCATTGAGGCGACGAGTCGTGTTTGACATGGCTTTCAAATAAGCGCTATTGCGCGACCTTTGCAACAGACTAGATGCAGGCAGAAGCATGGCTTACTTTAAGTTCTTAGATAGCGAACATCTTTCTAATGCGCTTTCCGGGTCAGTAATCTTTAGCAGGTTGAGCTTTTTCAGACTTTTAGAGATGCGATCACGCAAGGCTTGGATTGGGGATAGAAACGATGGGCGCTCAGTCACAAAGTTCGACAAGATTTCCATCACTCGGGACAATCCAAATATTAGAGCTCGACAAGCCGTGGAGCGGGCCGGGATACTTAGACTAGGAAGCAACACCAATCTGATTATGGAAAATTGCCATACTATCGACCATATTGAATGTTATACCTTCTCCTGCTCTTGGGGTCCATTATCAAGACTACGGCGGGTATTAGGACAACTGGGACAGGAGCAAACGTATAGCGCAGCCGTCCGCATCAGTCATATACAAGATTTAGTTAAAGTAATTTGGGGGAATGGTAAATATATCCCATTAGGCGCAAGCGGGAGTGTACCGGAAAAGGCCATATCCGAAACTTTCAGTTCGATAGATTGGAGCTTTGTAACATATGGTCAGAACCTATTCGATGCGGTGGAGGACGGCTATAGAACCGCATCACCATACCTGAAGAATGCTTTCTTTCGGGCGCAATCTGAAGTTCGCATTGTCCT
>CAXTFY010000093.1:0-15080 GCA_964243265.1 uncultured Acetobacteraceae bacterium | reverse complement strand
CTGGGTTCCTGCCGGTCTGGGTGCCCGGCGCCAATGTCTCGGTCGGCGATGGCCATGGCGTCCAGGGTGACCTTAGGCTCGAGACGTGCTTTCGGCGTGACCTACGACGCTGACAAAACTGCGAATTTCTCATGCAACAACGCCTCCTACCCACCTACCCCGGTTCAGCCGCGTCCCGCAAGCTGGACGGCAGCCAAGCTGACGGCGCCATGCCGCACCCGCCGCGTGAGACCCCGATCAGCCGCAAGCCCTAGGCATGTCATCAACCTGACTACGCCCAGCCAACGCATAGGCGCCACGCCGCCGCCTCATCGCGAGCTGGACCGCCTGTTCCCTGGATCGGAGGCATGACAGGCGCGGCCACTGGCCTTGTTGTTGCAAGGGGGTTGTTGCAAACGGTGTGTTCAGGAGTTGGGAGGCAGCACCATGATCTATCTCGGACGCACGACACGCCGTGGGTTGATGACGGGGGTGGGCGCCGCCGCCGTGCTAGGCGCTGGGGAACGGCCAGCGTCTGCCGCCCCGAAGGAGGTCACGGTCGGCTTCATCTACGTCGGGCCGCGCGACGACTACGGCTATAACCAGGCCCACGCGGAGGGCGCGGCTGCGATCAAGGCCATGCCGGGCATCAAGGTGATCGAGGAGGAGCGCGTCGCCGAGACCGATGATGTCGAGAAGACCATGCAGAGCATGATCCAGCTCGACGGCGCATCACTGCTGTTCCCGACCAGCTTCGGCTACTTCGACCCCTACATGCTGCGCCAGGCCAAGAAGTATCCGCAGGTGCAGTTCCGCCACTGCGGCGGGCTGTGGGACAAGGCGAAGCACCCGATGAACGCCGGGTCGTACTTCGGCTACATCGGCATGGGCCAGTACCTGAACGGCATCGTCGCCGCCCACGTCAGCAAGACGAAGAAGCTGGGGTTCGTCGCCGCCAAGCCGATCCCGCAGGTGCTGATCAACATCAACAGCTTCACCATGGGCGCGCGGTCGGTGGACCCCGGCATCACCACGTCCGTCATCTTCACCGGGGACTGGTCCATGCCGGTCAAGGAGGCGGAGGCCACGAACGCGCTGATCGACGGGGGGGCAGACGTGATCACCTGCCACGTCGATGGGCCGAAGGTCGTGGTGCAGACCACCGAGGGGCGCGGCGCCTACACCTGCGGCTACCATGCCAACCAGGCCGCGCTGGCGCCCAAGGGCTACCTGACCGGCGCCGAGTGGAATTGGGCGACGGTGTACAAAATGTATGCGGCCAAGGCCCTGGCTGGCGAGCCGTTGCCCAATTTCGTCCGCGGCGGCTTGTCGGACGGGTTCATCAAGATGTCCCCCTACGGCCCGGCGGTCCCCGAGGCCGCGCGGGTGCGGGCCGACGCCGTCAAGGCCGAGATGCTCAAGGGCGGTTACGCCGTGTTCAAGGGGCCGCTGATGGACAACAAGGGCAAGCAGGCGGTCGCCGCCGGCACCGCCTACCCGGAAACAGCCATCGAGCTGGAGTCGATGAACTGGCTGGTCGAGGGCGTGAACGGCTCGGTTGCCTGATACGGCGCCCGATGCGGTGCCCGATACGGTGATGGATGCGACCGGCCCTGTCCTGGCGGCCCGGGCGGTGCTGCCCCCGGCCGACCGCACCTACCGGCTGCGCCAGGCGCTGGAGGCCGGGTTGGTCCCGCTGCTGGCGGTCGCCGCGGCCATGGTGCTGTTCTGCGGCTTCCTGCTCACGCTTGGCCGGTCGCCGCCGGACTTCTTCGCCCTGGTGTGGACCGGCGCGTTCGGAAGCTGGTTCTCCCTGCAGAACACGCTGGCACGGGCGGCGCCGCTGGTGCTGACGGCCCTGTGCGTCGCGGTCCCGGCGCAACTCGGCCTCATCATCATCGGCGGCGAGGGTGCGCTGGTGCTGGGCGGCCTGGCCGCGACCTGCGCCGCCCTGCCGCTCGGCGCCGCGCCGCCGGGTGTCGCGCTGTGCGCGATGGCGTTGGCCGCTGCCGCCACAGGCGCCGTCTGGATCGGCCTGGCCGGGCTGCTGCGGGCACGGCGCGGGATCAACGAGACCATCGCCAGCCTGATCCTCGCCTACATCGCCATCGCGGTGTTCAACCAACTGGTCGAGGGGCCGCTGCGTGACCCGGCCAGCCTCAACAAGCCATCCAGCTTCCCCATCCCGGACGGCGCGGCGCTGCCGATGCTGCCGGGGCTGGACGTGCATCCCGGGATCGCGGTGGGCGCCGTGGCGTGCGTGCTGTGCTGGGTGCTGATCCGCCGCACCTCGCTCGGCTTCGCGGCGCGCGTGACCGGCGGCAACGTGCGCGCCGCCCAGTTGCAGGGCCTGCCCGTGGCGCGGCTGATGGTGGGCGCCTGCGCGCTGGGCGGGGCGCTGGCGGGGCTGGCCGGCATGATCGAGGTGGCGGCCGTGCATGGGCGGGCGAACGCGTCGCTGAACGCTGGCTATGGCTATTCCGGCATACTGATCGCCTTCCTGGCCCGGCAGAATCCCCTGGCGATCCCGCCGATGGCGGTGCTGCTGGGCGGCATCGGCGCCGCCAGCGGGCTGTTGCAGCGCCGGATGGGCCTGCCGGACGCGACGGTGCTGGTGCTGCAGGGCATGATCTTCGTCGCCATCCTGGCCAGCGAAACGCTGTATGGCCGGTTGCGGTGGTTCCAGCCCCGCGCCGCCCCGGGCGGTGCGGCATGAACGCGCCGGAGGCGGTGGCCCTCGCGATGCTCGCCGGGTCCCTGCGCGTGTCCACGCCGTTCCTGTTCGTGAGCCTGGGCGAGTGCCTGACCGAGCGTGCGGGACGCATCAACCTGGGCAACGAGGGCGTGCTGGTGCTGGGCGCCATGGCCGCCTACGCCGTGTCCTACCAGACCGGCAGCCCGTGGCTGGGGGTGCTGGCCGCCGCCGCCGCGGGCGCCGTGCTGGGCGGGCTGCATGGCCTGGTCTGCGGGCTGGCGCGGGTGAACGACGTGGCGATGGGCATCGCGATCCTGCTGGCCGGGAACGGCATCGCGTTCTTCTTCGGCAAGCCCTACGTGCAACCCAGCGCGCCTGGGCTGCCGGGCATCCCGTTCGGCGCATGGTCGGGCGTCCCGCAGGTCCGCAGCGCGCTGCTGGTCAGCCCGCTGTTCATCCTGGGCGTCCTGGCCGCGTTCGCGATGGCGTGGATGTTCCGCTCGACCCGGGTGGGGCTGCGGCTGCGCATCGTCGGCGACAGCGTGGACGCCGCACGGGCGCTGGGGCTGGGCATCAACCGCATCCGCCTGCTGGCCACCATGGCCGGCAGCGCGTTGGCCGGCGTGGGGGGCGCGTTCCTGAGCCTGGTGTATCCCGGAAGCTGGAACGAGAGCCTGTCGTCGGGCCAGGGGCTGATGGCGGTGGCGCTGGTGGTGTTCGCGCGGTGGAACCCGGTCGGCTGCCTCGGGGCGGCGATGCTGTTCGGCGCCGCCGGCGCGCTTGGCCCGTCGTTGCAGACGGTTGGGTTCACCAGCTACTACTACCTGTTCTACGCCGCGCCGTTCGTCATGACGCTTGCCATCCTGGTCGCCACCGTGCGCCCGGGCCGTGCGGTGCGCGGGATGCCGGGCGAGCTTTCCATCGCACGCTGACCGCAACATGCTGACTGCAATACGGTAAAGGGGGCTAACATGAACGGACTGGGCGGGCTGAATCCATCGCCGAACGGGCTGGTGCTGGGGCTGGTGCAGTTGACGCTGCCGGTGATCGAGACGCGGGCCGACATCGCCCGGCAGACCCAGCGCATCACCGCCATGGTCGCCAAGGCGCGGCGGAACATGGCGTCGCTCGACCTGGTGGTGTTCCCCGAATACGCGCTGCACGGGCTGTCCATGGACGTGCGCGACGAGGTGACCTGCGACCTGGACGGCCCGGAGGTCGGCGCGATGCGCCAGGCGTGCGTGGACAACCATGTCTGGGGCTGCTTCAGCATCATGGAGCGCAACCCCGGCGGGATGCCCTGGAACAGCGGCATCATCGTGTCCGACACCGGCGAGATCAGGCTGTACTACCGCAAGATGCACCCCTGGGTGCCGGTCGAGCCTTGGGAGCCCGGCAACCTCGGCATCCCCGTCATCGAGGGGCCGCGCGGCGTGAAGCTGTCGCTGATCATCTGCCATGACGGCATGTTCCCGGAGATGGCGCGGGAGGCTGCCTACCGTGGCGCGGAGGTGATGCTGCGGACGGCCGGCTACACGGCGCCGATCCGGGACGCCTGGCGGTTCACCAACCAGTCCAATGCCTTCTGCAACCTGATGGTCACGGCCAGCGTGTGCATGTGCGGCAGCGACGGCACGTTCGACTCCATGGGGGAGGCGATGGTGTGCAACTTCGACGGCGCCGTCATCGCCCATGGCGAGGGCGCGCGGGCGGACGAGATCATCACCGCCGAGGTCCGCCCGGACCTGGTGCGGGAGGCGCGGGCGGGCTGGGGGGTGGAGAACAACCCCTACCAGTTCGGGCATCGCGGCTACTCGGCCGTGGCGGGCGGGGCGACCGACTGCCCCTACACGTACATGCACGACCTGGCGGCCGGCCGCTACCGCCTGCCGTGGGAGGCGGAGGTGAAGGTGACGGACGGCACGGGCTGCGGCCTGCCGCCGCCGCGGCGGCTGCTGAAGGCGGCCGAGTAGCCCCCCGCTGCATGAGCCCTGCCGCATGATCCCCGCCAACCCCTATCCCTGGCCGTATGACGGCGACCTGTCCGGCACCGCGCTGATGGTCATCGACATGCAGGCCGACTTCTGCGCGCCCGGCGGCTACGTGGACGGCATGGGATACGACCTGTCCCTGACCCGCGCGCCCATCGCCCCGATCGGGCGCGTGCTGGCCGCCATGCGCGCCCGTGGCGACACCGTGATCCACACCCGCGAGGGGCACCGGCCCGACCTGTCGGACCTGCCGGCCAACAAGCGGTGGCGGTCCCGGCAGGCCGGCGCCGGGATCGGCGACGCCGGGCCATGCGGCCGGGTGCTGGTGCGTGGGGAGCCCGGCTGGCAGATCATCCCCGAGCTGGCCCCGCTGCCCGGCGAGGTGGTGATCGACAAGCCCGGCAAGGGCAGCTTCTACGCCACCGACCTGGAGCTGGTCCTGCGCACCCGCGGCATACGCAACCTGGTGCTGACCGGCATCACGACGGACGTTTGCGTCCACACCACCATGCGCGAAGCCAACGACCGCGGCTTCGAATGCCTGCTGCTGTCCGATTGCTGCGGCGCGACCGATGCCGCCAACCACCGCGCGGCGTTGGCGATGGTGCCGATGCAGGGCGGGGTGTTCGGCGCCGTCACGGACTCCGCGACGTTCCTGGCGGCGCTGCCCTGACGGCGATCGGGGTGGAGGCGGTGGGGGTCGGCAAGCGCTTCGGTGCCTTTGCCGCCCTGCAGGGCATCGACATGCTGGTGCGGCCCGGCACGGTGCACGGGCTGCTGGGGGAGAACGGCGCCGGCAAGTCCACCCTGGTGAAGTGCCTGCTCGGCTACTACCGCGCCGACGAGGGGGCGTTCCTGGTCGATGGGCGGGAGGCCGCCATCGCCGGCCCGGCCGACGCCGGGGCGCTGGGACTGGGCATGGTGTATCAGCATTTCACCCTGGTACCGTCGATGACGGTCGGGGAGAACCTGGTGATCGCCCGCGCCCAGGTTCCGGCCGTGGTCAACTGGCGGCGGGAGCAGGCGGAGCTGGCCGCGTTCATGGCCGGGATGCCGTTCCAGGTCAGGCTGGATGCGGTGGTAGGGACCCTGTCGGCCGGGGAGCGGCAGAAGGCCGAGATCCTGAAGCAGCTCTATCTGCGGCGGCGCCTGCTGGTGCTGGACGAGCCGACCTCCGTGCTGACCCCGCAGGAGGCGGAGGCGATGCTGGGCGTCATGCAGGGCCTGGCGCATGGCGGGACCGCGACGGTCGTGGTCATCACGCACAAGCTGTCGGACGTGATGCGGTTCACCGACGAGGTGACGGTGCTGCGGCGTGGGCGCGTGGCGGGCCGGGGCGCCACGTCCGGGCTGGGCCGCGGCGACCTGACCGCCATGATGATCGGCGAGCCGCACGCCCCGGCCCGGCCAGAGCGGCTTGCCGGGACGGGTGCGCAGCCGGCGGTGCGCCTGTCCATCCGGGCGCTGCGGACGGCGGACGACGTGGGCCGCCCCGGCCTGGACATCGCCGCGCTGCAGGTGCGGGCGCATGAGGTGGTGGGCGTGGCCGGGGTGTCCGGCAACGGGCAGAAGGAGCTGCTGGAGGTGCTGGGCGGCCAGCGCCCGGCGGCTGCGGGAGCCGTGGAGGTGGACGGCGCCCCCTATGCCGCGTCGCGCCGGCAGTCGCAGGCGCTGCGCGTTCGGGTGCTGCCGGAGGAGCCGCTGCGCAACGGCTGCGTCCCCGGCATGTCGGTGACGGACAACCTGAACCTGCGGGAGTTCGACCGGGATGGGCCGGGCAAGGCCGCCCGCCCGCGGCGCTGGCTGGATTTCGGCGACATGCGGCGCCGGGCGGCGCGGATGATCGCCGGCTACGGTATCCGCACGCCGACGCCCGATGCGGCCATCGGCGTGCTGTCGGGCGGCAATGTCCAGCGCTGCGTGCTGGCGCGGGAGCTGGATGGGGAGGTCGCGCTGCTGATCGTCGCCAACCCCTGCTTCGGGCTGGACGTGAAGGCGGTGGCGGAGGTGCGCGCGCGCCTGATGGCGGCCCGCAATGCCGGGACGGCCATCCTGATGGTCAGCGAGGACCTGGAGGAGATACTGGAGTTGTCCGACCGCATCGTGGTCATGCGGAACGGACGCATCGTGCACGAGGCGCCGGCCGCCGGGGCGGATGCGAAGGTCATCGGCGCGCACATGCTGGACGCGCATTGACCTGCATTGCCGACACGCTTTCGTATGCGTTCCCGTTCGACCCATCGGGCGCAGCCGTCCCTTTGATCGACATGCAGCGGGACGTCTTGGAGCCGGGCGCGCCCGGACGCCCATTGGAGGGCCATCGGTGACCGATGAAGTACTGGTCCACCGTGTGCCCATGCGGCATCCCGGCGATACCGCGGGCATCGCGCGGCTGATCGATGAGGGCGAGATCGATGCCGGGCGCATCCTGGCGGTGCTCGGCAAGACCGAAGGCAACGGCTGCGTCAACGACCATACGCGCGGCTACGCCGTGCTGGCGCTGCAGGTGATGCTGGCGGAGCGGCTTGGCTTACCGCGGGACGAGGTCGCGGACCGGGTGGCGATGGTCATGTCTGGCGGGACGGAGGGCGCACTGTCCCCGCATTTCGCGGTGTTCTCGACGCGGACGGCCCAGTCCTCGCTCGCAGATGGCAGCCCGCCTGCGGGCGGCAGCGCGCTTGCCCTCGGCATCGCCCATACCCGCACCTTCCTGCCGGAGGAGCTTGGCCGCATGGCGCAGGTGGAGGCAACGCGTGACGCCGTGCGCCAGGCCATGCAAAGCGCGCTGATCGGCGACCAGGAGGATGTCCACTTCGTCCAGGTGAAGTGCCCGCTGCTGACAGCCGAGCGGATGGCGGACGCGCAACGGCGTGGGGTGGCGGCAGTGACGGGGGACGCCTATGCCTCGATGGCCTACTCGCGCGGGGCGTCGGCCCTTGGCGTCGCGCTGGCATTGGGGGAGGCGGAGCACGGCGCGGTGTCGGACGCGACCGTCCTGGGCGACTTGCGGGTCTGGTCCGGCCGTGCCAGCGCATCGGCTGGGGTGGAACTGATGCGCAACGAGGTGCTGGTGCTCGGCAACAGCCCGGCCTGGGGCGGGCGGCTTCGCATCGCGCACGGCGTCATGGCCGACAGCATAGACCTGGATGCCGTCCTGGCCGTCGTGCAGGCGCTGGGCCTGCGCGATGCCGGGCAGCTTTCCAGTGCTCAGCGCAGGCGCGTCCGGGCCGTGCTGACAAAGGCCGATCCCGGCAGCAGCGGCGAGGTCCGGGGCATGCGGCACACCATGCTGGACGACAGCGACATCAACGCCACCCGCCACGCGCGCGCCGTCGTCGGTGGCGTGGTGGCCGCCGCCGTGGGCATGACGGACCTGTTCATCTCAGGCGGGGCCGAGCACCAGGGGCCAGATGGCGGCGGGCCGGTGGCGATCATTGCCGACGTGGGCTAATTAAGAGTGCAGCGCGGCCTGCACGTCTGCCCTGAGGCAGACACGCGAACACGAATAGATCAGAACCGGTTCACCATGTTTTCCAGGAATTCCTGCCGTCCCGAAAGCGGTTTTGGCGCGAGGCCGCGTTTCTCAGCCTCTGCGGAAATCGATTCGAGCGTTTGTTTGCCCTCAAGGATTGCCGCGTTCTCGCGCTTCGCCCAGCCGGCGTAGCGGTTCGCAACATGCTTGGCGAGACGGCCGTCCTCAATCATGCGGGCGGCGGCAAGGAAGGCTTTCGCGCACACGTCGATGCCGCCGACATGCGCATGGATGAGGTCGTCCGGCTCGATCGACTGGCGGCGGATCTTGGCGTCGAAGTTGAGGCCGCCCGTGGTCAGCCCGCCGCCCTTCAGCACCTCATAGAGCGCCAGCGTGAGCTGCGGCACGTCGTTCGGGAACTGGTCGGTGTCCCAGCCGAGCAACGGGTCGCCGCGATTGATGTCAAGCGAGCCAAGGATGCCAAAGGCATTGGCCACCGCGATCTCGTGCTCGAACGTGTGCCCAGCCAGAATCGCATGGTTCTCCTCAAGGTTGAGCCTGACATCCTTTTCAAGGCCGAAATGCCTGAGAAAGCCATAGACCGTCGCGGCGTCGAAATCGTATTGGTGCTTGGTCGGCTCCTTGGGCTTCGGCTCGATCAGGATCGGACCGGAAAAACCGATTTTGTGCTTGTAGTCGACCACGAGGGACAGGAAACGGCCCATCTGTTCAAGTTCGTGCTTGAGGTCGGTGTTCAGCAGCGTTTCGTAGCCTTCACGGCCGCCCCACATGACGTAGTTAGCGCCGCCGAGGCCGTGCGTCACGTCGAGCGCGGTCTTCACGGTTGCGGCTGACCAAACGAAGACATCCGGATCGGGGTTGGTGGCTGCGCCGGCCATGAAGCGCGGGTGGCTGAACAGGTTCGCAGTGCCCCACAGCAGCTTCGTACCCGTCTCCTGCTGCTTCTTCCCCAAGTACTCGCCGATCATGCGGGTGTTCTTGAGCGTCTCGGACAGGGTTGCGCCTTCCGGGGCGATGTCGCGGTCGTGGAAGCTGTAGAACGGCACATCGAGCACCCGGAACAGGTCGAAGGCTGCGTCGGCCTTGGCGTGTGCGGCCGGGATCGGGTCACCGTGCATCCAGGGCCGGTCGATTGTCGGGGCGCCGAACGGGTCGGCGCCGTTCATCACGAAGCTGTGCCAATAGCAGACGGTGAGGCGCATGTGCTCCTTCAGCGGCTTCCCAAGCACGACCTTATCGGCATCGTAATGGCGGTAGGCCAGGGGATTGGCTGAGTCCGGACCTTCGTAGCGGACGGTGGGCATGTCGGCGAAAATGGAAGAGGTCACGGCAGATTGTCCTTCAGGTAAATGTCGATCCGCACGGGATCGGGATGATAGTCGTCCTGGCCGTCCGCCAGGGCCTTCAGGGTCGAGACAGCCCGGCGCACTTCGTCGGAGGGGTTTTGATTGATCGCCGCGTCGAAGGTGCCGTTGAGCAGGGCTTCGCGCATGAACGGCGTGAGTTCGTGACCGACCGCAACGATGTCGCGACCGCGCCCGGCCGCATCGAGCGCCGCGACGATGCCGCGGTTGCCGGCCCCCATGCTGTATAGCCCGACGAAATCGGGCACGTCCCGCAGTACGCGCGTCACCATCGGCTGCGTCACCGCCCAGTCGTCGAGGCCCTCTTCGACCGGAAGCAGCGCCAAGCCGGGAAAGTCCCGCTCGATCACCTGGGCAAAGCCCAAGCGGCGTTCGGCATGGTCGCGCAACGTCATGCGTCCCGCGATGGTGAGGATGCGCCCGCGCCGCCCGCCGAGGAAGCGCCCCAGCAGGGACGCCGCGACCCGGCCGCCCGCGATGTTGTCGATGCCGATGTAGCGCGCCCGCCGCGACGGCGTGACGTCCGACACCAGGGTCAGGACAGCGATCCCCTGGTCGGCAATCCGGGCAATCGCCTCGCGCACCTCCGGCGCGTCGACCGCCACCACGGCGATGCCCATGACGCCCTCGCCGGCGCAGGCCGCAAGCGACCGAACCAAGTCGGCGACATCGAACGCCGCGTAATCCTGAACCGATATCGCGACCCGCTCATCGAGGCCGCGCAGGGCAGCCGCCTCGATCTCGCGCCGCAGCGCCTGCATGAAGCTGTTCTGCGGCAGGCGAGGGATCAGGAAGTGGAAGCGGTATTGCCGGCTGCGGGCAAGGTTGGCGGCGAACACGTCCCGGCGGAAGCCTAGGCGCTCCACGGCATCCTGAACCGCCCTGACCGTCTCGCCCCGTACGCCCGGACGGCCATTCAGCACGCGATCCACCGTGGCGAGGCTCACGCCGGCTGCCGCGGCGACATCACCTGCCGTTGCCCGTCGATCCGCCGGCACGCAACCCCTCCCCATCTTCTGAGGCACGTAGATCATTTGGGATGCCAGATGTCTACTCCTGCTTTTCCCCTGCCTCCAAAAGTTCGGAAAGAGCTTTTGGCTCTCATCCCATGATAATGCGTTGGCAGTATCCATTGCACGTCTCCGTGCAATTCCGATCTTGACTTACGTGCCTCATCGTGGCACCGACGCTATGCTGTCGCTTGTACCCATCGGCCATAAGATGGGCGCGTAGGAACCATGGACCATTGGGAGGACCATAGACATGAACCATTCAATAAGGCGCCTACTCGCCGGTACGGCGCTTGCCGTATGCCTCGCCGCCTTGTCGGGCACCGCGCAGGCGAGTGCCGATAAGCCGGTCATCGGATTCTCCATTGACGACTTGCGCTTGGAACGCTGGACGCGTGACCGCGACTTCTTCGTCGAGGCGGCCAAGAGGCTCGGCGCGACGGTCAACGTGCAGTCTGCGGACGCGAGCGAACAACGCCAGATCTCGCAGATCGAGAACATGATCTCCCGCGGCGTCGATGCCATCGTGATCGTGCCGTTCAACGGCAAGGTGCTCGACAACGTCATCAACGAGGCCAAGCAGGCCGGCATCAAGGTCGTTGCTTACGACCGGCTGATCCTCGACTCCGACATCGACGCCTACATCACGTTCGACAATGAGCGCGTCGGTGAGATGCAGGCCAAGGGTGTGCTCGACGCCAAGCCCGCCGGCAACTTCTTCCTGATGGGCGGCTCGCCGACCGACAATAACTCGAAGTTCCTGCGCGAAGGCCAGATGAAGGTGCTGCAGCCTGCCATCGACGCCGGCAAGGTGAAGGTCGTCGGCGCCCAGTGGGTGCCCGAGTGGAGCGCCTCGACCGCCCTGCAGATCATGGAAGACGCGCTGACGGCGAACAAGAACGCCATCGACGCCGTGGTGGCGTCCAACGATGCCGAAGCGGGTGGCGTCGTTCAGGCGCTGACCTCCCAGGGGCTGGCCGGCAAGGTCGCAGTCTCGGGCCAGGACGCCGATCTCGCGGCCATCCAGCGCGTGAAGGCCGGCACCCAGACCGTCACGGTCTACAAGCCGCTGAAGTCGATCGCCAGCACGGCGGCCGAGGTCGCCGTCGATCTCGTCAAGGGCAAGGCGCCCGAGTTCACATCCAAGCTGGACAACGGCAAGAAGCAGGTGCCGACCATCCTGCTCACGCCGATCCTCATCACCCAGGCCAACTGGGACACCGTGGTGAAGGATGGCTTCTACACCCAGGCGCAAGTCAACGGGAAGTAAGCCCGCTTCCTGGGCGAGGCTTCCGGGCCTCGCTTGGGGTCATGTCCGGGTAGGGATCGCACCAATGCGGCTCGCGGCAGGACCCGTGCGGTCGCGCTGCGGGTGACCCAAGGTTGGTTGGGAGGACGGCATGTCGGACACCCTGCTCGAGATGCGCGGGATCACCAAGGAGTTCGCCGGTGTCCGCGCGCTCAACGGCATCAACCTCGCCGTCAGGGCCGGCGAGGTGGTGGGGCTGTGCGGCGAGAACGGCGCCGGCAAATCGACCCTGATGAAGGTGCTGTCCGCCGTTTATCCCTACGGCACATGGGGCGGCAGCATCACCTGGCAGGGCCAGGAGCTGAAGGCGGCAAGCATCCGCGAGACCGAGGATGCCGGGATCGTCATCATCCACCAGGAACTGATGCTGGTGCCGCAACTGTCCGTGGCCGAGAACATCTTCCTCGGCCGCGAGCCGCGCAGCTTCGGCGGGCTGATCGATTTCGAGGCCATGTACGCCAAGGCCTCGGCGCTGATGGCCGAGCTGAAGATGAGCCACATCAACGTCGCCCAGCCCGTGGCTCATTACGGCGGCGGCGAGCGGCAACTGATCGAGATCGCCAAGGCGCTGAGCAAGAACGCCAAGCTGCTGATCCTCGACGAACCGACCTCATCGCTCACGCGCTCGGAAACCGAGACGCTGCTCGGGCTGATCCGCGGTCTCAAGTCGCGCGGCATGGCCTGTGTCTACATCTCCCACAAGCTCGAGGAGATCGAGGCCATCGCCGATACCGTCACGGTGATCCGCGACGGCGCCTACGTGGGCAGCACCCGAATGGCCGAGATCGGCACGGCCGACATCATCCGCATGATGATCGGGCGCGAGATGACGAGCCTGTTCCCGCGCGAGGAGCACCCGATCGGTGAGGTGATGTTCGAGGCCCGCAACGTCACCTGCCTCGATCCGCAGAACATCGAACGCCGCCGGGTCGACAACGTCTCGTTCCAGCTTCGCCGCGGGGAAATCCTGGGCATCGCCGGGCTTGTCGGCGCCGGGCGCACGGAACTCGTGAGCGCTCTGTTCGGGTCCTATCGCGGCCCCTACACGGCCGAGATCGTCCTCGACGGCAAGCCGATCCGGGTGCGGACGCCCAAGGAGGCGGTCTCGAACGGCTTGTGCATGGTGCCCGAGGACCGCAAGGCGCACGGCATCGTGCCCGGCATGGCGGTGGGCCAGAACATCACGCTGTCGGTCCTCGATCACTACACCAGCCATCACCTCATCGACGAAGGGCGCGAGATGAAGGACATCGGCGCCGCAATCGCGCAGATGCGGATCAAAACCGCAAGCCCGATGCTGCCGATCGTGCGCCTGTCCGGCGGCAACCAGCAGAAGGCCGTGATCTCCAAGATGCTGGCGCCGCGCCCCCGTGTGCTGATCCTGGACGAGCCCACGCGCGGCGTCGATGTCGGGGCCAAGTACGAGATCTACAAGTTGATGTTCAACCTGGTGAAGACCGGGGTATCGATCATTATGGTCTCGTCCGAGATGCCCGAGGTGCTCGGCATCTCGGACCGTGTGCTGGTGATCGGCGAGGGTCAGTTGCGCGGGGATTTCGTCAACGACGGCCTCACGCAGGAGACCCTGCTGACCGCCGCCATCACGCCCCTGCCGCGTGCAGCCTGAACGGAACGGAACGTCCATGACCTCCATCAACACACCGAGCCTGACGACCGCGGGAGGACAGCCCGACACGGCTGCGACACCGCCCGCCGCCTCGACACGGGCTGTGGTCGGCATAACCCACCTGAAGGCGGCCTTCACGCGCTACAAGGTCCTTGCGCTGGTGGCGGCGATCGCGGTCCTCTGGATGTTCTTCTCATACGTGACCGATGGCGACTTCCTGACCGCCCGCAACCTATCCAACCTGCTGCGCCAGATGGCCATTACGGGCATGCTGGCGTCCGGCATGGTGTTCGTCATCATCTCGGGCGAGATCGACCTCTCGGTCGGATCGCTGCTCGGCCTGCTCGGCGGCGTCGCGGCGATCTTCGATGCGCATTACCACCTGCCTCTGCCTGTCAATCTCGTCGCAGTGGTGGCGCTCGGGGCGGCCATCGGCGCTTTCAACGGCTACTGGGTCGCGTATCGTGGCATCCCGTCGTTCATCGTGACGCTCGCCGGCCTGCTCGCCTTTCGCGGCATCCTTATCGGCATCACCGGCGGGGTCACCGTCACCCCGATCTCGCCGGGTCTGGTCGCGTCCGGCCAAAGCTACCTGCCCGGAGCGGCGGGCTATGCCCTTGCGGCCATCCTTTTCGTTCTGCTCGCCACGGTGGTGCTGCGCGGACGTGCCGCGCGCCATAAGCATGGTCTCCAGGTTGCCGCCTTCGGGCTGGATTTCGGCAAAGTTCTGCTGACCGGCGTGGTGCTGACGGTCTTCATCGTCGTGCTCAACAGCTACCGTGGCATCCCGACTCCGGTGCTGATCCTGCTCGTGCTGCTCGGTCTGTTGACCCTGATGGCACGGCGGACCGTGTTCGGCCGCCGCATCTACGCGGTCGGCGGCAACCTCGAAGCCACGCGCTTGTCCGGCGTCGATGTGCAGCGGGTCAAGTTGATCGTCTTCGCCTTGATGGGCGGTGCGGCCGCGCTTGCCGGCATCATCACTACGGCGCGCCTTGCGGCGGGATCGCCTTCGGCCGGAAGCTTGCAGGAACTCGACGCCATTGCGTCCTGCATCATCGGCGGCACCTCCATGCGCGGCGGTGCCGGCACGGTGCTCGGGGCGCTGATCGGCGCGCTGATCATGGCAAGCCTCGACAACGGGATGTCGATGCTGAGCGTCGACACCTATTGGCAGATGATCGTCAAGGGCACGATCCTGCTGATGGCCGTGTGGCTCGACGTTGCGACGGGGCCTAGAGCGTGATGGTTCAGGTAGATGAACCATCACGCTCCAGCAGCCTGTCGGAGTGGAGTGTTGGGCCATTGGGTGGGCGACGGTGTCGGTTGAGGGGGTGGGGCGCCCGGGTGGTGTTTTACGGCTGAGTTCGTGGTTACTGCGAGCTTTGGCCGCCTCGATCGGGATTTGGCTTCCTGCGAGGTGTTCGATTGACGGACGCAGCGGTGCGATTTGGCTCAGATGCCGCCGCCAGGACGAACATCCGCTTCATGGTCCACGCTATGGTCACGAGGGTCCACCCGCCGCGGACACGGTCGAGGCCACGCAACAGGAACTGGCGGAAGCCAAGCACGGACTTGATGATGCCGAACACCGGCTCGGGCGTGTGCTTGC
>CAXTFY010000092.1:0-15092 GCA_964243265.1 uncultured Acetobacteraceae bacterium | reverse complement strand
CAGGTTTGCGCAGGGATGAAAACCTAAGCAGGCTTGTGCGGCTTGGCACGGCCGCAGGCCATCTGTGCGACGAGGCGCGCAAGCCTGCTTAGGCTTTGTTTTTGCGAGCATCTGTCCGGCCTAAGCGAAGCCGCTTGGCCCGGACATGCTCCAGGCTGAAACATCGGTTGTAAATCGTTACAGCCCTTTATCGCTTTATTCACTGATCCATGGTTGAACCCGCCGGGATCGGGTCGCAGTAAGGAGCAGCCGCCGGCGGAGTGCCGGGTGGTGATTCTTGCCCCGTTGGGTTCCCCTTACGATGTCACTATTCCGCACCGGCGCCCTCCCCCCCGTTGGGACCGCGGGTGGGGTGCGCGCGCGGCGGGAGCGGCGGGCGGTGGTGGATGCCGTCGTCCATGCCCCGCAGGCGCTGCGCGCCCTGGTGCGCGCCGACGAGATCTGGCTGGTGGTGCTGGCGGCCGGGGTCGGCCTTGGAGCTGGCGTCGTAGTGGTCGGCATGTCGGCAACCACGCAGTTGATGCACCGGTTGTTCTTCGGCCTGAGCGCGGGCGAGTTCCTGTCGGCCCAGGTGTCGGTGGGCTGGCTGCGGGCCGGGGTGGTCCTGGTGGGGGGCGGGCTGGTGCTGGGCGGCACGGGCTGGGCGCTGGCGCGCTGGCTGCCGCGGCGCACGGTGGACCCGATCGAGGCCAACGCCCTATACGGCGGGCGGATGTCGCTGCTGGACAGCCTGATCGTCGTCGCGCAGACGGTTTGGTCGAATGGCGTCGGCGCTTCGGTGGGGCTGGAGGCCGGGTATGCGCAGATCGGCTCGGCGATGGCGTCGCGGTTGGGCCGGGCGTTCCGGGTACGGCGCAACGACCTGCGGCTGCTGGTCGGCTGCGGGGCGGCGGGCGCCATCGCGGCGGCGTTCAATGCGCCGCTGACCGGGGCGTTCTATGCGTATGAGCTGGTGATCGGCACCTACTCGCTGGCGTCGCTGGCGCCGGTGGTGATGTCGGCCATCGCCGCGGTGTCGATCATGCGCATCCTGACCGGGGCGGGCGACGCGTTCGACCTGCGCATCCCGACGGCGCTGGAGACGGTGGACTACGTGCCGATCCTGGCGTTGGGCATGCTATGCGCGCTGGGCGGCATTGCGCTGATGCGGGCGGTGACGCTGGTGGAGGAGATGTTCCGCCGCAGCCGGTTGCCGGGGTGGCTGCGGCCGGCCGTGGGGGGCGCGGTGGTGGCCGGGCTGGCGCTGGTGTCGCCGTCGGTGCTGTCGTCCGGGCATTCGGCGCTGCGGGTGGCGCTGGATGCGCCTTATGGGATGCAGCATATCGCGCTGCTGATTCTGCTGAAGGCGGCGGCGTCGGCGATCAGCATCGGGTCGGGGTTCCGCGGCGGGCTGTTCTTTGCGTCGCTGTTCCTGGGGGCGCTGCTGGGCAAGCTGTTTGCCGGGGCGCTGGCGCTGGTGACGGTGGTGCAGGCGCTGCCGGCGGTGGTGTGCGCGCTGGTGGGCATG
This sequence comes from uncultured Acetobacteraceae bacterium, assembly GCA_964243265.1. Classification (GTDB taxonomy): domain Bacteria; phylum Pseudomonadota; class Alphaproteobacteria; order Acetobacterales; family Acetobacteraceae; genus DASWOJ01. The sequence continues at coordinate 13,585 of CAXTFY010000092.1, read as the reverse complement.
AGCGCGCTGGCGGTGGCGGTGGTGGGTGGGCCGTTTACGATGGCGTTCCTGGCGCTGGAGAGCACGGGGTCGCTGCCGATGACGGTGGCGGTGCTGGCGGCCAGCGTGGTCAGCACCATCACGGTGCGGCGGACGTTCGGCTACAGCTTCGCGACGTGGCGGTTCCACCTGCGCGGCGAGGGCATCCGCAGCGCGGTCGACATCGGCTGGATGCGGAACCTGACAGTGGGCAAGATGATGCGGCGGGAGTTCCGCCGCGTGCCGCAGAGCATGATGCTGACGTCGTTCCGGCGGGAGTTCGTGCTGGGCAGCGTGGCGCGGGTGGTCGCGTTGGACGATGCCGGGTGCTACGCGGGGATCCTGGCGACGTCGGAGGCGCATGCGGCGCCGGACGAGGCGGAGCGGCTGGCGGAGGTGGTGCACCACAAGAAGACGGTGCTGCTGCCGCAGATGACGATTAAGGAGGCGGTGCAGATGTTCGAGACCGCCGAGAGCGATGAGCTGGCGGTGGTGGATAGCGCGGAGGGGATGCACGTGATCGGGGTGCTGACGGAGCAGTATGCGCTGCGGCGTTACTCGGAGGAGCTGGAGAAGCGGCGGCGGGAGTTGTCGGGGGAGTAGCGAGAGTGCGGCAAGCGGAGGCTTGCCTGGTTGCGTTCCCGTGGAAATTCGAGGGGCTTGCCTAAGCAAGCCTTTCCGGGTTTGCGGGCGGACGGTGAAACCTGGGCAGGCTTGCAAAGCCTGGCTTCCCTGGAGCCGTGGGCAGCCCTAAGAACCAACTCCGAGCAGTGCTGCGAAGCCGGCGCCGGACCCTGTTGGGAGACGAACGGCTTTGGACGACAAAACTATGTGGAACCGCTCATCCCGCGAGCACGCTGCGACGCTTCGGACGAAGTTCGACCCGAGACGCAACAACTTCGACCTTGTTCGCCTCGTCTTGTCGATCACGGTGATATTCTGCCACACTTTCTCCTTGAAGGGCAGCGCGTGGGAGCCGGTAGGTTCATACCTGCACTATGGGTTTGGCGGGACGCTTGCGGTGTACTGCTTCTTGGTGATCAGCGGCTTCCTGGTCACGAAATCGTTGTGCGAGCGAACCCTGGAGGATTACGTAGCCGCACGCATCCTGCGCATCGTTCCAGGGTTGGCTCTTGTCACCCTCGTCGAAGTGTTCGTCATCGGCATGGCCTTCACGAATGCCAGCGCGTGGGTGTTCCTGACCTATGTCGGCTTCAGGCATCTTTGGAACGTGGTGGTCTTCGGGTTGGACGCGCAGATGTACAGCGTGTTCGCAAACACCAGCCCGCCGTGGCTGATGAACGGTTCGATATGGACCATCCCGATCGAGTGCTCGTTCTACATCGTTCTTCCGGTCATCGGCTTTTTCCTTGGGATACGGCGGGCCATTGTGCCGATGTTCCTCATCAGCCTCCTGGCTGTTCCAGCCGCGCGGCAGTTCGGATTGAGCCCTGATGCGCCGGGACCATCGCTTTTCACCAACGTGCATGCATTTCCATTCCTGGATCTTGCCAGCTACTTCCTTGCTGGTTCGGCTGCCTGGGTCGCTCGCGACAGGATACCATTCAGTTCCGGGATGCTTGCGATCAGCTTGATCAGCCTGTATGCGGCGGCAGGCGTTTGGCTGAGCGAGATCGCCCTCAAGCTGTTCCTGCCCTATATCGTGCTGTATGTCTCGGTGATGAGCGGGACAGGAAGCCGTTTCAAGCAAGCCGTTGGCGACTTGTCTTATGGCGCCTACCTCATTGGCTTTCCCGCGACGCTGTCCGTGATAGCGGTGGACGGCAAGCTTGGGATATACACGACATTTGCAATCGCGGCCGCTGCGTCCCTGGCGTTTGCCTGGCTGTCATGGCGCTTCGTGGAGCAACCCTGCCTGCGCTTGAAGTCGCGGCTTCAAGTGCGAAAGGCTTAGCGACTTAGAAAGGCGTCCCCCGTCAAGTCAAGCCGAAGACTTTGCAACGATGCCGGGCGGATGAGCTGTTGCGGTGCGGCGAGCTTCTCATGGGTATCGACCCAACCCGCCCCTATGCTCCCCCGGACAAAGCCGCCCCCGGCAACGCCCGCTGCAACGCCTGCGCCAGATCGTCGATACGGTATGGCTTGCGCAGCAACGGCAGCCCCAGTGGCACCGCCGCCACCCCGCCCCCGGTGTAGCCCGTCGTCAGCAGCACCGGCAGCCCCGGCCGCCGCCGCCGCACCTCCCGCGCCAGCGCCAGCCCGTCCATGCCGCCGGGCATCAGCACGTCGGTGAACAGCAGGTCAACCACCCGACCATCAGCCAGCGCGCCCAGCGCCGCCGCCGCCGTCGTCACCCGCGTCGGCGCGTGGCCGAGCTGCGCCAGCATGTCCACCACCAAGGCGGCCACGTCGTCGTCGTCCTCGCACACCAGCACTGCCGCTCCCCGCTGCGGCGCATTGCCCGACGCGGCAACCGGTTTCACCCCGGCCGGCGCAGGGCGGGTGGACACCGGCAGCAATAGGGAAACCGTCGTGCCCTGGCCGGGCACGCTGAGCAGCCGCACCCCGCCGCCCGACTGCCGTGCAAAGCCGTAAACCTGCGCCAGGCCCAGCCCGGTGCCCTGGCCAACCCCCTTTGTGGTGAAGAACGGCTCGAACACCCGGGCCTGCGTCTCCTCGCTCATGCCCATGCCGGTGTCGGACACGCCCAGCCGCACGAAGTCGCCGTCCAGGCCGTCGGCGTCGGTGATGGCGTAAATGCGGACCGGCTCGGCCCGCACCGTCAGCACGCCGCCGTCCGGCATCGCGTCGCGGGCGTTCACCGCGAGGTTCAGCAGCGCCAGCTCCAGTTCCGCCGGGTCGGCCTCGACCGCCGGCAGCCCCGGCGGCAACTGCACCTCCAGCCGGATGTCGCCGCGCAACGCCTGGCGCAGCAACTCCTGGGCGCCGTCCTGCATCCACCCTGGCAAGTCGATGCGCTCCGGCCGCAGCGACTGCCGGCGGGCGACGGTCAGCAGGCGCTTGGTCAGCTCGCCGCCGCGCTGCGCCGCGCGCCGCACGTTGTCGGCCAGCAAGGCGCGGCGGCCGGGGTCCTGGACGCGCTCCATCAGCGTCAGGCCGCTCAGCACCACCTGCAGCAGGTTGTTGAAGTCGTGCGCGACGCCGCCGGTCAACTGGCCGACCGCCTCCATCTTCTGCGCCTGCCGCAGCCGCGTCTCCAGCAGGTTGCGCTCGGTCACGTCGCGCGCCGCGGCCAGCAGGCGCGTGACCCGGCCGCCGGCGTCGCGCAGAGGGGTCAGCGTCGTCTCGAACGTCGCGGCCTCGGACAGGAACGGCAGCGGCCCGGTGAAGGTCAGGCTGCCGCCGCCCTCGATGCAGCGCCGCGCCTGCTCCGCCAGTTCGGCTGCCGCGGCCTGCGGCATCACCGAGGCGAGCGGCAGCCCGGCGACCTCGTCCGCCACCAGGGCCGCCGTGCGGGCCGCAGTGGGGTTCAGGCGCTCGAAGGCCAGCCCGCCGTCGGCGCCGACCTGCAGGGTGAACAGGCTTTCGGGGAAGCCGTCGAAGATCGCGCGGGACCGTGCCTCGCTCTCGGTCAGGGCGGCGGTGCGTTCGCGCACGCGGTCCTCCAGTCCGGCGGTCAGGTCGCGCACCGCCAACTGCCGCCCCCGCGCCCGCAGGGCGGAGCGCGCGGCGCTGACCAGGCTTTCGGCGTTCAGCGGGCGCTCCAGCAGTACGGCGTTGCCCAGGCGGTCGAGGATGCCGGCGCGCACCCCGGTGCGGACGCCGGCCTGCTTGGTGGCCAGCACGACGAACGTCAGATCGGACCAGGGCGGCTGCCGCTCGACGGCCTGCAGCAGCGCCGGCAGGTCTGGGCCGGCCAGCGCCTCCTCGGTCACCACGGCCGCGCTGCAATCGCCGAGGCCGTCCATCAGGTCGGAAAGGCCGGCGCACACGGTGACGGCGACGCCGGCGGCGGCCAATACGCGCTCGATCACCGGCGCATCCCGCCCGCGTGGGGCGAGGACCAGCACGGGCTGCACCGGGTCAGGCCGTGCCGGGTTCACCATGGGACTTCAGCAGGGCAGCGATGCTGCCGGTCCAGGCCGGGGTGCCCGTCAGCACGCCTTGGAACCCCTGCAGCGGCTCCCCCACATGCAGGCCCCCACCGTCCACCCAGAATTCGCGTATCGAGCGTTCATGCGCTGCCGTGCGGGTCTTTACGACCGAGACCGCCTTGCGGACCTCGCCCTCCACCTCGAAGTAGCGCAGCAGCACGATGGCGTCGGCGAGGTAGCTGAGGTCCAGGTCGGTACGGACGTTGCCGACCAAGCCGTGCTGGCCCAGCACCATCAGGGTAACGATGCCGCGCTGGTTCAAGTAGCTCAGCAGCTCGTGCATCTGCAACAGCAGGTGGCGCTCGCCGGGCATGGATTGCAGGTAGGCGTTCAGGCTGTCGATGACCACGACGCGCGCGCCGTTCCGCTCGGCTGCGGCCCGGATCAGGCCGGCGAACTCGCCCGGCGACAGCTCGGCCGGGTCGATTTGGCGGATCGAGAGCGCGCCGCTGGCGATGTAGGGCGCCAGGTCCATCCCGAGATTCAGGGCGCGGGCCGTCAGGGTCTTCAACCCCTCGTCGAACAGGAAGTAGGCGGCGTGCTCGCCCCGCTGCAGGGCGGCGAGCGTGGCACAGCAGGCCGTTGTCGTCTTGCCTGCACCGGAGGGGCCGATCAGCAGGGTGTTGGTGCCGGGGGTCAGGCCGCCGCCCAGCAGGCGGTCCAGCCCAGGGCTGCCCGTGCTGACCGTCGCGTCGTCGAAGTCGGCGTGGTGCTCGCTGGCGACCAGGCGGGGATGGACGACCAGGCCGCCCGGCTCGATGGTGAAGTCGTGGAAGCCGCCGCGGTACTGGCTGCCGCGCAGCTTCACCACCCGCAGGCGGCGGCGCTCGGAGCCGTAGTCCAGGGCAAGCTGCTCCAGCGTCACCACGCCGTGCGCGACGCTGTGCAGTTGCAGGTCGCCATCCGACGAGGTGCGGTCGTCCAGCATGAACACCGTGCAGCCGCGCTGGGTGAAGAAGTGCTTCAGCGCCAGCACCTGCCGGCGGTAGCGCAGCGGGCTTTGCGCCAGCAGCCGCATTTCGCTCAGGCTGTCGAACACGACGCGGGAGGGCCGCAGCGCCTCGACGCGGGCCATGACGCCGCGTGCGGTCTCGCCGAGTTCCAGCTCAGAGGGGTGCAGGATGGTCTGCTCAGATTCCGGGTCGAGGCCGACCTCGCTGACCAGTTCGAAGATTTCCACGCCGGCCAGGTCCCAGCCATGGCTGGCGGCGACGGTGCGGAGTTCCTGCTCGGACTCCGACAGGGTGACATACAGGACGGTTTCCCCGGCCGCCTGGCCCGTCAGCAGGAATTGCAGGGACAGGGTGGTCTTCCCGGTGCCTGGGGTGCCCTCGATCAGGTAGACGCGGCCGGGTTCCAGGCCGCCGGTCAGGACGTTGTCCAGCCCGGCGATGCCCGTCACTATGCGGGGCGGGGCGGGCAAGTCTGCTTCTGGCATCACGCTGTCCTAACCTCGTGTGAACAAAACCGCACGTCGGTGGCTATCCTATGCTTGTCGAGGCCCTATGCTCGCGGCGCCCTATACGCCCGGTGAAGTTTCGAGGTTCCCCATGCGCCTGTCCGTTCTGGATCAATCCACCGTCGCCGCCGCACGCAGCCCGGACAGCAGCATCCAGGAGACGCTGGCGCTGGCCCGGCACTGCGATGCGCTGGGCTATGACCGGTACTGGCTGGCCGAGCACCACAACAGCGCCAGCCAGGCCGGCACCGCGCCGGAGGTGCTGATGGCCGCCGTTGCCGCCACGACCGTCCGCATCCGTGTCGGTAGCGCCGGGGTGATGCTGCCGCATTACAGCGCGTTGAAGGTGGCGGAGGCGTTCCGCGTGCTGGAGGCCATCGCGCCCGGGCGGATCGACATGGGGCTAGGGCGGGCGCCGGGGTCGGACGGCCGCACCGCATATGCGTTGAACCCTGCCGCGGGGGATGCCGCAGACCACTTCCCGGAGATGGTGCGCGACCTGCTGGCCTGGGTGCGCGGGGAGCGGCTGCCGGAGGGGCACCCGTTCCGCGACGTGACGGCACAGCCTGCGGGACCGACTGCGCCGGAACCGTGGGTGCTTGGCAGCAGCGGGTATGGGGCGCAGGTCGCGGCGTACTTCGGCCTGCCTTTTTGCTTCGCCCACTTCATCACCGACGGGCGCGGCGCGGCGGAGGCGCTGGACACCTACCGCGAGCATTTCCGCCCCAGCGGCACGCTCGCCGCCCCGCACGCTGCGCTTGCCGTATGGGCTTTGGCTGCCGAGACCGAGGAGGAGGCCGACCGGCAGTTCGCGTCACGCGCCGTTTGGCGGCTGGGGCGGGACCGTGGGGTGTATGCCGCCCTGCCCTCTCCGGAAACGGCCGCGGCGTATCCAGCTACGGCGGGCGAGCGGGACCGCATGAGGGCGATGCGCCAGACAGCCTTTGCGGGCACCGGCCCGCAGGTCGCAGCGATGCTGCAGGGGCTAGGACGGAAGCACGGTGTGGGCGAGGTGGCCGTGCTGACCACCATGCATGACCCGGTGGCGAGACGCCGCAGCTACGCGCTGCTGGCCGATGCGGCGAGCCTAGCGCCGGAACGGGTTCCGCTGGCCGCCGAGTGAGTCACCGCGCCACTGCCGGTACTTGAAGGTCGCCCAGGCCACGCCAGCCGCGATCAGCAGGACCGGCAGCAGCATCGAGACGAGCCAAAGCGCCAAGGCCGCGACCGCCGCCGTGCCAGCGAGCACCGCAACCAGCACTGCACCGACCAGCAGCTTGACGGAGGCCGGCACGCCGGGCGCGGCGCGCGGGCGCAGAGGTTCACGGAACTGACCGTCCGGGGTCATGTCGATGACGGGGGGCGTGCGGGCCGGGTCGATGCGGATCATGCGAATGACTTGGCCCGCGGGGTTTGCTGCTTCAAGGCCAGGAGGTTCCAATGGCCGCGGGCCCGGCGCCCATGTCCAGGGCGATCCCGGGCCACAGCTTCACGCCGTCCCAGCGGAACACCTGGATGGTGCGCTCCACCATGTTCTGCGCCAGCACGGTGCGGCCGTCGCGGCTGAAGGCGATGCCCTGGGACCAGCGGCCGATGGGCGAGTCGGCCAGCAGGCGCAGGCGCTTGTCGGCCAGCTCGAACATCGAGAGCTTGCCGTGGTCGCCCAGGAAGGGGTTGCCGGCGGGCTTGGTGGTGCCGTCCTGGGTGCCGACCGCCAGGTACTTGCCGTCCGGCGACCACTTCAGGCCCTCCGGCGAGCGGCCGACGGCCTGGGTCTGGATGGCGCGGAACGGCTCGGTGGTCAGGTCGATCAGGCTCACGGTGTCCACGTCGCCGTCGCCGCGGCCCATGTTGCTGACCGCCGCCAGCGTGCCGTCGGGGGACACGTCGATCGTGTAGGGTGCGATCCCCGTGGTGATCGGCCGCGGGTCCGCCGTTATGGCCCGGCCCTCGATGTGCAGGACCATGACCTGGTTGTCGCCATAGCGCGTGACCAGCGCGGCCTTGCCGTCGCGGGTGAACATGATGCCGCTGGGCAGGGTGCCGGTGCCGACGGTGACCAGGCCGGTCGGGGTCAGGCGGCGGTCGCTGATGGTGAACACCGAGATGGTGCCGGCCGTGCGGTTGGCGACCAGCGCCATGGTGCCGTCCGGTGACACCCGCACCGTACTGGCGCCGGCGCCGGCGCGCAGCCGCTGCACGATGGCCGGCGGCTTTGCGGTCAGGTCGATGACCGTCAGGCGGTCGTTCGAACTGATGCCGGCCGGGCCGGCCGGGTCCGCCTTGGTGGCGGAGGTGACGATGGCGAAGGTTTCGTCCTGGCTGACGAAGACGGCCGTGGGGGGGCCGACGACGCTGCCGGGCACGTCGATGGTTTCGGTCACCTTGGGCGGGGACTGCGACAGGTCGATGATGGACAGCGTGTCGGGCGCGGCCGCCTCGGGGGCGACCTGGGCGCCGTTGTCGAGCACGGTGTGGGCGTCGTTGGACGATAGGGCGATCTCGGCGCGGGCCGGGTTGTGAAGCATCGCCATGGCCGTCACCGCTGCAAGCAGGGTCCGCATCGCAGCCTCCCTTGTTGTGGGTGGGTACGTTACGCTGCGTTCCGCTGGTTCACCAGGGCCGTCACGTGGCCGCCGAGCGCCATCGAGGCGGTCAGGCCGGGGCTTTCGATGCCGAACAGGCTGACCAGGCCGCCGATGCCGTGCTGCGCCGGGCCGGAGACCAGGAAGTCGGCGGCGGGGTCCCGGGGTCCGCTGATCTTTGGCCGGATGCCGGCGTAGCCCGGCGCCAGCGCGCCGTCCGGCAGCGCCGGCCAGTAGCGGCGGATGGCGGCGTAGAAGCCCTCGGCGCGGCGGATGTCCACGTCGTAGTCCTCGGTTTCCACCCACTGCACGTCGGGGCCGAAGCGGGCCTGGCCGCCTAGGTCCAGAGTCAGGTGGACGCCCAGGCCGGCGGCCTCTGGGACCGGGTAGATCAGGCGGTGGAACGGGGCGCGGCCTTGCAGGGAGTAGTAGCTGCCCTTGCAGAGGTGGGGATGCGGGATGGTGTCCGGCGGGATGCCCTGGATGCGCCGGGCCACGTCGGGGGCGTGCAGGCCGACGGCGTTGACCAGAACCTCGCAGGCCAGGTCCATCGGTTCGTCGCCGCCGATGTGCAGGGTGAAGCCGCCAGGCTGGGCGGTGCCGCCGAGGACCGGGGCGTGGAAAACGACGGCGCCGCCGGCGTTCTCGATGTCGCCTTGGTAGGCGAGCATCAGGGCGTGGCTGTCCACGATGCCGGTGCTGGGCGACAGCAGGGCGCCGGCGGCGTGCAGGGCTGGCTCCAGGCGTTGCGCGTCCTCGCCGGACAGGAGTTGCAGGTCGTTCACGCCGTTGGCGGCGGCCTTGGCGCGGATGGTTTGCAGCACGGGGACCTCGGCTGGCTCGGCGGCGACGATCAGCTTGCCGAGGCGGCTGTGCGGGATGCCGCGGCCGGTGCAGTATTCGTAGAGCATGTGCTTGCCCTCGACGCAGAAGCGCGCCTTGAGGCTGCCGGCGGGGTAGTAGATGCCGGCGTGCACGACCTCGGAGTTGCGGGACGAGGTGCCGGTGCCGATGCCGCCTGCGCCCTCCAGCACCCAGACTTCGCGGCCGGAGAGCGCCAGGGCGCGGGCGGCGGCCAGGCCGACGACGCCTGCGCCGATGACGACGCATTCAACGTGTTCCATGGAGGTCTCCGGGGGTGCGTCCGGGCGGCATCCAACACTGGGCGGGGGTTGGATTCAACGGGTGACAGGCTCGCCGCGGTCGTCGTCCTCGCGGTCGCTGCTGACGCCGACGGTGCGGATCAGGGCGGGGTGCAGGACCCAGGCGTCCAGGCGGTCCGGACGGGGGACGCCGTGGCGCAGGCGGTCCAGCGCGGTCCAGGCAAAGGCCGTCCGCGGCAGGGCGGCGATGGCGTCGGGCGTCAGGCCGTACGCCAGCAGGCGCCAGTCCACGTCGCCGGAGAAGCCGTCCTGCGCCACCCAGTTCAGCAGCTTGGCCGCACCGGCGGCGCTGATGAAGTAGCCGTCGGCGCCGGGGGCGTTGTCCTCCGGCGGGAAGGTCAGCATGGATTGCGCCAGGGGGCGGACGGTGGGCGCGTCGATGCCGGTTGGGTCGAGCCGCGGCTCCAGACGGTCGTTCGCGAAGCACAGGTCGTAGTGCGGCGGTAGGCCGAATGGCCCGGTCCGTGCCGGCAGGGGTAGCAGAGGGATCACGTCGTCCTCGATCACCAAGCAGTGCTGATGGCCGGAGGTGCGTACCCAATCCCAGGCGGCGGCATGGCTGAGGAAGCAGCCCAGGGTGCCGCGGCCGCCAGTGTCGCCGGGGCGGGACAGCAGGCGGCTGACTGCGGCGCCGGGCAGGCGGCTGCCTTCCACGGCGGGGATGCGGTGGACGCCGGGGAACAGACGCTCGATCCAGAACCGGCGCTCGGTGTTGCGGTCCAGGTTGATGACGGCGATGGCGTAGGGGTCGCCGTCGTCGGGGCGGGCCGACAGGGTGCGGGCAACGCGCTGGTAGAGGGCAGCGGCGTCCCGCTTGGCGGGGTATTCGGGGTGGGCGGGGTCGAGGCGGTGCGCTTCGGCGAAGCTGGCCTCCGATGCCGGCCAGTCCCGTTGCTGGCGGGCGATGTCGCCCAGCAGGGCGTGCAGGGGGACGTTTGCGAGGTGGGATTCGAGCATGTTTTGGGCGCGGGGGCGCAAGGTCGCCAGGTCGTCCATGTGGAAGGCATACAGTGCGGTGTAGTGCGCCAGCCACTCCGCGTACGGCAGGCCGCGGGCGGCCCGGCGGAAGGCGGGGTCGGAGTCTGGGTAGTGCAGCGCGGCCTTCAGCTCCTGCTTGAGTTGCAGGCCTAGCCGCCAGTTGTCGGGATGTCGCTGCAATGCCGCGCGCCAGGCGTCGATGGCGGCGCCGTGCCGGCCAGCGGCGCGGGCGGCCAGGGCGGCTTGGATGGGGTCGGCAGGCATGGATGCGGGGTGCCCCGTACGGGATTCGAACCCGTGTTACAGCCTTGAAAGGGCCGTGTCCTAGGCCTCTAGACGAACGGGACCGTGCCGCGCGGAGGTAGCCTGCAACCCCAAGCCGGTCAAGCCACCGCTACTCCGCCCGCGCCGCGTCGGCGATGAAGAAGCCGGCGGTGACGGTGCCGTTCCACTCCTCCGCCCGCAGGTGCCCGGCCAGGTGCAGCGGCGCGCCGGGCTGCAGCAGCGCGTCGGCCAGCGCACCCTCGCGTGCCCGGAACAGCAACGTCTTCAGCCGGGGGCCGCCGCCCTCGCCCTGCACGTAGGCGCGGACCGTCGCGCCCTCCTTGCCGATGCGGTCGGCGCGGACGACCTGGGCGCGGGGCAGCACGAACACCGGCTCCTCGTTGCCGTTGCCGAACGGGGACAGGCGGCCCAGTTGCTGGGCCAGATCGACCGTGGCGCCGGATACGGCCAGGGTGCCCTCGACCGACAGGTCGGCGGCGCGCGGCAGCGCGGCGGCGTGGGCCAGGCGGTCGTTCAGGAAGGCGTGGAAGCCGGGCACCCGGTCTGGGTGCAGCGAGAAGCCCGCCGCCATCGCGTGGCCGCCGCCGGTCGCCAGCAGGCCGGCCTGCCGGGCCGCCATGACTGCCCGGCCCAGATCGACACCCGCCACCGACCGCCCGCTGCCCTTCACCAGGCCATCCGCCAGCGCACCCACGCAGGCCGGGCGGTTGTAGCGCTCCTTGATCCGCCCGGCGACGATGCCGACCACGCCGGGGTGCCAGCCCTCGCCGTGTACGAGCAGCACGGCATGGCCGGCGGCGGACTGCTCGGCGGCCTGTTCCAGGGCGGCGTCCAGCATTGACGCCTCGACTTGCTGACGGCTGCGGTTGGTGCTGTCGAGGGTCTCGGCCAGGGCGCGGGCCTCGACGGGATCGTCGGACAGCAGCAGGCGCAGGCCGAGGTCCGAGGTGCTGATGCGGCCGGCGGCGTTGATGCGCGGACCCAGCGCGAAGCCGCAGGTGAAGGCGGTCGGCGCGTCACGGGCCGCGGCGGCGACCAGCAGCGCGGCGATGCCGGGCCGGGCGCGGCGGGCCATCACGCGTAAGCCCTGCACCACGAGGGCGCGGTTCAGCCCGGTCAGCGGCATCACGTCGCACACCGTCGCTAGTGCCACCAGGTCCAGCAGATCGCGCAGATCCGGCTCGGCCCGTCCCGCGAAGTGCCCGGCGCGGCGCAGCGCCCGCAGGGTGGCGACGACGGCCAGGAAGGCGATCGCGGCGGCGCAGACGCTGCCCAGTCCGCTCGCGCAGTCCGCCCGGTTGGGGTTCACCGTCGCCAGGACCGGCGGCGGCGGGCCGTCCGCGACGTGGTGATCCAGCACGACGACATCGGCCCGGCCAGCCACCGCCGACAGCGCCGCCGCGGCCGCCGTGCCGCAATCGACGCAGACGACCAGCGTGGCGCCGCGGTCGGCCAGGGACAGCAGGGCCGGGCCATTGGGTCCGTAGCCCTCCAGCAGCCGGTCCGGCACATGGGTCAGCACCGGGCAGCCCAGGCCGCGCAGCACGGTAGTGACGATGGCGGCGCTGCACGCCCCGTCCACGTCGTAGTCGCCGAACACCGCGACCGTCTCGTTGCGCTGGACGGCGGCGGCGAGGCGGGCGGCGGCGGCGTCCATGTCCGCCAGCACCGACGGGTCGGGCAGCAGGGCGCGCAATGTCGGCTCCAGGAAGTGCCCGGCGTCGTCCAGGCCGACGCCGCGCGCCGCCAGCAAGCGCCCGATCAGTTCCGGCAAGTCGAGGCGCTGGGCGATGCCGAGGCCGACCCGCTCCTCGCCGCGGCGCCAAAGCCAGCGGCGACCGGTCAGGCTGGCAGACACGTCCAGGGCAGCGGGGTAGGTTTGGCTCAAGGGAGGCCCTGAGTTGCGATGTAGGTCAGGAGGCGGGCGGCTTGCCGGATAGGTCTTCAACCTGTGTCTGCAGACGGCGCATCTGGTGGTGCATGGTGAAGACCATCTCGCCCAATGCGCAGCTCCGCCTTGGTGCCTCTGTTCGCCGTCCGCACGGAGCCTACGGCTCCCATGTTGACGGTGATGTCCTTGCAGACCGAGGTGATCTGGTCGCCCAGCCGATCCATCCGGGTCATCAGGTCCACTCGCAGCACGGTCTGGTTCTGTTGCACTGCGGCCTGGTCGCGTTGCAGCGTGGCCAGGCCCTGCTGCAATGCGGCTTGGCCCTGCTGCAGGCCAGTCTGACCGTGCTCCAGCCGGCCAAGACGGCCGTTGATCCCGTTCAGAAGGGCAATAACTGGATCGTCGCTCATGTCCTGTCCTCGTTGAGACGGGCACCGGCTGATGGTGGCTTCCTACAACCTATGCCAGCACTCCGCGGCCCGTCAGCGGCTAATCCGACTGCCAGGTCTTGGTGGCGAAGTTGTGGTGCGCCTCGATGTAGCGGATCGTGCCGGACTTGCTGCGCATGACCATCGTGTGGGTGAAGGCGCCGGTGCCGAATCGGCGTACCCCCTTCAGCATAGCCCCTCCCGTGACGCCGGTCGCGGCGAACATGACGGGGCCGCGGGCCATCTCCTCGGCAGAGTACTTATGCATGGGGTCGGGGATGCCCATGCCGCGGGCGCGCTGCTTCTGCGCCTCGTCCTCGTAGTACAGGCGTCCCTGCATCTGCCCGCCGATGCAGCGCAGCGCCGCGGCGGCCAGCACCCCCTCCGGCGCGCCGCCGCGACCCATGTACAGGTCCACCCCGCCCTCCGGCAGCGCCGCCGAGATCACCCCCGCCACGTCGCCGTCGCTCAGCAGCACGATTCGCGCCCCGGCCTCCCGGCAGCCGGCGACCAGATGTTCATGGCGCTCGCGGTCCAGCATGCAGACCACGATGTCGTTGATGTCGCGGTCCTTGGCGCGGGCCAGGGCGCGCAGGTTGTCGCCGACCGAGTTGTCCAGGTCCACCACGCCCTCCGGCAGGCCGGGGCCGACGGCGATCTTGTCCATGTAGATGTCGGGGGCGTGCAGGAAGTTGCCGCGCT
>CAXTFY010000091.1:7743-15197 GCA_964243265.1 uncultured Acetobacteraceae bacterium | reverse complement strand
GGTATCGCCGGGTGGCGGCCTGGAGCCTGCGTTGCGGAACGGCGCCGGAGCATCGCGTGCTGGTGGCGGAGTCCCTGCTGGATCGGCAAGGGCCGGTTCGGCTGGGCTATGACCAGTCCCTCGACGAGGGCCACCGGGCGGGCTCGGCCAAGGTAGGCGCCTGAGCTGCCAAGCGTCCACCCTGCAGCAGCTACCGCGCTTGAGAGTGCGCGCTGATTGTCTCCACCGGAAGCGAGTAGGAGACCACATGGCCGTGTTGCATAGACCAGGGATGCGGGCGCCGCCATGTCAGCGCCTATGATGGGATTGCCTTCCACCGTGGCGCCGCCTGCTACCCCCGTTGGAACACCGGCGCCCGCCGCTCCGCCATGGCCGTCACGCCCTCCTTGAAGTCCGCGGTCTCGAAGTGCTTCTGCTGCTCCTCAAGCTCGTGGTCGGTGATGGCCTCGATCGCGTCCGCCAGGCCGCGGCGGAGCGTGCTGCGGGTGGACATCACCGCGATGGGCGCGGACTGTGCAATCTCCGCCGCCAGCGCCAGGGCCGCGGCACGCAGCCCCTCGGCGGGCGCCAGCACGTCCGCCAGGCCGATCGCGTGCGCCTCCTCGCCGCCGATGCGCCGCCCGGTGTAGAACAGAAGCGCCGCCTTCTGCTCGCCCACCACGCGCGGCAGGGTGATGCTGAGGCCGAAGCCGGGATGGAACCCCAGCCGGTTGAAGTTGGCGGTGAAGCGGGACTCCGCCGACGCCACCCGGAAATCCGCCACCAGGCTCAGCCCGAGGCCGCCGCCGACCGCAGCCCCCTGGACCGCCGCAACCACCGGCTTGCCGCAGCGGAACAGCCGCACCGCCTGCTGGTACAGGTGCCCACCCTGCCGGTCCCCCACGGTGTTCCGCGCGGGCGAGCTGAAATCGGCCCCGGCGCAGAAGTTCCGGCCCTCCGAGCACAGCAGCACGCTGCGGATGCCGGGGTCCCTGTCGAACCCCTCGAATGCCTCCGCCAGGTCCTGGATCAGCGCGATGTCGAAGTAGTTGTTGGGCGCCCGGCAGATCTCCGCGATCCCCACGTGCCCTTCGGCGGCAACCCGCACATCGCTCATCGCAGCCCAAGCCCCCGGGCGATGATCCCGCGCAGGATCTCGCGCGTGCCCCCGCGCAGCGAGAACGACGGCGACGTCATGACCAGGTGCGCCAGCACGGCGGCCAGCGGCGTGTTGCCCGCCTCCTCGGACGGCTCCACATCGACCAGCAGGCGCACGGCCTCGACCGTCTCCTGCTCCAGCACGTTGCCGAGGTCCTTCACCAACGAGGCCTGCAATGCCGGGTCCTCCCCCGCCTGCAGCATTCCGGCCACCGAGCGCGACAGCCGCCGCAGCGCCAGGATGTGCGACGTGAGCCGCCCAATGGCCACCGCCGCCCGCTCCGGCGCCGCGGGTCCGAGGGTGCGGACCAACTCCACCAGCAGGGTGAACGACGACAGGAAGCGGTCAGGGCCGGACCGCTCGAACGCCAGCTCGGCCGTCACCTGATGCCAGCCGCCGCCCTCCTGGCCCAGCAGCGCGTCCTCGGGCAGCAGCAGGTCCTCGATGGCGACCTCGTTGAAGTGGTGGCCGCCGCGCATGTCGATGATCGGGCGCACCGTCATGCCGCCGGCCCGGGCCTGCTGCATGTCCACCAGGAACTGGCTGGCCCCGGCGTGGCGGTCGTCCTCGGACTTGGTCCCGGTGCGGCAGAACAGGATCATGTAGTCGGCGATGTGCGCCGACGAGGTCCAGACCTTGGTGCCGTTGACCAGCCAGCCGCCCTGCACCCGCTGCGCCCGGGTGCGCGCGGCGGCGAGGTCGGAGCCTGAATCCGGCTCGCTCATGCCGATGCAGAACGAGCACTCCCCGGCGGCGATGCGCGGCAGCACCAACTGGCGCTGCGCCTCGGTGCCGTTGCGCAGGATGCTCGGCCCGCTCTGCCGGTCGGCGACCCAGTGGTGCCCGACGGGAGCGCCGGCGGCCAGCATCTCCTCCAGCACCACATACCGTTCTAGGGCCGTGCGCTCATGGCCGCCATATTGCTTCGGCCAGGTCATGCCGAGCCAGCCGCGCTCGCCCATCTTGCGGCTGAACGCCCGGTCGTGGCCGCTCCAGGACTCGGCGCGCTGCTGCGCCGTGCGGTCGCGCAGTTCGGTGGCGAGGAAGTCCCGGACCTCCTCCCGCAGCACTTCCGCGCCGGGCTGCGGCGCAGGGGGGGTGGCGAAGGCGAGTGCTTGCATGGCGTTCAATCTCCTTCTGGCCCAGTGGGCGACAGCACCAGCAGGGCATCGGCAATCGTACAGCCTTGCCCGGCAGGATGGACGATCACGGGATTTAGTTCCAGTTCGGCCACCGCCGCGCGGCCGGAATGCGCGACCTGCGACACCAGCGCGATCAGCCGGGCCAGGGCCGGCAGGTCGGCGTCCGGTGCGCCGCGAAAGCCCTGCAGCAGGGGTGCGCTGCGCAGGTCCCGCACCAGGCCGGCCGCCTCGTCCTCGTCCAGCGGGGCGAGGCGGTGGGCGACATCCCGGAACAGTTCCGTCGCCGTGCCCCCTGCGCCAACGGTTACCATGGGGCCGAAGGTCGGGTCGCGCACCACGCCGACGATGACCTCGACGCCCGGCCGGGCCATCGGTTCCAGCAGCACGCCGTCGATTGGGGCGCCCGGCGCATGGCGGGCGGCGCCGGCCATGACGGCATCGAATGCGGCCTCCAGCCCGGCCGCGTCGGCAATGCCCAGGCGCACGCCGCCGGCTTCCGTCTTGTGCGGTATCCCGGCGGACTGGACCTTCAGGGCCAGGGGATACCCGAGCGCCGCCCCGGCCCCCGCCAGGTCGGAGCGCCGCTGCACCAGGCGCGAGGGCGCCATCGCAACGCCGCACTCGGCAAGGATCGCCTTGGCCGCATGCTCCGGCAGGGTGCCGCCCGGGCCGGCCAGCCGGTCGCGGACCGCATCGGGCAGGGCCAACTCCCGGAGCGTGGCAGGCGGGGCGTGCCGCCGTGCCAGCACCCGTGCGGCGGCCGCCAACGTCGCCATGGAGGGGCAGATCACCGCCCCGGCATCGGCCAGCACGCGGCGCCCGAACGGGGATGGCAGGGTGTAGCTGTAGAACAGCACGGGCTTGCGCCGCTCGGCCAGCAGCGCCGCCAGGGCGGGGCCGTCGATGGACACCCGCGCCGGGTTGGCCAGCGTGGTGACGACGACAATCTGGTCCACCGCCGGGTCGCGGCTGAGCAGCTCGATGGTGCGCAGGGTGCCGCCGCCCTGGGCGCCGCCGGCCGTGAGGTCCACCGGGTTGCGCGCGGCGCCGTAGGACGGGATGAAGCCGCGGATCGCCGCCTGCGTGGCCTCGCCGAGTTCCGGCAGCACCAGCCCGGCGGCCTCCAGCGCGTCGGCGGCCCAGGCGCCCGCACCGCCGGAGATGGTGACGACGCCGACCCGGTTGCCCGCCGCACGAGGGTTCGACGCCAACGCGGCGGCGATGGTCAGCGCCTCCTCCAGCTCGGCCGCGACGGTGATGCCGTGGCGGCGGAACATCGCGTCGTAGCCCTCGAAGGACCCCGCCATGCTGGCCGTGTGCGAGGCGGCGGCGATCCGGCCGGCGTCCGAGCGCCCGACCTTGATCGCCACGATGAACTTGCCCGCCTGGATGGCTGCGTCCGCGGCGGCGGCGAAGGCCACGGGGTCGCGCACGGTTTCCAGGAACAGCAGGATGCCCGCCGTGCCGGGGTCGGCGGCCATGTGGGCCATGATGTCGGCGGCGGTCAGGTCGGCCTCGTTCCCCGTGCTGACGACCGTGCTGAACGACAGGCCCAGCGCCCGGCCGCGGTTGTACAGGGCGAACCCCATGCCGCCGCTCTGCGCCACGATGCCGATGCGGGCCTGGATCGCGGTCGGGTTGTCGTCGGCGTCGCGGTCCACCGCCGGGCTGAAGGTGGCGCTGATGCGGCCTGGCTCGTTGTGGAAGCCCTCGGCGTTCGGACCCAGGTACGCATGCCGGTGCGTTGCGCGAGCGCCCTCATGCGGTCCTGCAGGTCGGGCGGCGCCGCGTCGTCCTCGGCGAACCCGGAGGAGATGATGACGGCGTTGCGGACCCCGGCGGCGGCGCACTCCTCCAGGGATTGCAGCACGGCGGCGGCGGGAATGGCGATCAGGGCGACATCGACGGGTCCGCCGGCGGCGCCGATGGTGGGGTGGCAGGGCAGGCCGCCGATGTCGGTGCAGCTCGGGTTCACCGGGATGATGCGCCCGGCGAACCCGTTGCGCCGCAGCAGCAGCAGGAGCTGGCCTCGTATTTTGTGCGGATCCGGCGAGGCGCCGATCACCGCGACCGAGCCGGGGGACAGCAGGCTGTCGAGCATCATGCGGCGGTCAGCGTGGGCCACAGGCCGTCCGGCCCGGCCCCGAGTGCCAGGCGGCCGACGACGGCGTTCCACTCGGCCTCGTTGCCGAACTCGTCACGCCAGGACCACAGTCGCCGGGTCGCGTAGTGCAGCGCATACTCCTGCGTGAAGCCGATGGCGCCGTGCGCCTGGTGCGCGATCCCTGCGGCGATGCTGGCGGCCTCGCCGGCCCGGGCCTTCGCGGCGCCGGCCAGCAGCGGCGGCAGGTCGCCGGCCAGCGCGTCCGCCGCCATGTCGGCGGCGGCGAGGGCGGCGGCGGACTGGCTGGCGAGGATGGCGAGGTTTTGCTGAATCGCCTGGAACTTGCCGATGGGACGGCCGAACTGCACCCGGGTCTGCGCGTACTCGACGCTGAGGGCCAGCGCCCGCGACAGCGCGCCGGCGATCTGCACGGTGCGGATGCAGGCGCCCGCGGCACGGAGCTGCGCCGGGCCGAACCCGGCTGGCGCGGGCGCCACGGCTTCGGCGGGCAGGGTTGTGTCCAGGGTTAGGGTGTCGCGCGGCTCGCCGGCCAGGTTCACGTCGTGGGCGGCGGTGAAGCTGCCCCGCGTCACGATGGCGACGACCGGACCATCGGAGCCATCTGCCAGCGCGACGACGGCCGCCGCGTCGCGTCCCCAAGGCACGCGGGCCGCCGTCCCCGTGATGCGCCAGCCCGCGCCGTCCCGCCGCAGCGTCAGCGCATCCTTCAACCGCACGGGCGCCACCGTCAGCGGCCCCTCCGGCACGGGGAGCCCGGCGCGGGCGAGCAGCCAGCCGCCGAGCATCGTCTCCGCCAAAGGGATCGGCGCGGCATGGGCGGCCGATACACGGAGCACCTGCATCGCCTCCGCCACCGTCGCGCCGAAGCCGCCGGCCGCCTCGGGCAGCAGGGCGGCGGTGAAGCCAGCCTCGGTCGCGGCGTCCCATAGTGCCTGCGGGAAGGCGCCGGCCCCGGCGGCGCGCAGCACGTCCTTGCCGGTGTGGCTGGCGAACAGGCGCTCGGCGCTGTCGGCGAGTTGGTCGCTCATGCGGTGGTCTCCGTTCTGGATGGGCGAGTTGGCTGCCTGCTCCCTCTCCCTTCGGGAGAGGGCTGGGGTGAGGGGGTCTTGCTTGCAGCGCCGAGGACTGCTCGCGTCATCGAAAACGGGCGCTCCCAGCCGGGGGGACCGCGCCGCAAGACCCCCTCACCCCGACCCTCTCCCGGAGGGAGAGGGAGAAGGCAGCATGGCCGAACCTTGTTCATCGCGCGGGCCGCAGGGTATCCCATTGCGCGTCGGACCAGTCCAGCAAGGTCGCGGTGTCGTTCTGCGCGGAGCCGGACAGGAACCGCTTGCCGCCGTCAACCGCGATGCACTCGCCGGTAATGTAGGAGGCGAGGTCCGACACCAGGAAGGCGCAGACGTTCGCCAACTCCGCATGCCCACCGACACGACCCATGGGGATGGTGCGGGCGGGCGGCGGCCGTTCCAGCCCGGCGGGCGCCAGGCCGGCATCCGCGCCGGGCGTCGGAAAGGACCCAGGGGCGACGGCGTTGCAGCGGATGCGGTGCGGCCCCCACTCCACAGCCAGGCTGCGCGTCATCGCCAGCACGCCGGCCTTCGCCATGGCCGACGGCACCGTGAACGCCGCGCCGGTCAGCGCCGACAGCGTCAGGACCGACAGCACCGAACCAGCCCGCCCCTCGGCGATCCAGCGGCGCCCGGCGCCCAGCGTGCAATAGGCGGAGCCGTGCAGCACGATGCCCAGCACCGCATCGACGGCGCGCACCGACAGGCGGTGGCTCTGCGCCAGGAAGTTGCCGGCGGCATTGTTGACCAGCACGTCGAGCGGGCGGTCCCGCCAGATGGCGTCGAGCATCGCCTCCACCTGGGCGGGGTCGCGGATGTCGCAGCCGATGGCGGTGACGGAGGCGCCGGGCACCTCGACGCGCATCTCGGCGGCGGCGGCCTCCAGCACGGGCACGCGCCGGCCGCAGATCACCAGCGACGCGCCGAGGTCCAGGAAGCGGCGGCCGATGGCCCGGCCCAGCCCGGTGCCGCCGCCAGTGACCAGGACATGACGCCCGGCCAGCAGGTCAGCGGTGAACATCGGCGGCCTCCGCAGGGGATTGTGAAGGCGCGGGGGACAGCGGCGGCGCAGGCGTCCGCATGGCGGGCCGCACGCCGTCGAAGCTGACGGGCAGGCCCATCGTGGGGATGTCCAGGCCGGGGATGGTCTGCAGCATCCCCAACGCCGCCACCTGCGGGTCCCGCAACAGGCTGCCGAGGTCGTTGATCGGCGCGAACGGCACCCCGGCCTCGTTGAATAGCGCGGCCCAGTGCGCCGAAGGCCGGGCGGCGGTCAGGGCGGCGATGGCGGGGATCAGCTCGGCCTTGTGCCCGACTCGGCCGGCGTTGCTGGCATAGCGGGGATCGGACGCCCAATCGGGGCGGCCCAGCACGCCCGCCAGCTTGGCGAACAGCCGATCGTTGGCGGCGGCCACCACAAGCTCGCCGTCCGCAGTGGGCAGCGCCTCGAACACCACCAGGTTCGGGTTGCCGGTGCGGTGCCGGGTCGGCGCCACGCCGGTCTTGGCGAAGGCGGCGAAGGGCACGCTCATCCAGCCCAGCGCCACCTCCAGCAGCGAGGTGTCCACCACCGCGCCCTCCCCCGTCGTCATGCGGCGGAACAGCGCGGCGATGCAGCCCAGCGCCGCCCACACGCCGGAGCCGAGGTCCAGCACCTGCACCCCGACGCGGGACGGCGGCCCGTCCGCGTCGCCGTTCAGCCCGAACAGGCCGGAGAACGCCTGCACCATCGGCTCGTAGCCCGGGTCCAGCCGCATCGGCCCCACGGCGCCGAACGCCCACAGCGAGCAATACACCAGCCGCGGATGCTTGGCCCTCAAACTGGCGGCGTCGAAGCCGAGCGCATCGAGCGACCCCGGCCGCAGGTTCTGCACCAGCACGTCGGCGTCGGCGACCAGGGCGTGCAGGCGCTGGCAATCCTCCGGCCGCTTCAGGTCGAGCGTCACGGACCGCTTGTTGCGGTTGACGGTCTGGAACGCGGT
>CAXTFY010000091.1:4144-7643 GCA_964243265.1 uncultured Acetobacteraceae bacterium | reverse complement strand
CGCCCGCCCTCCATGGTGAACACGCGGTCGCCCAGCTCCAGGAACTTCACGTTCTGCTCGGCGATCAGCAGCGACAGGCCGCCGGCCCGGCACCTCTCCAGCGACGTGATGACCGTGGACACCAGCAGCGGCGACAGCCCGGCGGAGGGTTCGTCCATCACCAGCAGCCGCGGCTCGGCGGCGAGCGCCTTGGCGATGCCCAGCATCTTGCGCTGCCCGCCCGACAGGCTGCCGCCGGGCTGGCGGCGCTTCTCGGTCAGGATGGGGAACAGCGCATACAGCTCGTCCCGCCGGCGCCGGGCCGTCCCGCCATCGACGAACAAGGCGCCGAGCCGGATGTTCTCGTCCACCGTGAGGTCGGGGAAGATGCCAAGCTCGGACATGTAGCTGAGGCCCAGCCGGACCCGGGCGCGGGCGGGCAGGCGCGCGATGTCGCTGCCGCGGAAGCGTATGGCGCCGCCCTGTACGGGCAGCAGGCCCACGAGGCATTTTAACAGTGTCGTCTTGCCGGCGCCGTTGGGGCCGAGCAGCACCACCGTCTCGTTCTCGGCCACGTCGATGTCCACGCCCCACAGGACCCGGATGGCGCCGTATCCGGCCTCCAGGCCCGTGGTTTGCAGCAGCGCCGTCATTCGCTGGGACCCTTGCACGGCTGCATCCGCTCAGCCGCCGTCATTGCGAGCCGCACTTGCGGCGCGGCAATCCAGGGATGCAAGGGCTGCGGGTCCGGTCGTGAGGCTCCTGGATTGCCACGTCGCAAGCGCTCCTCGCAATGACCCGGGGCAATGACACGGGGTAAGCAACAGGGGGGGATGGGCTGGCAAAACGGTCAGAGCAGCGGACGGCCGGTCTCATGCTGCTGCATCCGAAGCGCTGATAGGGGTGCCACGGTGCGAGGCGCCAAGGTCCGGGCTGGGCAGGTCGGGCGTGCCCAGGAACACCTCGACAACCTGGCTGTCGCGGGCGGCGTCGCGCAGGCTGCCGCCGAAGATGGCACGGCCGGCGTTCATCACTACTACGCGGTGGGTCAGGCGGCCGATGAACGGCATCAGGTGCTCCACCACCACCAGGCCCAGCCCTTCCCCGGCCAGGGCGCGCAGCCGGGCGGCGATGCGCTCCAGCTCGGCCGGGTTCAGGCCGCAGGCCAGCTCGTCCACCAGCAGCACCTGCGGCCGGGTCGCCAGCGCCCGCGCCAGGTCGAGCAGCTTCTGCTGCACGCTGGTCAGCTCCCCGGCCCGGCGCCCTGCCACGGCACCCAGCTCCACCGAGTCCAGCAGCGCGTCGAGGTCCGGCGCCGCGCCGGGCCGGTGCACCGCGACCTCCAGGTTCTGCCGCACCGTCAGGGTGGCGAACGGCTTCGGCACCTGGAACGTCCGGTTGATGCCGCGGGCGGCGCGGCGGTGCGCTGGCAGCCGGGTCACGGGGTCGCCGAGCAGCAATACCTCGCCGCCATCCGCCGGCAGCAGGCCGCTGATGACGTTGATCAGCGTCGTCTTGCCGGAGCCGTTGGGGCCGATCAGCCCGACGATCTCCCCGGCGGCAACCGTGAGGTCGATGCCGCCCAGCGCCTGGAAGCCGCCGAAGCGCTTGGTGATGCCCCTGGCCGTGAGCAGCGGTTCAGGCATGGGCCGGCTCCCGCCGCTGCGTCCGGCGCCAGCCGCGCGGGATCGCCGCCAGGCCCTCGGGGAAGAACAGCACCAGCAGCATGATCAGCAGGCCGTAGGTCAGTTGGAAGTACTGCGGCGCCGACACCCCGATGGCGTTGTAGAGCCCGTAAAGCAGCAGCACGCCCAGCACGGGTCCGCCCAAGGTGCCGGCGCCGCCGAACAGCGTGAACACGATGGCGAAGATGCTGAAGTTGATGTCGAACACCGCCTCGGGGAAGAAGGTGCTGGCGCGCCACGCGAACACCGCGCCGATCAGCCCGGCCGCCAGCGCGCTCGCCAGCCACACCACCAGGCGGCCGCGCACGATGTCGATGCCCGCCATGGACGCCGCCAGCGGGTTGTCGCGCGCCGCCTGCAACCGCAGCCCGAACCGGGAATGGCGCAGCCAGGCGACCAGCCCCATCACCCCTGCCAGCACCCCAAGCGCTAGCCCGTAGGTCAGCCCCGGCGCATACGGCGTCGGCAGCTTCACGCCGTAGGGGCCGCCGGTCAGGCCCTGCAGGTTCGGGTTCCCAACCAGGTGCAGCAGCGCTTCGGACGCCGCCAGGCTGGCCAGGCCGAAATAGGCGCCCTGCAACCGCAGCAGCGGCGTCAGCAGCAGGCCGACCAGCAGCGCCGCCACGCCACCGCCCGCGACCGCCGGCACCGGCGGCACCCCCGCGAGCGTCACCAGCATGGAAAACCCATACGCCCCGGCGCCGAAGAACCCGACGTATCCGAACGGCAGGTAGCCGGAGAACCCATAGGTGAGGTTCAACCCCTGCGTCAGCACCAGGAACACCACGAAGTTCAGCAGCAGCACGCCGTTGTCGTAAACCAGGGGCAGCACCGCGAACACCGCCAGCAGCGGCAGCACGACCAGCCCGATGTCGCGCGCGAACCCCCTACGCATGGCGCACGCGGCGGCCCAGCAGGCCCGTCGGCCGCACCAGCAGCACGCCGATCAGCACGAGGTTCGGCAGCAGGTCGGCGAACGAGCTGAGATAGGTCCGCATCAGCATCAGCGACACGCCGAAGATCACGCCCCCGAGCACGGTGCCCAGCGGGTTGCCGAGGGAGCCGATGATGATGACCGCAAACGAGGTGAGGTCGAGCGGGATGCCCAGCGACGGCGTGAAGCTGCCCAGCATGAACGGCGCGAACACCCCGGCGACCGCCGCCAGGCCGCAGCCAACCCCGAACGCGATGGCCGAGATGCGGTGGATGTCGATGCCGATGGCCACCGCCTCCTCCCGCTGCGCCATGATCGCGCGCGTCTGGCGGCCGGTGCGGGTTTGGTAGAGATACAGATAAACCCCGCCCAGCATGACCACCGAGACGCACGCCGCATAGGCCCAGGCATAGGGGATCGTCTGCCCGAGCAGCGCCACCGGGCGGCCCCCGAGCAGCCGGCTGGGGATCGAGCGCTCGGAGTTGCCGAACAGCATCGCCACCGCCGCCTCGATGGTTTGCGACAGGCCGAAGAACAGGATCAGCGACAGCATCTCCGGCTCACGGGCGCGGAACAGGCGCGGCACCAGCAGGTAATATAGCGGCAGCCCAATCAGGAAGAACCCGGCGAAGCTGATCGCGACCACGGCCGGCGGCGGCAGGCCCAGGCCGCGGAACAGCCAGAACGCCGCGAAGGCGCCGAGCATGATGAAGTCGCCATGCGCCAGGTTCACGATCCGCATGACCCCGAACACCAGGTTCATCCCCACGCCGACCAGGGCGAAGTACAGCCCGAAGATAACCCCCGTGGCGAGCGCATAGAGCAGCACGGGTCAGGGCGCGGGGTAGATCGGCTTCGCGGTCGCCAGGTCGGCGGGCCAGACGATGTTCAGCCGGTACTC
>CAXTFY010000091.1:0-4044 GCA_964243265.1 uncultured Acetobacteraceae bacterium | reverse complement strand
AGATCGGCTTCGCGGTCGCCAGGTCGGCGGGCCAGACGATGTTCAGCCGGTACTCCTCGTTGATGACGCCGCTGCCGCCCCCCTTGGCGCCGTCCTCGTTCGGGACGATCTGGCCGAGCGGCAGGATTTCTCCACTTTGCGACCCGTCCGCCGCCAGGACGAACGGCCCGGCCAGTGTCTGCAGGTTGCCCGATAGGGTGAACACCGCCCGGCGCAGCTCCAACTGGTCCAGGCTGCCGGCCTCGGCCAGCGCGCGCTCGATTACCAGGCCCGCCTGGTAGCCGGCCAGCGCGTTGTAGCCGAACTCGACGCCGGGCAGCTTGCGGCTGGTGATCCAGTGCTCGAACGCCTCCTTGAAGTGCTCGCGGTCGAGGCCGTAGTTGATCTTGAAGTCATACACGGCCGGGCTGGCGAGGGCGTAGCTGTTGGCCAACTGGTCGGACACGCCGTTGGTCCGCATCAGCGGCATCTCGGTCAGGCCGTAGCCGGTGAACAGGAACTTGAACTTCGTGCCGTTGTCCTGCAGCGCGTGCAGGAAGGCGATCTCGTTGGCGGGGTAGCCGAACTCCAGCACCGCGTCGGGCTGCGCGGCCTGCACGTTGTTCACCAGCAGGGTGTAGTCGGTGGTGTTGGCCGGCACGCCGCGGTCGAATGCCAGGCTCAGCGCGGGCGTTGCCTGCACGGCCTTGCGGACGGCGGCGGCCTGGAAGGCCGTGTAGTCGGCGGTGGCATACAGCAGGGCCACGGACTTGATGCCCAGCTTCGGCATCTGCGCCACGAAGTCGGCCAGCGTCGCCGGGTAGCGGTCGGTGGCGGCGAGCGCCAGCAGCACGATGTAGGGGTTGTCGGGGCTGAAGAAGTTGGGGCTGCTGCCGGTCACGTCCCACAGCAGCGTCTGGTGGTCGCGCGCGATGGGCACGGCGGCGGCGGTCATGACGGAGGTGCTGTCCGACAGCAGGATGTCCACCTTGTCGCGGGTGATCAACTGGTTGGTCAGGTTGCCGGCGAGCGACGGGGAGCTTTGGTCGTCGTAGGACACCAGGCGGACCGGCAGCTTCTTGCCGAAGCCCTTGACGAACAGGCCGCCGCCCTTGTTCACGCCGTCCGCCCACCATTCCAACGCGGCGTGCAGCGGCACCGATGCGCTGGCCAACTGGCCGGAGCCGGCATAGAGCGTGCCGATCTTGATCTCGGCCGGCGCGTCTGCAGCCAGTGCTGGCGCCGTGATGGCGGCGGCAAGGCAGGCGGCAGCCAGAAGCCTTGTTGCAGCGCGCATTGCGTTCCTCCTCGCGTGGGTCCCTTGCAGGCGGCCCTTGGCATGCACGATACGCACGCTCCAGGGCGTGGACTAGCACTTCCTTCGGGCCGCCCCGACTTTTGCCATCATGCTCTTTGCCGCTGACTATGACATTTACCCCAACTGGCGCCCGTCCATGATGGTGGCTCCATCCCTGGCCAGGTGCCGTCAACCTGTCTGCCACGCGGCTTGCGGGATGCGGTTGAGTTGGGTAGGCGGGCGCAATGGCGACACCTGCCTGCCCGAGCTACGCCGGCGACCGGTTCCCGGCAGAGATGGCCATGTTGCATGTGTGGACGCCCTCCTCCCTCGCGAGGTGTTTTGCAGCGCTTTGATCAGATCGCTTGCGTCCCTATGTCCGGCCTGTTGTGCGCTCGCACCTGAACACTGGCCAAGAGGGTGTCCGCGACAGGGCTGTCCAACGCTGCTTGGTCGGCTGTACTGGGTCCGCTCTGCCACACATGCGAGGCGATGTGTGGCGTCTGACTACAAGGGAGGGATACCCGAGCTTAAGAATGTCTGACTTCTGCGGCGGCAACTGGGATGGAGGTTGCCTTGGCTGTGGTTTCGCCGTTGCTGGACGTGCTGGCGGACGTCCCTGATCCGCGCCGGTCGCAGGGGCAGCTCTACAAGCTGCCCCATGTGCTGCTGTTCTCCATCCTGGCCATCGTGACCGGCTGCAATTCGTATCGCGGCGTCGTCACCGTCATCGCCGTCCACCGTCGCAGGCTGAACGTGGCCTTCGGCCTGGACTGGCGCGGGGCACCTGCGCACACCGCCGTCCGCTACAGCCTCCAAGGACTCGATCCGGCTGCGGTGGAGGGTGCCTTCCGCCACCGTGCCGCCCTGTTGCAGGCGGCGCGCGCCACACCGGGACAGGGCAGCATCGCGCTGGATGGCAAGACGCTGCGCGGCAGCTTTGACAAGTTCCGCGACCGTGCCGCGGCGCAGGTGCTGAGCGCGTTCGCCACCGACACCGCGCTGGTGCTGGCCCACATCGACGTCGAACCGAGAGGTTCGCCGGGTATCGCCGAGACGCCCAACGAGATTCCGGCGGCTCAGGCACCGCTGGCCGAACTGGGCGTCGCTGAGGGCCGCATCGTCACGCTCGACGCGCTGCACTGCCAAAAAACATCTCGAAGCCGCAGCAGCGGCCAACATCGCCCTGATCGTCGGCGTCAAGGACAACCAACCGACCCTGCACCTGCAGGTCCAGGACATCCCCGCGACGACGGCACCGCTCGGGTCCGCCCACAGCCACGACAAGGGCCGCAACCGCGACGAACGTCGCACCGTCACCATCTTTGATCCCGCAGGCAAGCTGGCCGACACCGACTGGCACCCGCATGCCGCCGCCATCATCCGGGTCGAGCGCGACGTCCACACCCGCAATGCCAAGACCGGGCTGCTGCGCTGTTCTGCCAAGACCGCCTTCCACGTTTCAAACACGCCGGTCACCACCGCCCGTGCCGCCAAGGCCATCCGCGCGCACTGGAAGATCGAGAACACCTCGCACTACACCCGCGATGTCACCTTGGGCGAAGGCCGCTCGCGCATCCGCACCAACCCGGGCATGTTTGCCCGCCTGCGCAGCTTTGCCTTCAACATCCTCAAGGCAAACCGGACCGACACGCTCAGCCAAGATCGCTACCGCGCCAGTCTCGCAGGCATCACAAAACTACTCAGAGTGCTGGCTATTCCATAACGTTGAACAGTCCTGGCGTCCGCGACACGGATTCCAAGCAACATGGCGGCCTCACCCAGGACCAGTGGACTTGGCAGAGTAAAACTAAAGTTGACCTGCTCTGGTGGAGCCTTTCATGCTTTTGCAGGAGGTCCCTTCCATGCCGATCACCCGTCCGCCGTATTCGCCGGAGTTCAGGCAGCAGGTCATTGACCTGGCCCGTGCCGGGCGCGATCCCGCAGCCTGTCTAAGGAGCTTGAGCCAACTGCGGAGACGATCCACAAGTGGGTTGCTGCCGCTGGCCGCCAGGAGGGCAGCCGGGAAAAGGGTGACGCCCAAGCTGCGGCAGAGGACGCTTTGACCACAACCGAGCGCAACGAGCTGGTCCGGCTGCGTCGCAAGAACAGGCAGTTGTGACCATCGTCTGCTACGGTCGTCTGCTACAGTGGACGTGAGTTACGGTCTACGCGGCCGCGGCGCGCTGTTCTTTGTTGGCAGGCGTGGTGTAACCGCGGCTCGAGTGGGGGCGCTGGCGGCTGTGCCAGCCCTCAGTGGCCCGGAACAGGGCCGTGCGCGCCGCCTGCCGGATGTCGAGCGGGCCGTCACCGTCCAGTTCCGTCTTGAGGCTGCCGAAGACGCTCTCCATGGGAGCGTTGTCCCAGTAGTGGCCCTTGCGGCTCATCGAGCACCGCATCCCATGCTCGTCCAGCACGCGGCGGCAGGCATTGGCGGCATGTTGGCTGCCGCGGGCCGGAATGGTGCAGCAGACCCGGACCGGGTTTGCGGTTGGTGACGACCCTGTTCAGCGCGGCCAGGGTCGGCTCCTGCGGCATGGTCTCGCTCATGGGATCTCGCTCATCGCCCAGCCCACCACGCGAGGCGAGAGCAGGTCCATGATGGCCGCCAGGTGGAGCCATCCCTCGCCGGTTGCGATGTCGGTCATGCCAACCAGCCCGGGCGGAGTCCTTGCTTTGCCCTGGCCTGGTTCGGCGCGGGCGCGGACTGCCCGTCCAGCAAGTCGGGGCAGGGGGAGGGCATGCTTGCTGTCCGTGGTCTTGCGGAA
>CAXTFY010000090.1:14190-15250 GCA_964243265.1 uncultured Acetobacteraceae bacterium | reverse complement strand
TCCGGGCCCGCCTGGGCGGCCTGCGCTCGGCCCGGTGCCTCATGTGGTCCTTCGATTTCGGGGAGATCGAGGCGTTGCAGCACGCCGGGCGCTGGGACGATGCCGCCGCCGAGATGATCGGCGCGGCGCAGCGCCTGGAACGCGGCGGCGCGGATTTCGTGGTGATCTGCACCAACACGATGCACCGCATGGCCGACCAGGTTCAGGCGGCCATCGGGCTGCCGTTGCTGCACATCGCCGACCCAACCGCGGAGCGGATCAAGCGCGCTGGGCTGCAGCGGGTCGGCTTGCTCGGGACGGCCTTCACCATGGAACAGGCCTTCTACAAGGGGCGGCTCGCCGACCGGCACGGGCTGGAGGTGCTTGTGCCCGGCGACGAGGACCGCGCCCTGGTGCATCGGGTGATCTACGAGGAACTGGTCCAAGGCCGGGCAGAGCCGTCCTCGCGCCAGGCCTATCGGGAGGTGATCGCCCGGCTGGTGGAGCGCGGGGCGGAGGCGGTGATCCTGGGCTGCACGGAGATCATGCTGCTGGTGGGACCGGCGGACAGCGCGGTGCCGCTGTTCGACACGACCGCCCTCCACGCCGAGGCTGCGGTCGATCTGGCCGTTGCGGAAGCTTGACCCCTCTGACCAGCAAAACGAGGGTCCGCGAGGGGTCGATGGCGGACGGTCAGGCGCAGCCGGATTTCAGACCAAGCCATTACCGGCCGCTGGCATAGGTTGACGTGGAAGCCTCTGACTCGGCACGCTGCCATCGTGCTTGGGGCGGCAATGACCTCAAGCCAGGGGAGGACAGACTTGAGCAGCACTGCGGCAGGGCAAGGCAGCGACCTGGCCACCCCTCATGGGCAGGGCCGTCGCCGATGGCCTGGGACCGCTGCCTGCTTTCTCCGGGCTTGCGCCGCGAAGCAGACCCAGGCCGAGGAAGCAGGCCCGCAAGCCCGCCGGATCGACAGCAATGTCCGTTTAGCGTCGTCAGCCAGCCACGCCATGCCGCTCCACCAGGACGGTGGATGGCTCAGCCTGACCCAATCACCCCGCCCCAGTCCTGCCAGCCC
>CAXTFY010000090.1:0-14090 GCA_964243265.1 uncultured Acetobacteraceae bacterium | reverse complement strand
AGGACGGTGGATGGCTCAGCCTGACCCAATCACCCCGCCCCAGTCCTGCCAGCCCCAGTCCTGCCCGCCCCAGTCCTGCCAGCTATCGGACCCCGCTCCCCGGCCATGGACCGGCAGCATGGCCCGTGCGGACCCGAGGAGCCTAGGCATGTCCGCCAGCAACCCGGCGCCACGCCTGGAAATGCGCGGCATCTCCAAGACCTTCCCGGGCGTGAAGGCGCTCGACGGCGTGCAGCTCAAGGCCTGGGGCGGCGAAGTGCTGGCGCTGATGGGCGAGAACGGCGCGGGCAAGTCCACGCTGATGAAGATCCTGTCCGGCGCGCACCAGGCCGACCCCGGCGGCACGCTGCTGATCGATGGCGCCCCGGTCGTCATCACCGACCCCATCGCCGCCAAGCGCCACGGCATCGCCATCATCTACCAGGAGCTTGCCCTCGCCCCGAACCTGACCGTGGCCGAGAACATCTACCTCGGCGTCGAGCCGCACCGGGGACCGCGCTGGGGGGGCCGCATTGACCGCCCTGCCATGCGGCAGGGGTGCCGGGCGGTGCTGGACCGCCTCGGCGCGCCCTTCACGCCGGACACCCCGGTCGGCACGCTGTCCATCGCCGAGCAGCAGCTTGTGGAGATCGCCCGCGCCCTACACGCGCAGTCGAAGATCCTGGTCCTCGACGAGCCGACCACGGCGCTGTCCTCCCGCGAAACCGACCGGCTGTTCGCGCTCGTGCGCCAGCTCCGCGCCGACGGGATCGCGCTGATCTACATCAGCCACCGCATGGCCGAGGTCTATGAGCTGGCCGACCGCGTGACCGTGCTGCGCGACGGCGGCTACGTCGGCACCCTGTCCCGCGACGAACTGAGCGCGGAGGCCCTGGTCCGCATGATGGTCGGTCGCGACCTGTCCAGCTTCTACACCAAGACGCACGACCCGCACGGCAGCCGCGGCCCCGTCGTGCTGCAGGTGCGCGGCATCACCGACGGCGGGCGGCGGGTGCAGCCCTGCAGCTTCGAGCTGCATGCGGGGGAGGTGCTGGGCATCGCCGGCCTGGTCGGATCGGGCCGCACCGAGCTGGCCCGGCTGATCTTCGGCGCCGACCGCAAGGCCGCCGGCGACG
Source organism: uncultured Acetobacteraceae bacterium (assembly GCA_964243265.1). Lineage (GTDB taxonomy): Bacteria > Pseudomonadota > Alphaproteobacteria > Acetobacterales > Acetobacteraceae > DASWOJ01. The sequence continues at coordinate 12,975 of CAXTFY010000090.1, read as the reverse complement.
TGACCCTGGCCGGCCAGGCGCTGGTGGCGCACGGCCCGCAGGACGCGCTGACCGCCGGCCTCGCCTACCTGACCGAGGACAGGAAGGGGCTGGGGCTGTTTCTCGACCTGTCCTGCGGCACCAACATCAACCTCGGCGTCATCGGCCGCGACGCCGGGCCGGGCGGCATCCTGAACCTGGCCGCCGGCAAGCGCAGGGCGCAGCAGGCGTTCGAGGCCCTGCGCGTCCGCGCCGCCAGCCCGGCGGTCACCGTGGGCAGCCTGTCCGGCGGCAACCAGCAGAAGGTGCTGCTGTCGCGCTGGCTGGAGATCGGCCCCAAGGTGCTGATCCTGGACGAGCCGACCCGCGGCGTGGACATCGGCGCGAAGTCCGAGATCTACCGCATCATCGACGAGCTGGCCAAGCGCGGCATCGGCGTCGTCGTCATCTCCAGCGAGCTGCCGGAGATCATCGGCGTCTGCGACCGCGTGCTGGTGATGCGGGAGGGCAGGATCGCCGGCACGGTCGGCGGCCCCGGCGGCGCGCCGATCACGCAGGAGACCATCATGGCCCTGGGGGCCGGCGTCGCGGCCTAGACCGGAATAGGGGGAACAGCCATGGCCAGCACAACGACCACAACGCCTGCTGGACGCGCCGGGCTATCGGCGCGGCAGGTCCGGGTCCGCAGCACCGTCCAGGCGCTCGGCATGCTTCCGGTGCTGTTCATCCTCGCCATTGCGTTCCACTACCTCGGCGAGCAGCGGTTCCTGTCGTCGCAGAACCTGTCGATCGTGGCGCAGCAGGCGTCGATCAACATCGTGCTCGGCGCGGGCATGACCTTCGTCATCCTGACCGGCGGCATCGACCTCTCGGTGGGCAGCATCCTGGCGGCGTCGGCGATGGCGGCGCTGATCGCCTCGCTGCTGCCGGGCTGGGGGCTGCTGGGGGTGCCGGCGGCGCTGCTGACGGGGTTGTTCTTCGGCCTGGTGAACGGCTCGCTGATCGCGTTCGGCAAGCTGCCGCCGTTCATCGTGACGCTGGGATCGCTGACGGCGGTGCGCGGGCTGGCGCGGCTGATGGGCGACGACACGACGGTGTTCAACCCGGACCTGCCGTTCGCCGCCATCGGCAACGCAACCATCCCGATCGCGCCCGGGGTGGGCATCCCCGTGCTGGCAATCATCGCGCTGCTGGTGATCGTGCTGTCGTGGTGGGTGTTGCGCCGCACGGTGCTGGGCGTGTGGATCTACGCCGTCGGCGGCAACCCGGCGGCGGCGCGGCTGTCCGGCATCAAGGTCTGGCGCATCCTGCTGTTCGTCTACGCGACGTCCGGCCTGCTGGCGGGGTTGGGCGGGGTGATGTCGGCGGCCCGGCTGTTCGCCGCCAACGGCCTGCAGCTTGGCCAAAGCTACGAGCTGGACGCCATCGCCGCGGTCATCCTGGGCGGCACCAGCTTCGTCGGCGGCATCGGCTCGATCTGGGGCACCTTGATCGGCGGGCTGATCATCGCGGTGCTGTCCAACGGCTTGACGTTGGTGGGGGTGTCGGACATCTGGCAGTTCATCGTGAAGGGGCTGGTGATCATCGGCGCCGTGGCGCTGGACCGGGCACGGCTGCAGGGCAGCGCGCGTACATGAAGCTGGGCGTGAAGTCGAGCGTGAAGCCGGGCCATGAAGCCAGGCGTGAAGTTGGGCGCAACGCCTGACACAGCGCCGGGCCGCGGCGGGGGATGGCCCACCTGCCGGGGCAACCAACAAAAGGGCTGGGAGGAGTGGAAGAAATGTTCAAGGCACTTATCACGGCCGGGGTGATGGCCGGCGCCGCGCTCGTGCTGACCGGCGGGGCGCAGGCGCGGGAGCTGAAGGCCGTGGGCGTCACTGTCGGCACGCTCGGCAACCCGTACTTCATCGCGGTCGGCAAGGGCGTCACCGACGCGGTGCATGAGATCAACCCGGCGGCCAAGGTGACGATCTCCTCGGCCGACTACGACCTCAACAAGCAGTTCACCCAGATCGACAACTTCATCTCCGCCGGGGTGGACCTGATCCTGGTGAACGCGGCCGACCCGCGCGCCATCGCCCCGGCCATCAAGCGGGCGCAGGCGGCGGGGATCACCGTGGTCGGCGTGGACGTGGCCGCGGCGGGTGCCGACGCGACGGTGCAGACCGACAACACCCAGGCGGGCGAGATCGCCTGCAAGTTCATGGCCGACGCCATCGGCGGCAAGGGCAACGTCGTCATCGAGAACGGCCCGCAGGTGTCGGCGGTGATCGACCGGGTTGCCGGCTGCAAGTCCGTGCTGGGCAAGTACCCCGACATCAAGCTGCTGTCCTCCGACCAGGACGCCAAGGGATCGCGCGATGGCGCTCTGAACGTCATGCAGGGCTACCTGACGCGCTTCCCCAGCATCCAGGGCGTGTTCACCATCAACGACCCGCAGGCCATCGGCAGCGACCTTGCGGCCCGGCAACTGAACCGGACCGGCATCGTCATCACCTCCGTGGACGGGGCGCCGGACATCGTCGGCGCCCTGAAGGGACCAACGCAGGTGCAGGCCTCCGCCAGCCAGGACCCCTACACCATGGGCAAGCTGGCCGTGCAGACCGGGGTCGGCATCATGGACGGCAAGAAGCCGGAAAGCCCGATGATCCTGATGCCGTCCCGCCTCGTCACGCGCGACAACGTTGGCGATTATCAGGGCTGGACGCACTGACGCCAACCGCCGCACCGGCAGCCGGCCGGACCGCGGTCAGGGCGCCTGGGTGAACACCCGCGACAGCAGCCCGTGCGGCGAGGTCGGCCCGGCGCCCTTGCCGACCGTGACGGTGGCCGTCATGCCCAGCGCCAGGTGGACCGTCGCCGGCACCTGGTCGATGTGGATGCGGACCGGGATGCGTTGCGCCAGCCGCACCCAGGTGAACACCGGATCGACCGACGCCAGCCCCAGCGAGCCAGGGCTGGTGTTGGGGGTGTTGATGCCGCGCGACAGGCTCTCGACGTGGCCCCGCACCGGGTCGCGGTAGCCCATCAGCGCCGCCACGGCGGGGTCGCCGACCTGGATGCCGGCGAGCTTGGTCTCCTCGAAAAACCCGGTGATGAAGAAGCTGTCCTCATTCAACACCGACAGGTTGCGGGTCCCCTTGGTCACGTAGTCGCCCTCCTGCAACTGCAGATTGGTGACATAGCCGTTGACGGGCGACACCACCTTGGTGCGCTCCAGGTCAACGCGGGCCTGGTTCAGTTGGGTGACCGCGGTGGCGAAGGCGGCGCGGGCGATGTCGGAGCTGGACTGGTAGGTCTGCTGCTCCTCGACCGAGGTGGACAGCGTCGTCAGCTTGGCGCGCCGCGACGCCTCCAGCGCCTTGGTGTTCATGTCGGCCTGCTTGCTCTGCAGGTTGGCCTCGGCAGAGGCGACGGCGATCTGGTAATCGACGGGATCGATCTCATACAGCGGGTCGCCCCGGCGCACCGACTGGTTGTCGGCCACATGCAGGCTCACGACGCGGCCTGACACCTCCGGCGCCTGGCTGACGACGTAGGCCTGCACCTGGCCATCCCGGGTCCAGGGCGAGGTCAGGTAGTCGTTCCAGACGGCAACCCCGGCCACGACGGCGCAGGCCAGCAGCAGCAGCGTGATGACGACGCCCAGGTTCCGGCGCATCCTGATGACCAACGGGGTGGTCATGGGCAGTGCTCCGGCATCAAGGCTCCAAGCTGCGAGGTTTCCAGTTCCAGAACCCCTGGTATCATACCAACGGCCCTTCGCGTTGACCGTTGCAAAAAAGCATCTCATTTGGCGCCGTCATCGCGAGCCGGCTCGGCGTGGCGATCCAGGGGTACAAGGGCTGGGGTTCCGGTCTGACGGCTCCCTGGATTGCCGCCTCGCAATGGCGGACGGGGCAATGGCGAGCACGGAGTGGGCAATCCGGTCAGAGCAGAGGGCGGTTGGCACCCTCAAGGCTTAAAACCAGTGCACGAGCACGCCGACGATGCAGACATAGATCGCGGTTCCGGCCAACGGCGGGTTCCACATCCAATGGAACCACCGCAGGCGCACCAACAGCCATCGCAGCGGGACATACAGCATCAACGCCGCCGCCAGATAGACCAGCAACGGGGCGAAGAAGATGCCGAACACGTTGGTTTCCCGCCACATCGCCCGCCCCTTCCACAGGCCCCTCGTCACGAGCGCCCTACGCCAACAGCCTGCGGTAGAAGCGCAGCGTGGCCCGGCCAGGCTGCATCAGCCGCGCCGCGCCGGCCAGCCCGGACACCGCCAGGCGCAGCGGATGGCTGGCCGGTCCCTCGGCCTGCCGGTCCAGTAACCCCTGCGCCGCCTGCAGCATCGCCGGGGCATCCTCGTTCTGCAACGCCTGCCCGGCCCGTGCCACAAGGGCGCCCAGTTCCGGATCTGCCGCCAGCGCCCCAACCAGCCCGGTGCGTGCCCGGCGGATCGTCAGGTCCACCTCCCCCAGGCCGTAGATGTGCCCCAGGACCCGCAGCCGGGACGGCGTCGGGCGGCCCAGCACGTCCATCGCGTGCGACATCCGGTCATACAGCAGCGACTGCGCCGGCGCCTGGTCCAACCCCCGCGTCGCGTCGCGCAAGGTCCGCCGCAGGTCCAGCGCGATCCCTGCCGCCACCCGCAGCAGCCGCCGCGAGGGGGAGGCCCGGAACACGACGTTGAACGAGATCGTCACGAACAGCACGCATAGCGCGACCTGCATCACCGTGCCGATGAAGCTCGCGAGGTTGTAGGTCTGCGGGTTCGTCGGCCCCAGGATGATGGTGAACAGCGTCAGGGTGGACGCAGCCGCGGCGCCCCAGTCGGCATGCCGCTGCATCAGTGCGCCCACGAAGGTGATGCCGCCGACCACCAGAGAGAACTGCACGTATCCGGACGCGTCCGGCAGCACCAGGAACTCGGCGGCGCCCGTCACCAGCGCCACCGGCAGCAACGGCATCCCGAACCGCAGGCTGGCCTGGGTCGGGTTGGGATAGGTGCCCAGCAAGGCCACGAACGCCGCCTGCTGGATCAGCACCAGCGTCGCATCGCCCCAGCCGGCCACCACGCAGAACACCGCGCCGAACCCGACGGAGACCAGCACGCGCAGGGCGCCGAACAGCGCAGCCACCGGGTCCCGGGCGACCAGCAGGCGGATGGGCGGCATCGCCTGGTCCGCGTCGGTCAGGGTTCGCAGGCCCGCCAGGGCGTAGCCATGCGAGGCGAGCAGCTCCTCCGCCCGTTCCCGCAACAGGGCGTCCGTGGGGCAACGCGGCTGCGGCGCGGGCGGCAACGGGGCGCGGCTATCCGGTTGCCCGCTTGTGGGCATCCCTGCTTCACGCCCTCCTGCGTCACGCAGCACGTCCGCCACGGCGTGCAGCCAGGCCCGCAGCTCCGCCGGAGTCTCCGGGCCGAGCATGGCGGCGATGGCCCGGCTGGCCGACACCATCGCCAGCAGCGCCGCGATGGCATGCCGGGCGCCGTTGGCGCGCAGGCGCCCGTCCGGCAGCTCGACTGCGGTGTAGGACGCCTGGGTCTGCAGCGCCGCCACCGCCGCGGCGATGCGGACCATCGCCATGTCGTCGCCCACGGGCTTGCCGTCCAGCGCATCCGCCGCCAGCGCCGCCATTGCGTCCGTGCGGTCCCGCAGCTCCGCCACCAGCGCGTTGAACGCCCCGGCGCCCGACAGCAGGCGGTTGACCACCAGCACCGCGGCGACGCCGATCAGGATCGCGGCGACACGGTCCAGCGCGACCGTCAGCGCCGACTGCGGCGCGTCGATGACGCCAAGGGCGATGATCCCCACGGTGTAGCCGCTGAGCGCCGCGCCGTACGAGCGGAAGTCCCGCAGCAGCGTGGCGACGAAGGTGCAGGCGGCCAGCCACAGCGCGAACCCGGCCAGCAGCATCACCCGGTCCTGCGGGAACGCCGCCACCAGCGCCAGCCCGACGCAGCCGCCGATCAGGGTGCCGATGATACGGTAGATCGCCTTGGCGGTGCTCATCCCGGCAGAGGGTTGTGCCACGATGGCGACGCAGACGCCGGCCGACGAGGCGGAGTCGACCTGGGCGGCGAAGGCGACGTAGTAGGCCAGCAGCATCGCCAGCGTCACGCGGGTGGCGAAGAACAGGGCGTCCGGCTGGAAGCCCGGCAGTTGCAGGAGGCCGGGCAGTTTCAGCAAGCGGGCCGGCGTCGCTAGGGATGGCATGGGCCGTCTCCTCCCGCTGAACGATGGCACTGCCTTGGGTGGCGTGCCCTGCGAGTTGGACGGCACCCTTGACACCTTCTGGCTTGATGCATGCCGCCGCTGCGGCGCGTCAGCATGAAATGACCTGCACATGACCGCACCCGGCATAAGCGATGATGCGCGTATCCCGTGTGACCAGCGGGAGGTTCACTTGCCGGGCGGTGGCGATCAGCAGCCGGTCCGCCGGGTCCTGGTGCAGCTCGCCCGGCAGATTGGCCGCATCGACCCCAATGCCTGGAGTCAACGTTGCCAAGTGGAAGTTCGTCTTCGCCATGAGAGTGGCGAACAATGTCTTCGGATCAGGCAGGAATGCAGGGCCGGACGACCGCTCCGAGGCTTGCTGAGCAGCCCGTTTTCCCAGGCGGAAACAGGGAAGACGAACACGCCGTCGGCCAGCGCCGCGCGGACGATCGCGGCCGTCACATCGGCCGGCAACGGATCGCCATTGGCCAGCTAAATGGCCGCGCAAGTATCGAGCAACGAGCCCGTGGTCCCAGAGGTCATCCGTGCAGGATGCCCAACTCGGCGTCGCAGGGCTCGTCCAGCACCGGGGCAGTCAGGTCCATCCCATCGGGTATGGTAACCGAGCCGCGCATGAATCCGTGAAGCTGGGCCGCCTCCTCCTCTCGGCTGGGCGGCGGGATGAGCACGGCAACCACCTTGCCGCGCTTGGTGATCTCCAACCGGCCAATTTGCCGGGAGCCGACTTGGTCCAGGAGGTCGAGGCACCGCGCCTTGAACTCAGTTGCGTTGACTGTGTCAGCCATCACGTCCTCATCCGCGAAGATGTGGTCAGATGATGGCACTGGTCACATCAGATGACTACGTTATGAGGTCCATGGAGGGCTGCCGTGTCCCGAAGCTACGGCTTCGCCATCGCGCCCGGCGGACTGCCCCGGCCCGCCAGCCCCGTCACCGCATCCAGCACCTCCGGCGGCACCAGCCACAGCCCCGACAGGTTGCCCGGCAGCTTGCCATCCCACTTGGCGATGGCGTCGATGGCCGCCTTCGCCTTCAGGGTGTCGAGGTACGGCGCCAGCTTCCGCGCGTCGTAGGCGCTGTTGATCGACTGCTGCACATCGGTGTCGAAGGTGAAGGTCCCGGCCCAGCCGAGGTAGTCCAGCGTGATGCCCCGCCCGCCGAAGAACGCCGTCGCGCCCTTCTGCACGCTCTCCAGGATGGCGCTGGCCTGCTCGTTCGTACGGTCGAGCGTGCGGCTGGAGATCTCGTTGCACACCATCGTCTGCACCGCACCGCGGCCGACGCCGTCCATCACCTCGGTCAGCGTGCGGCCGTAGAACACCGAGGTGAAGATCACCTGGTTCGTTGACCGGTCCCCCGTCGGCGGCTTCACGCCGAAGTAGTACAGGTAGCGCGCCGCGTTCTCCTCCAGCACCGAGGCGGCGACGGCGACCTCGACGGTGACGTTCAGGCCCTCCGACGACTGGCACGGAAAAGACTCGTCCCGGGCCGAGGTGCCGCGCTCCTTCGCCGCCGCCCACTCACGGTGATACGGGGTGCGATCGACCAGGATCAGCCGCCCGGTCGGCACGTAGGCGTCGAAGCCCCAGTTACCGCCGGAGTTGCTGAGCTTGGCGTGCGGGATGATGAAGCGCTTGGCGGCGACCTTGTTGGCGTTGAGGTAGTCCACGCCCTCGAACCGGCCCTGGCTGTCCTTGTTGGCGCCAACGTCGGGTATCCAAAAGGCGGACTCGTTCGGCAGGACGAAGTAGGCCTCGGTCTTGTCGGTCGAGTCGAAGTACGCCGACGCCGGGCGCGGGCTGACGAGCAACGCCAGGGCGGCCAGGCCCATCAGGCGTCCGGGCCAGCGCGGGCCGCCGCGTCCCCAGCGCTGCCGGACCGGCCCCCACCAGAGCGCCGCCAGCACCACGAGCAGCACCAGCGACGACTGCACGCCGAGCCAGGGGAACAGCCGCATGCCGTACTGGGACGCACCATAGGCGGCGTCGCTGTTGTCGAACTGCCCGGCGGCCACCGGGGCGGACACCAGCGCCCCAGTGGTCGAGAGAAAGAAATCGACCCAGCCCCAGATCAGGATGCAAACAAATGTTAGGCTGATACGGACGACATTGTTCATGAGTTAAAGCTCGATGCTGGAAACAGCGCCGGAGTATCTTGCCATGGCGTAGTAACAGGATGCAAACGACTTTGCGAGCATCCGCCGCACACTGCTGCAACACGCCTGCGGTGCTGCCGATCATCCTCCCTGCAACGCCGCCTTCAACCACGGCATCCCCGCGCAGGCCGCGAACGGCGTCGGCTCCTCCGGCGCATTGCCCTGCCCCAGCCCGAGCCGCCAATACCCGATGTCATGCCACCGCCCGGCCTTGAACCCGGCATCGCGGTGGATGCCGGCGTGTTGGAACCCCATGGCCTCATGCAGGCGGACGCTGCCGGGGTTGGGCATCACGATCTCTGCAAAGGCCGACCGGAAGCCCTGCTGCCGCAGCACCGGCAGCAGCGTGCCATACAGCGCCCGTCCCAACCCGGCCCGGCGGCGCGCACCATCCACGTAAACCGCGACATCGACGGCCCAGCGGTACGCCGCCCGCTCCCGGTGCCGCCCCGCATAGGCATACCCGGCGACCGCGCCGTCCTGCACCGCGACCAGCCAGGGATAGGACGCCAGCGTCCGCCCGATCCGCCCCGCCATGGCATCCGCGTCCGGCGCCTCGGTCTCGAACGACACGCAGGTGTCCCACACGTAGGGGGCGTAGATCGCCGCAACCGCCGCTGCGTCCTCCAGGGCGGCCACCCGGACGGTGGGTGCAGGCATGCTCCGGTCGCCGCCCTGCCCCGCCGCCCCGCTATCCCCGCAGCAACCTTACTCTGCAGGAATTGACGCCGCATCCAGCGTCAGGTCCACCTGCACGTCGCCGGCCAGCACGCGCCGGGCCAGCGGAAGGTTCAGGTCGTGCTCCCAGGCACCGATCACCACCGTCGCAACGCAGTTGCCGATCAGGTTGCCGAGCGCACGCGCCATGCCGATGAACCAGTCGATCGACAGCACCAGCACCAGCCCGATGGCGGGGATCGCCGGCACCGCATTGAGCGTCGCCGCCAGGATCACGATGGCCGAGCCGGGCACCCCGTGCGCGCCCTTGCTGGTGACCAGGCTGATGCCCAGCACCAGCAGCAGGTCGCCGAACGACAGCGGCGTATTGGTCGCCTGCGCGATGAACACCGTCGCCAGCGTCAGGTAGATCGAGAACGCATCCAGGTTGAACGAGTACCCCGTCGGCACCACCAGCCCGACCACGGACGGCTTCACCCCCATGCGCTCCAGCTTGCGCATGATCTGCGGCAGCACGGCGTCGGACGAGGCGGTGGCGAGCACGATGGTCAGCTCCTCCCGCAGGTAGTTCAGGAAGCGCAGGATGCTCAGCCCCGTCGTCACCCGCATGACGGTGCCCAGCACCACCACGACGAACAGCGCCACCGCCACCCAGAACAGCACCACCAGCGACGCCAACTGCCGCAGCGAACCCACGCCATACTGCCCCACGGTGTAGCCGACGGCCCCCAGCACCCCCAGCGGCGCCAGCCGCACGATCAGCCCCATGGCGCGGAACAGGATGGTGCTGATGGAGTCGATGCCGCGGGTCACCGGCTCGGCGGCCGGCCCCACCAGCGCGGCGCTGACGCCGAAGATGATGGCGAAGAACAGCACCTGCAGCACGTCGTTGCGCGCGAGCGCGTCGAACGAGGTGGTCGGGATGATGTTCAGCAGGAAGCTGCCGATGCCGCTGCCCTGCAGCCTGCGCGCTCCATCGGCATAGCTGCTCAAGGCGTGGGCATCGAGGGTCGAGGTGTCGATGTTCATGCCCTGGCCCGGCCCGACCAAGTAGCCCAGCGTCAGGCCGACCGCCAACGCCACGGTCGTCATCACCTCGAAATACAGCAGCGCCTTTCCGCCGACCCGGCCGACCTTCTTCAGGTCCCCCGCGCCGGCGATGCCGTGCACCACCACGCAGAACACTATGGGCGCCACGATCATGCTGATCAGCTTCAGGAACGCGTCGCTCAGGATCTTGAGCTGCACCGCGAAGCCGGGCGTCGCCATGCCCAGGACGATGCCCAGCACCAGCCCGGCGACCACCTGCACGAACAGCGACCGGTAGATCGGCACCCGCTTCGGCGGGCTGGATGCGCTGGCAGCGACCGTCATGTTGCGTCCCCGTTTCCGCCTACTGCGGACACGGGGCCGTGAAGCAAATTACATGCCGGCGTGCCATACCGGGACATTGAGGATGGGGACGAGGATGGCCGGGTCCAATGGTCAGTCCGCGACAGGCTCCGCGGCGTAACCCTCGGCGGCGATGGCCCGGGCCACCACGTCCGGCGCGGCGCTGCCCTCGACCTGGACGTGGCCCCGCGCCAGGTCCACCTCCACCACCGCGGCGGGATCGACCGCCTGCACCGCGCTGGTCACGGCCCGCACGCAGTGCGCGCAGGTCATTCCATCCACTTTGAAGCTTTGCACACGCGCCTCCCTGACCACCGCATGATGACCTGATGCGTTTATAAGGGCCAGACGGCGGGATCAGCCAAGGGCGCATGCTAGCCCAGCGCCAAGCCGCGTGCCCCCTTCAACCCGGCCGGGACCGGCCTGCGCCGCCTTGGCGCGTACCCGCCGGCGTGCTGTCCTTTTCCCCAATCCCGCCGCCGCAACACACAAGGTCACCCCGATGACAGACCTCGCCCGGCCCGCACCTGCTGCCCTGCCCACGCCCGAGGACCCGGACAACGACCCCTGGCTGTGGCTGGAGGAGGTGGATGGCCCGCAGGCCCTCGCCTGGGCGGACGCGCAATCCGCCGCCACCCTGACCCGGCTGGACGGCCCGGCCTTCCGTGCCGACCGTGACACCCTGCGCACCCTGATGGACCGCCCGGACAACCTGCCCATCCCCGCCCGGCGCGGCGGCCTGCTGTACAACTTCTGGCGTGACGCCGCCCACCCCCGCGGCCTATGGCGCCGCACGACGCTGGACGGCTACCGCACCGATGCCCCGCAATGGGAGGTGCTGCTCGACCTGGACGCCCTGGCGCTGCGGGAGGGTGAGGACTGGGTATGGGCCGGCGCCGCGACCCTGCCGCCCCTGCATCGGCGTGCCCTGCTGTACCTGTCGCGCGGTGGCGGCGACGCCACGGTGCTGCGCGAGTACGACCTGCCCACCCGCAGCTTCCCCCCGGACGGCTTCGATGCCCCGGAGGCCAAAGGTTCTGCCGACTGGCTGGACGCCGACACCCTGCTGCTGTCCAGCGCCCTCGGCGGCGCGACCGGCAGTGGCTATGCCAGCACCGTCCGCCTGTGGTCCCGCGGCGACGACCCGGCCACGGCGCCGGTGCTGTTCCAGGCCGGACCCGACAGCATGGCCGCCGGTGGCGCGATCGACCGGCTGACCGGGCGCCTGTTCTTCATCGACCGCACCGGCTTCTTCGACAAGGACGTCCATGTCGGCACCCAGGCCGGGCCGTCGCAACGGCTGGAGATACCCACCGACGCCGCCCTGCAGACCGAAGCGGGCTGGATGGCCGTCCGCCCGCGCAAGCCCTGGACGGTCGGCGGCACCACCTATTCCGCCGACACCGTGCTGGGCATCGGCTTCGACGCTTTCCTGGCCGGGGACCGCGGCTTCACGGCCGTCTTCACGCCGGGGCCGCGCCTCGTCGTGCAGGGCATGTTCTTCTGCGGCGGCCAGCTTGTGCTGAGCATCCTGGACGACCTGCGCCCGGCCTACCGCGTCGTCACCCCAGGCGCATGGACGGCTGCGCCGCTCGCTGGGCTGCCCGGCATCGGCACCGCCTCCGCCTGGCCACTGGACGTCGAGGACACCGAGCAGGACGGCACCCTGCTCGCCACCGTGCAGGACCCGCTGACCCCCACCCGCCTGCTGCTGCTGCAGGGCGGCGCCGCCGAGCCGTTGAAGCAGGCCCCCACGTCGTTCGACGCCGCCGGGCTGGTCACCACCCGGCACGAGGCGGTGTCCGCCGACGGCACCCGCGTGCCCTACATCCAGGTCGGCCCGCCGGGGGTCACGGGGGACGCCCCGGTGCACATGACGGCCTATGGCGGCTTTGCCATCTCCATGCTGCCCAGCTACCGCGGCGCGCTGGGCCGGCTGTGGCTGCAGCCCGGCGGCACGCTGGTCGTCGCCAACCTACGCGGCGGGGGGGAGTTCGGCACCGCCTGGCACGACGCCGGCCGGCGCGAGGGCAAGGCGCGCAGCCACGACGACTTCGCCGCCGTCGCCGCCGACCTGGTAGCCCGCGGCGTGACGCAGCCCGGCCGCATCGCCGCCGAGGGCGGATCGAACGGCGGCCTGCTGATCGCCAACATGCTGACCCGCTACCCCGAGCGGTTCGGCGCGCTGTTCTGCACGATCCCGCTGATCGACATGCGCCGTTACTCGCGGCTGCTGGCCGGGGCGAGCTGGATCGCCGAGTACGGCGACCCCGACGTGCCGGAGGACTGGGCGTTCCTGCAGGCGGTATCGGCCTACCACACCGCGGTGCCGGGCCGGGCGTATCCGCCGATCCTGCTGGCGACCAGCCGCCGCGACGACCGCGTGCACCCCGGCCATGCCCGCAAGATGGCTGCCAAGCTGCAGGCGATGGGCTACGACGCCAGCTTCTACGAACCGCCGGACGGCGGCCATGGCTATGGCAAGGACAACGCGGGCGCGGCGACTTTCATGGCACTGGGCATTGCGTTCCTGCGGCA
>CAXTFY010000089.1:8573-15328 GCA_964243265.1 uncultured Acetobacteraceae bacterium | reverse complement strand
CAGACGCTCTCGCACTTGCCGCAGAAGGTGCTGGCGTTGGGCAGGTGCCCGGCCTGGTCCACGCCGATCAGGCTGGGCGTCAGCACGCTGCCCATCGGCCCCGGATACACCCAGCCGTAAGCGTGCCCGCCCACCGCGCCATACACCGGGCAGTGGTTCATGCAGGCGGCGCAGCGGATGCAGCGCAGCATGTCCTGGAACTCGGTGCCCATCATGGCGCTGCGCCCGGCGTCCACCAGCACGACGTGGTACTCCTCCGGCCCGTCCAGGTCCCCCGGCCGCCGGACGCCGGTGCTGAACGTGGTGTACACCGAGAAATCCTGCCCGGTGGCCGACCGCGCCAGGATGCGCAGCAGGCTCGTCGCGTCCTCCAGCGTCGGCACTACCTTCTCGATGCTGGCCAGGGCGATGTGGACGCGCGGCAGGGTCTGGGTCAGGTCGCCGTTGCCCTCGTTGGTGACAATGACGCTGCTGCCGGTCTCGGCGATCAGGAAGTTGGCGCCGGTGATGCCCACGTCGGCGGCCAGGAACCGCTCCCGCAGCTTGCCGCGCGCCTCGGTCAGGATGTCGCGGCGTTCTGCGAACACGCGGTCCACGGGCAGGTCGGTGTGCGACAGGCGGAACTGCGCCTCCCAGTCCTCGCGGTTCAGGTGGAAGGCGGGGGCGATGATGTGGCTGGGGGTTTCATTGCGGAGCTGGATAATGTACTCGCCGAGGTCGGTCTCGATCGGCTGGATGCCGTGCCGGGACAGGTGGGCGTTGATGCCCAGCTCTTCGGAGATCATCGACTTGCCCTTGGTGACGGTGCGGGCCCCCGCGGCCTGGCAGATGCGCAGCACGGCGGCGCGGGCGTCCTCGGCGGTGCTGCACCAATGGACGTGCCCGCCAGCGCGCTGCACGTTGGCCTCGAAGGCTTCGAGGTAGAAGTCGAGGTTCTGCAGGGTGTGGTTCTTGATGTCGCGCCCAGTATCGCGCAGGCGCTCGAACTCCGGCAGATTGGCGACGGCGGCGCTGCGCCGGGCCATGAACTGCGGCTTGCTGAACGCCAGCGCCTTCTGCAAGCCGGCGTCGGCCAGGGCGGCGCGGGCGTTCTGCTTGAAGGCGGGCGAGGTGGTCAGCATGGGGCGGGTCTCCTTACGGCCTAATCTAGTGACTTCACCCGAATGCGCCAGCAATCCCGGACAATGGCTGCATTGTTCCGAACAATGGCTGCATTGTTCCGCGCGCTTTAGGTGAGGGGCCAGCGGATAGTGGCGCCCACGCGCCGATACCCAGCAGGGGCCGGATACACTACCCTAAGCCGATGGCAGCCGCCCCAAACCCCACGCCGGCCATGACCGTCGAGGAGTTCATGGACCTGAACCCCGGCGGTGACGAGCTGTGGCAGCTTGTCGATGGCGAGCCGCGGGCGTTGATCCAACCTTCTGTCGCCCATGGCCTGCTGCTTGCCGAGCTGTCCCGCGTGGTCGGCAACCACTTGGATGCAGCCGGAAGCCAGTGCTACCCGGTGCCGCTGGTCGGCGTCGTCCCCCATGTGAACGCACGGCATAACATCCGCGTGCCCGACCTCTGCGTCGCCTGCGACGCCTCTGAGGAGGATGAGCGCTGGCTGACCGGCCCGGTCCTGGTTGCCGAGCTGCTGTCACCGGAGAACCATGCGGAGACCTGGGGCAATATCTGGGCCTGCGCGTCGATCCCCAGCGTCGAGGAAATACTCGTGCTGCATGTCCGGCAGGTTGGCGCCGACTTGCTTCGCCGGGGCGCCGATGGCCACTGGCCGCGCAATCCCGAGCGGCTGACTGGAGGCGACCTGGTGCTGGACAGCGTCGGCCTGCGTATTCCACTGGCGGAACTGTACCGGACCACCCGGCTGTGCGCCGGCGCTGGGTTCTAGGAGTCAACCCCGTTGCCGCAACCTGCCGGCAAGCCCGATGACGGCATGATAGGCACGGAGGCCCTGGCCTGGAACCCAGGTGGTGGGCAGGCATGGCAACTCGTGCATGGCGTGCCGGTGGCAATGGCCCCTTCCGGCCCGGCACATGGACCGCCGCAGAGCCGGCTTGACCAGCGGATCGGGGCGCACCTAGGCGGCCCCTGCTTCGTCCTGATCACGCCGGGTATCGCGCCACGGATGCGTGGGCAGCGGCAACAGGCGCGTGCCGGATTTGGATGTGCCCTGCTCCCCCAGGGAACAAGGCCGCATCAGCGTGCCGGTGGTGCCGGTCGAGATCACGTCGCCTGGCAACCGCGCCGCGAGACCTGGGGCAACGTATGGGCCTGAACCACGATCCCGAGCGTGCAGGAGGCGCCTGGTCCTGCATACCTGGTCCGTGGGCGCTGGCTGCGCCTGGGGAGACTTCGCCCGGGTAGACCGGCCCAGGCGGGACTACCGCTACTTCTTAGCAGCAGGCTTCTTAGCGGCGGGCTTCTTGGCAGCAGCGGGCTTATTCGGCTTTGCTGCGGGCTTCGTCGCTGGCTTCTCCCCGGTGGAAGGGCTTTCGTCCGTCTCGTCGTCGCCCTCGTCTTCCTCGTCCACACCATGCGCCCGCTGGTTGACCGCACGCTTGGCGATCTCGTTCAACAGTTGGTCGTTGGCCTTTTCCTCATCCAGCGTCTGCTGCAGCAGCGCCGCGATGTCGGCCTGCCCCATCTCCTTGGCCCAGGCGACCATTGCGCCGTAGCGGGCGATCTCATAATGCTCGATGGCCTGGCCGCAGGCGATCAGGGCGGCGTCCAGGACCGGCCCTTTGTCCGCCTCCTCCATCGCTTCCGCCCCCTCCTCGACCAGGCCGTCCATGGCGGCGCAGGTCTTGCCTCGGGCCTTCTTGTCCATGTGCTCGAACACCTGGTCCAGCCGCTCGATCTGGCCCTGGCTTCGCTCGCGGTGGGCGAGGGTGGCGTCGCGCAGTTCCGGGCTATCGACCGCCTTGGCCAGCTTGGCCATGCTGCGCAGGCCCAGCTTCTCGGCGTAGTAGATGTCCTGCAGGAAGTGCAGCATCAGGTCGTTCATGGTCTTCATCGGGACACCTTGCGATGTATGGGTGAAGGAATGAACGCCTAATGCGGTGCTGCGGCCGGGGTTGCAACCGGCCGCGAAGTTCAGCTTCGCGCGCGCCCGCTTCGTGCCACGCCGATCGGCGGCACGTCGCCCGTCATGCCCGCCAGCACCTCCGCCACATGCCGCACCCGCACCGGGCTGCCCTCCCGCGACAGGCGTCCGGCCATGTTGAGCAGGCAACCGAGATCGCCCGCCAGCAGGGTATCCGCACCGGTGGCCGCCACGTCCCGCGTCTTCTCCGACACCATGCGAATCGAGATGTCCGGATACTTCACGCAGAACGTGCCGCCGAAGCCGCAGCACACCTCGGGATCAGCCATCTCCCGCAGCTCCAGTCCCGCGACGCCGGCCAGCAAAGCCCGCGGCTGCGCTTTCAGCCCCAGCTCGCGCAGGCCGGAGCAGCTATCGTGGTACGTGGCAATGCCGGGATAGGCCGCGTGGACGCTGACGACGCCCATGACCTCGGTGAGGAAGCTCACCAGCTCCCAGGTGCGTTCCGCCAGCGCGTCGGCTTGCAGGCGCAGATTGGGGTCGTCGTCGAACAGGTGCGGCAGGTGGTGCTTGATCATGCCGCCGCACGACCCGGAGGGCACGACCACGTAGTCGTACCCGGCAAACGCCTGCAGCACGCCCCGGGCGATGTCGCGCGCAGTGGTGCGGTCGCCGCTGTTATAGGCTGGCTGGCCGCAGCAGGTCTGGGCGCGCGGCACCTCCACCTGGCATCCGGCGTCCTGCAGCAGCTTGATGGCGGCGAAGCCGATAGTGGGGCGGTGCAGGTCCACCAGGCATGTGACGAACAGGGCGACGCGGGGCTTCTCGGCGTGGGTCATGGGCGAAAGGTAGGTAGTTGGGTGAGGCAGCACCAGACGCTCATGCCGGATCGCTTTGACTTGGTTTGCCGCCAAGAGGCTGGACCGCTAGCCAAAGAAGTTCCACATCCTGCCACTTGCAGTCGGAGAAGGATGGCCCGACGCTATGGCTTTCCGTCAAGATTAGCCCCAAGCGTCCGTTCGAACATCTTGCGAAGGCGATCCTGGAAACCTTCCTTGTTGTATTGAGAGTATTTTCTTATCTGCCCCAAATCACAGCTAGTCAGCATTAGATGGCCCGTAGTCTTGTTTAGTCTTTTCTGAAAACCGACCAACATGCCTTGCCAGCCACCATCTTTTTCAGTTGCCGGACCTTGCTGCAAAAGTTCATGTATCTCAGGCTGGTCTAGCTCTATGTCCAACGCACCCATCGCCAATTCCTCTATACGAAGCCGTGCAGTTGCTATATACGCCGGATCGAGGTCAATCCCGATCCCACACGCGCCAGCCATACGAGCCGCGACGAGAGTAGTCCCGGTTCCGACGAAAGGATCAAGAACCTGTAGACGTTTGCCGCCATGCAGGTATATGCACCAAAGCGGAAGCTCGACAGGGAAGGTTCCCGGATGATTGAATTTCTGCTTCCTGCTTTTCACGGTCGAATATGGGAGAAACCAGGTATTCCCTCGGCAGCGGAGGTCACGGGTGTGCTGCCTCCGTGCAATATTCGTTTTGTCCTGAAAAGGTATCCCAATCGAGAGGCGGTCCAGCTTTACCTTGTTTGTGAGGGTCAAATGGAAGATGTGCTCGTGGTTATGATGCATGAAACGTCGGCCGCCAACCGGCTTGAAGTGACCTCGCGAACTGTTTTCCATACCAATCGACTTGATCCAAGTCACGTGGTTTTGTAAAAAGAAGCCGCTTTGCCGCAAGCGTGTGATGACCTCGAATGGAAGATACGGACGACTATTCGATCCAGCGAAGTTGAGGAAGAAAGAGCCCTCAGGCTTCATCAGCCGTTTTATGCCAAGGGCTACTCCCTCAAACCAGTCAACATACTCTGTTTCATCGAGGGAGTCGTCATACAGGCTATATGAAAGGCTCAGATTGTAAGGTGGTGACGTGACAACAACGTCCACCGACTCGCACCGCATCGAGGCCATGAATGTGAGGCACTCTGCCAGTGCGAGGGTTTGCCCCTCAATTTTGTAAGTCTCTACGACTTTGCCTGTCCCATCTGGCATCTCGTCTCCACTACCTGACTACGATAGGAAACGTACCCCAGTCCGTTTGCTAGTACCAGAAAGAAGTGCAGACAAAAGGGACCGTGCAACCCCATGCACGTGTGAACACGGTACGAAGCAGCCGGATTGTCCCTGAGGTTAGCGTTACCCCGACTGCGCCGCCGACAGCCGCCAAGCCGGGTCTGGCTGTGACAAATCGCGCTCGAACGTCCACAAATCCGTCAGCTCCGTCACCGCATCCGTCCCCTGCACGGGCCGACCGGTGCGGTCCAGCGTCTCCGCCACTTGGTCGGACACCACCCGGACGGTGATCGTCGCGAGGGAGCCGGACAGCCCCGCCGACTCGATGCCAGCCGTCTGGATGGCGCGGATCTCGCTGCGTTGCGTCTCCCCAGCCGTCTCCCGCACAGCAATCGCACCCTCAAAGGCACGATAGGTGTCGTCCGACAGCAACGGCCGCAGCGCCACGCGGTCCCCGGCGGCGAAGGCGGTGACGATCATGCGGAACGCCGCCTCAGCCCCAGCCAGGAAATGCGCGGGATCAAAGGCGCGGTTCACCTCGTGCATCCGGGCCAGCACCTGCCCGGTCGGGCTTGCCGGATCGGGTAGCGCACGTACCGGGGCAGCCGGCGCGGCACGAAGCGGCACCACGGTGGCCGGACGGCCAAGCCCAGGCACTCCAGCCGCCGGCGTCTCGGGCTGCGCCGGACGCTCGAACCCAGTCTTGCGGCCCAGGATGCTGCGTAGCCGCAATACCAGGAACGCCGCAATCATGCCAAACAACACCAGGTCGATCGGAAAGCTGCCGCTGCCACCCATGGGGTTCATTTCCTTTACACAAGTCTGTTATATAGGTCCGGCAATGCGGCGCGGCAATGAACCCACACGCACCCGTCACAGCGGACCCGCCGGCGTGGTTGCGGGCCGCCCCATGCGGCCCTAATCCGGGGCATGATCCTCCTCCGTCACGGCCAAAGCTGGTTCAACCATCACTTCACCCTGACGCGGCGCGACCCCGGCATCCCCGACCCGGCGTTGACCCCCCTGGGCGAGCAACAGGCCGAAGCCGCCGCCGAGGCCCTGGCCGGCCAGGACATCCGCCGCATCCTCGCCTCCCCCTATACCCGCGCCCTGCAGACCGCGACGCCGGTGGCCCGGCGCCTGGGCCTGCCCATCCTGATCCACCCGGTCGTGCGGGAGCGCTATGCCTTCACCTGCGACGTCGGCACCCCGCGCTCCACCCTGGCCAGCGCCTGGCCGCTGCACGACTTCACCGGGATCGAGGAGGTGTGGTGGCCGCAGGAGGAGGAGGGCGCGGACGGCGTGATCGCCCGCGCCGGCCGTTTCCGGGCGGAGATGGCGGCGTTGCCAGACTGGCAGCATACCTTGGTGGTCAGCCACTGGGGCTTCATCTTGTCCATGACCGGCAACAGCGTCGAGAACGGCCACTGGCTGCACTGCAACCCGACTGAACCGGCCCCGGTGGAGGTGATCTGGCGGCACGCCTAAGCGGGCCTGTTCGCTCGCCATACGCCGTCTTGACGCCCCCGCATGCACGTCCAGCCTGATGCCTCCAGGCTGGCGCCTTTATCCCGTTCGACACCCCCCAGCTTAATACCCCGCAGCCTGATACCCCGCAGCCTG
>CAXTFY010000089.1:0-8473 GCA_964243265.1 uncultured Acetobacteraceae bacterium | reverse complement strand
ATACCCCGCAGCCTGATACCCCGCAGCCTGGCGCCCCTGCCACCGCCATGCTACCCGCCGGGTCCATCCGAGAACCGCAACGAGGCCCCTATGTCAGACGCCACCGCACAGCCCGTCCCGCCGCTGACCGTCAACATCCAATACGTGAAGGATTTGTCGTTCGAGGTGCCGAACGCGCCGGGGATCTATGCCACGCTGCGCGCCCAGCCGAGCGTTGCGATCAACCTCGACGTGCAGGCCACCCGGCTGCAAGAGGGCCAAGACGTGTTCGAGGTCGTGCTGCAGATCAAGGCCGAGGCTACGGAGCCCACTGGGGATGCCAACGGCCAGGGCCAGCCGACCGGCGGCGCCGCGGTGTTCATCGCCGAGCTGGCCTATGCCGGCGTGTTCACCCTGACGGGCCTGCCGGAGGAGTCGGTCGAGCCGGTGCTGCTGGTCGAGTGCCCGCGCCTGCTGTTCCCCTATGCCCGCAATATCCTGGCCGACGTGACGCGCGACGGCGGCTTCCCGCCGGTGCTGCTGCAGCCCATCGACTTCGTCGCCCTGTGGCAGAGCCGCCGCGCCCAAAACCAGCCGGTAACGGTGTAGGACCGCAGCGGCCGGCAGCAGACCCGCCGCCCAAGCCTACTCAATAGGCCACAGCGGCTCCTTTAACCGGGCGACGAACGCGGCGTGGCGGGCCAGGGCGGCCGCGTCCGGCTGCACCAAGCGCGGCGTGCGCGGGCCGGTCGCGGCGTAGCTGATGCCCGGCAGCCCCTCCTCCGCGGCCAGCATCAGGCCGCGCTGACGTCCGCCGGTCAGCTCTACGTAAACCTCGGCCAGCAGCTGGCAATCCAGCAGGGCGTTGTGGCTGGTGCGCTCGCTGAGGTCGATGCCGAAGCGGCGGCACAGTGCATCCAGGCTGTTCGGCGCGCCGGGGGAGCGCGCCTTGGCTAGCGCCAGCGTGTCGATCATGCGGGCGCGGTCCAGGGCGGGGCGGCGCAGGCGGGCGAACTCGGCGTCGAGGAAGCCGAAGTCGAACGGCGCGTTATGCGCGATCAGTGGGGCATCGCCCAGGAAGGCCAGCAGCTCCTCCGCGATGTCGGCGAAGCGCGGCTTGCCCCGCAGGTCGGCGCGGGTCATGCCATGGACGCGGCTGGCTTCCTCGGGGATGTCGCGCTCCGGGTCGATCAGGCGATGGAAGCTCTTCCCTGTCGGCAGGTCCCGCCACAGCTCCAAGCAGGCAACCTCGATCACCCGGTCGCCGGACAAGGGTTCCAGGCCGGTAGTTTCGGTATCGAACAGCACTGAGCGGTCCGAGGGGGGGTGGTCACTCATCCGCATGGCGCTCCTTTATCCTGCTGCCTCCGGAGAGGGAGTCAGCGCGGTTCTACCTGTTTCCTATGGATCATACCGACAGCCCCGTATGGTGACCCTTAAGCTTGTGCATCTGGCCCGCCGCCGCCATTGCGAGCTGTGCTTGCGGCGTGGCAATCCAGGGGCACACGGGCCGCAGTTTCGGTCCTGCGATCCCTGGATTGCCGCGTCGCCAGCGCTCCTCGCAATGACAAACGGGGCAACGACAAACGGGGCAACGACAAACGGGGCAACGACAAACCAGGGAACGGGCGAGCCGGTCAGCGCAAGGAGCCGGGCGCACCCTGCCCCCGCACCATCATCAGCAGCCGCCGCAGCCGGCGCTGCGCGAAGTGACGGGACAGACCGGTCGGGATCACCATATCGGCTTGCCGCCGCTTCTCGCGGTCTGGCATTTGCCGGGCGATGATCGCCGCCACCTCGCCGCGCGTCATGCGCCGCCGGGCCAGCACGCGGGCCAGTTGCACGGACGGCGGCGCGCTCACCACCACCACCAGGTCCACCCGGCGTCCCCCGCCCGTCTCCAGCAGCAGTGGCACATCCAGCACCGCGGCCGGGCGGCGGGCTCGGCGGGCCTGGGCCAGGAACGCAGCCTGCTGGGCACGGACCAACGGATGCAGGATGCGCTCCAATGTCCGCATGGCGGCCGGGTCCTGAATGGCCGCGGCGCGCAGGGCGGCACGGTCCACCGCGCCGTCCCGCACGGCAGCCGGAAAGGCGCGGGCGATTGCAGGGACGGCACGGCCGCCGCGGGCCTGCAAGGCATGCACGGCGGCGTCGGCGTCGAACACCGGCAAGCCAGCCCGCCGGAACGCGGCCGCGGCGGTGGACTTGCCCATGCCGATCCCGCCCGTCAGGCCAATAACTTTCAAGGCGGGACTTTCACGCCGGCGCCCTCAAGCGCCGGGCGTCATGCGCGCACCCGCTGAATACGGGTTCCAACCGGGTGCTAGAGAAAGCCCAGGCGCCGGGTCGGTGGCACCGAGCGGTTCGGCCCCTCCGACTGCGGCCAGATCAGCGCCTGGCCGACGACCACCGTTGCCCCATTGCAGGCCATCGTCGGCGAGCCATAGAGCTGATAGCCCAAGGCCAGCGCCTCGGAGACCCGGCGGCAGAAGGCGACATCATCCGGTCCGGTCAGCAGTCGGTAGCGCGGCAGATCATCAGGCGGCTCGTCCATTGCGGCTCCTTGCGGATAGGGCATGCCGCATCCTAGAACGCATGAGACTGGTTGCGCCACCGGGCGGCGTACGGTCAGGCTGCGATGGCAGCCCGGCCGGTACCGCCCACTTCGTCACGTTTAGTGCGTCACGGGCACCCCGATCTGGAAATGCGCGGTGCCGGTCGAATACAACGGCGTGGTTGCGGAGGTGTAGCTTGCGCCGTCCAGGCTCACCGAGTTGACATACAGGTTGCGGTCGGTCGCAGACGTCCCGCCATAGGCGTCGTTGATGAACGATATCGCCAGGTCATGCGCCCCGGCGCCGAAGCTGCCGGTGAAGGTGAACGCCTCCGTGTTGCCAAGGCCATGGACGGCTGTGACCGACTGCGCCGCTCCCAGGCTTGAACCATCCACGGTGGCGGTGAACTGGGCGTTGCCTTGCCACGCATCCTCGGACAGGTTCAGCACGAGGGTGTCGGTCGTGACTGGCGCCGTTGGCGTCGGCACAGGCGTCGCAGCCGCGCTGGTCACTGCGAAGGCTTGCGTGCCGTCCGAGTAGAGCGGCGCCGTCGTGGACGGGTTGACCGTGCCGTCCAGGCTGATCGAGTTGACGTACAGGTTGCGGTCCGCCTGCACGGTGCCACCATATACGTCGTTCAGGAAGCTGACGGCGACCTGATGCGGCCCGGCGCCGAAGCTGCCGGTGAAGGTGAAGGCCTCCGTGTTGCCAAGGCCATGGATGGCCGTGACCGACTGCGCCGCGCCAAGCGACTTGCCGTCGATCGTGGCGCTGAACTGCGCATCGCCGAGGTAGGCGTCCTCGGACAGGTTGAGCACCAAGGTGTCCGGGGAGGTGGGCGTCGGCACCGGTGTAGGGACCGGCGTCGGAGTAGGCACTGGTGTCGGAGTGGGCGTGGGAGCAGGCGTCGGCGTGGGAGTGGGCGTCGCCGCAGCACTAGTTACCGAGAGATACTGCGTGCCGTTCGAGTAGATCGACGCGTTGGCGGACGGGTTGGCCGTGCCGTCGAGGCTGATGCTGTTGACATACAGGTTCCGGTCGCCGCCTCCAGCCGCATAGAGGTCGTTGAGGAACGTCACGCCGACCTGATGCGGCCCAGCGCCGAAGCTGCCGGTGAAGGTGAACGCCTCCGTCTGCCCCTGGCCGTGGCTCGCCGTGACCGACTGCGCCGCGCCGAGCGACTTCCCGTCCACCGTGACCGTGAACTGCGCGTCGCCGAGGTAGGCGTCCTCGGACAGGTTAAGCACCAGCGTGTCCGTCGGGGTGCTCGTCGGCAGGATCGACGCCGCCGGCGGCGTCGGCGTGACGGTCGCCGCAGGGGGCGTCACAGTCGCCGTGCCGGCCCAGGGCGAGGTCGTAACCAGCGCCGGCTCGGTCGCCAGCACCGTGTTGCCCGGCACCGAGGCCGTGCCGCGGATGATCTGCCCCGCCGACAGCCCATACGTCGCGTTGCCCGTGACGGTGGCGGGGGCGCCCGCCGCGTTCCACACCGCGGTGGACGAGCCCGAATTCAGGTCGTTCAGGATGGTGTTGCCGGTCACGGTCAGGCTGGAGTTCGCCTGCAGGTTGCCCTCCTCGCCATAGGCGATGATCGCCGGGTTGCCGGCGTCGGGGCCTTTCTCGATGGTGTTGTTCTCGATCACCGCCGTGCCGCCGTTCGGCAGGTCGATGCTGTAGCTGGCGGTGCCGGTGGGACCGTCCTGGATGCGGCTGTTGGTGATCGTCGTCGATACCGCGCGGCTTTTGATCTCGTGCCCGACCACGGCGTCGTGGAAGTAGCTGTTGTTGATCACCAGGCTGGCAACGTCGCCAATGTAGATGTTGTGGCTGTAGCCGTCGCCAGCGCCGTTATGGGAAAACTCGCTGTTCTCGATGGTGATGGTGCCGGTGCCAGCGACGCCCGGGGTGCCGAGGATGCCTTCCTGGTTGTCGTGGAAATAACAATCGGTGACCGTCAAGTTGCCGCCCTGGTAGCGGACGCCGGCACCGTTCTGGTCGGCGACCTGCACGCCGGAGAACGCCAGGTGGTCCAGGCTCACGTCGGTGTTGGTGGTGAAGTACGCCTTGCCGTTCGGCGGCGGCACCGTGGCCACCAGGTTCACCATCCCGCCTACGCCCTCGATGGTGATCTTGGTGTTGATGGTGGCGAAGTCGTTGACGTAGGTGCCTGCCTGGACCTGCACGGTATCGCCATCCTGCGACGCAGCCACAGCTGCGGCAATGGTTGAGTAGGTCTGGCCTGCTCCGACCGTTAGTATCGCCATGAACAGTTCCTAACTTTCTGTTGGATAAATGCTAACAGACGCCGCACATTTCTCTAGATCAGCACAAAACAACCAAACATTTATGTTATGGGTGAAATTATGACTGGTCTGGTATCACCGACTACTGCGTCTTACAGTTGCGTGATCGCATCGGTGCTTCGGTGGGTCAAGTGAGCAAATGCAGGAAATGGTTAATGCGCGATTATCTGGCCGGCTTCGCCGGGCACGCGCAGCGACGGACCGGGCGGCTCGATGCAACTGCCGGACGGGCGTCACCGCTGCGTTTGGCGTGCGGCGCTCAACCCCGCAACAGGCTGGCCGCTAAGTAGGCTTGCGCGGCTGGTCACACAGATGGCCTGCAGCCGTGCCAAGCCGCGCAGACCTGCTTAGGTTTTCAACTGTGCGCAAACCTGCAGAGGTTTGCTTAGGGCCAGGCAAGCGGTGCGACGTACTCGAAGCGTGCCTCATCGAACCGCGCAACGGCACGCTTGTCGATGCGGCGGCTGCCCTTGCCGGCCTGGAACACGCTTCCCGTTGCGTGCAGCAGGATCGGGTAGGCCACCGCGTCCGGGTTGGAGGCGTCGGGCATGGCGGTAACGTCGATGCTCTCGATGGTTGCGCAGGACGGCGACGTGACCGGGTCGCCAGGGTTGCCGCACGCGCCGGTGTTGTCCCGCTCGCCCGGCAGCAGCCCTGCCGCGACGAAGGCCGGCCCGCGCGGCAAGTGGACGGTGTGCCTGCCATCGACCTGCCCTTGCGCCAAGTCGCCGCGGTGCTCGATCCAGCCCCAGCGGTCGCGGCCCAACTGCGCGAACGTGAAAGCGGATGGCACGGTCGGCTGGCCATACGCCCCGTTCGTGGCCGCGACCGGCGGGACCGTGATACGCCAGTCCGCGCCGGCGGCATCCAGGACCGCGAAGGCGATCAGCCCGGCGCAGGCGTGGCAGTCCGTTGTGCCCTTGCCGGATAGCAGCAGGAACACCTGGTCCCCGCCCGGGCCAGCCGCATCGAAGCCACGCACGATCCGCAGGCAGCCGGAGGTGATGCCGTTCGCATCCCTGGCCGTTGCAGCCCAGCAGCCGTGCCGGGCGTCGATCCGCCCCGGCACGCTGCCCAGCGCCGCAACCGCACGGGCCAGCCCAGCCGCATCCAGCCGCACCGGAGGGCCAGCCGGCGCCATGGGCGGTCCGGCCGACGTCTCGGGCGCCCTCGCCTCCGGGCCTGCCGCAGCCGCCGCCACCGGCCGGACCGTCCAGCCAGAAGCGGCCTCCGCCATGCCGTGCCAAGCCGCCTCGGCCGTCCCGCCCCGCACCTGCCCGGTCAGCAGGATGGCCCGGGCCTGCGGACATCCGGCCACCAGGCCCAGGCCGAGCCGCGCGACCAGCGACGCGAACTCCGGGCTGGCGAACACTCCGGCGTCCGCCACGATGACGCGCAGGTCCGGCTGCGCGGTGCACCATTCGGCGCCGGGTGCCTGAACCTCGATCCCCAGCCGCACCGACTGTGCCACGGTGACCGGCTGCGCGCTGGCCGCCGGCGCCGCGGCGAGGGATGCCACCAGCACTGCCGCGGCAGCCAGGCGCGGCATGGGCTATCGATGCAGGCGCGGTGCCGGTGCCGGCGCCCGCATTGCCGGTGCGGCGCGCGGCGCCATCATGGCGGCCGGACGGTTCATGGCTGCCATCGGGCTAGGCCGCACGAACGCCGCCGGGCTGCGGAATTGGGCTGGCGCCGCACGTGCGAACGCTGGCGACGGGCCGCCGCGTGCGAAGGATTGCGGCGCCGGGCCGTGCGCGAACGACGGGGCGGGCCCACCATGGGTAAATGCCGGCGCTCCCCGGCCAGGGCTTGGCCCTGCATGGGTGAACTCGCCGCCGCGGACGCCGCCGCCGCCCGGAGCGCCGCCAGGGTGGGCACCCTCCGGCCCGCCACCGTGGAAGCCAGCCGCGATCCCGCCGCTGGACCCGAAGCCGGTACGCCCACCGCGGCCAAAGGCTTCCTGTCCTGGGCCGCGGGCGCCGTAGCCGCGCAGCCCCGCCCCCTCGGGGTGGAACCGCTGCAGATGGCTGGCGTAGCGCTCGGGTGCGCCGCGCCAGTGGTGGTAGCGGTCGTAGTAGCCCCACCCCAGACCATCGCCATAGACGAAGAACACCGGCTCGCCCTCAATCACAGCGGTCGGCTCCTCGCCGACATAAGCGATCGGCCCGGTCACGTCCTCCACCGCAAATCCGCCCGGTGGCTCGACGATGATGGGGGGACCGGCCGCAGGCATGACGGGCGCGGCGGTGGTCGCCCAAATCCCGCGATGCGCGTCCTGCGCCAGCACCTGCTGCTGCCGGTATGCGTCCGGCGCGTCGTCCGACACCCGGGCTGCGCCGTTGATCAGCGCCACCTTGGCGATGTCGGTGCCGTCCGGCAACGTGCAGACATACCGCCCGCCGCCGGGCTGGCACATCAGCGCGTCGCCATGGGAGGCGATGTAGGATTGCAGGTCTTGCGCCGGCCGGCCGGGCGCACCGATCAGCCCGTCCAGCGGGAAGCTCTGGCCCCCGCCAAACAGCAGGGCGGAGGTGCGGGCGACCGGGTGGGACACCGGGACAGGCGGGGCCGGCAGGTTGACCCAGGCGCCGCGCCGTGCGGCCTGCGCCGCGTCCTCCTGCGCATGGTAGGCGGGCGGCGCACCATCGGCGGCGGCGGCGGCGCCATTGGCCAGCGAGACCAAGGCGAGGTCGGTCCGGTCCGGCAAGTAGCAGGTGTAACGAGGCGATGCACCGGCCCGGGTTCCCCCGGCAAGGGAATGCAACTCGCAGCTCAGGCGGTCGCCCTGGGCCTGCAGGTAAGCTTGCAGGCCGTGATCAGGGTCGGACAACGGCGTGATGCCGAACAGCGCCACAGTAAGCCCTGCACCGGACAGCGTGGCCGGGTCGATCTCCTGGGGATGCTCCAGCGACAGAGTTGCTGGCGGCAGCGCCGGCGGCGCGGTGAAGGCCGGTGCCGCTGCGGGCTGTGTCAAGGCCGGTGCCGGTGGTGCAACGGTGAGGGAGGTAGCGGCCGGAGGGGCCGCCACCGCCGGAGCGGGCGACGCCGCTGCCGGGTCGGAAAGCGGCCGCGGCGGCGCGTCGAGATCGAGCGGCGCTGCAACAGGCGAAGCCGCTGGCCCGGCAACAGCATCGCCCGCTCCGGCCTGCGCCGCCGCGGGACCGACGCCGGCCAGGGTCAGGCATACTGCCCCGACTGCCGCACGGGTCAGGCCGGACAGGCGACGCCGGGCCATGGCCGGCCTACTGCGCGGTGGCGGCGGGCGCGACCCAGCCGCCGCTTGCCGGCGCCTTTGCCGCGCCGGTATCTGGTGCGACCCAGGCGGACGGAGCGGCCGAGGCTCCTGGCCCGGCGCCAGAGCCCGCGGAAGCATCCTGCACGGCGCCGGGCTGGCTATGCGCGACCTGGCGCACGGGCCTCTGACGCTGCGCTATACGCCGTGCCGATCCCGGCGCCGGGTCCTGCTCAAGGCCGGCGACCTGGTTGCCCTTGCTGTACATACATTGGCCATAGGCGTTGTCGTATTGCGTCTGGATCAATTCCTGATCCGACCCGCTGGCCGAGGCGCCGCCCAAGGTGCCGACGCCCGCGCCGGCCGCCGCGCCGACGCCGGCCCCACGCCCGCCGCCGACC
>CAXTFY010000088.1:0-15593 GCA_964243265.1 uncultured Acetobacteraceae bacterium | reverse complement strand
CAGATAGGAGATGTGGGCCACTACAGGGATGGTTGGGCTTGCTCAACCCAGGGTAGTAGGAAGAGCCGCTTCCTTGGTGATTAAGCCTTGCTTTTCACTCCAAAACATTACTTGCACTCATAACCAGCTTTAGCCTTTATTTACTCCTCGCCCTTAAACCTTGGTGCAGCAGGCACTGATGCGGGCCGAGAGGTGCGCCGGTGCGGAATGGACGGGGCAACCCTATGACTTCCGACGAGATGACAACTTGCGAGGTAATCCATCGTAGCAGACGCACAGTTGTCAGCCGCGTGCGGGACGTGCCGAGCGGAACCACGGTCATCCGCAAGGAATTGCTCGGGCCTGACGCCCTTGCGCGGCAGCGTCATGAGGCGCGCATGCTGGGACACCTCGCCGGCCTTCCCGGTGTATCGCAACTGCTGTCCTGTGGTCCCGGCGCCGTGTTGGTGTTCCGCGACGACGGCCGGACGCTGCTTACCGCGTCCCTGCCGATGGTCCCGTCATCGCTCATCCACCTGGCCCGGCATGTTGCACGCAGCCTTGCCGGCGTACACGGGCGCGGCGTGCTCCACCTCGACATCACGCCGGCCAACATCCTGCAGGGTGGCGCTGACCTGGCGCCGGAACTGACCGACTTCAGTCTCGCCGTGCTTGCGGCCGAAGATGTGCGACAGCCCGACGCTGCTGGCCACCTCGCCGGCACGTTGGCCTACATCGCGCCTGAACTCACCAGCCGGACGGCACAGGCGATCGACCAACGAACCGACCTCTATGAACTCGGCGCCACGCTCTACGACCTTGCCACCGGTGTGCCGCCGTTTGGACGGGGCGACACGCTCGCGCTGATCCACGACCATCTCGCGACCGTGCCGGTGCCGCCGTCACTGCGGGCGGCAGGACTGCCGCCGCTGCTGTCGGACATCATCATGCGGCTGCTCGAGAAGGAGCCCGGTCGGCGCTATCAGAGCGCCGAGGGGCTGGCGGACGACCTCGACCGCCTGCATGACCTGCTGGCCGACAGCCAGCCCGCGGCATTCGCCTTGGGCGCAACCGACTTCCCGGCATACATCGCAGCACCTTCTCGCCCGGTCGGCCGCGAGCGCAAGTTGGACGAGTTGCATGCGGCGTTTGCCGACTCCATGGCGGGGCGATGCCCGGGCGTTCTCATCCAGGGCGCCGCCGGCATCGGCAAGACGGCGCTGATCGAGCAGTTGCGCCCGCTGGTGCTGGCGCATGGCGGCTTGTTTGTTCGCGGCAGCTATGACCCGCACCAAGGTGAAGGCGTTTCGAGCGCGTTGATGCAGGTGATGCGGGGCATCGTCGCCCTTCTGCTTGCCGAGCCGGAAGCGGAGCTGTCTGCCCTGCAGGCGAAGCTGCACGCCTGCCTAGGCGTGCATGCCGGGGTCCTGGTTTCGATCATTCCGGAAATGGCCGCGCTGCTGGGACCCGGTGGACCGCTGGGCGCTACCCCCGAAGGGACGGTAGCCAAGGCCGGGCTGGCCTTTCTGCACGCGATCGCCGCGCCGTCGCGACCGCTGGTGATCGTGCTCGACGACTTGCAATGGGCGCCCCCGGCTTCGCTGAAGCTCATCGGCGGCCTGCTTGCCAACGGCGGGCACCCGGGCCTGATGACCGTGGCTGCGTCTCGTGATGTCGAGGCCGCCCACCCACTCGCCGCCGCCTTGAGCCAGTGGGAAGCGGCGGGCATGGCGCCACGGCGCCTGCGATTGGAAAACCTGCCTGCGGACCAGCTAGGTCAACTGCTGGGTGAAATGCTGCGCCTGCCGCCAGACGCGGCTCGCCCGCTCGCTGACGCGGTTGGCGCACGCACTGGCGGCAACCCGTTCGATACCGTCGAGCTGCTCAACGGGCTGCGTCGCGACGGGACGCTGCGACGCTGTTCCGGGGAGTGGCGCTGGAACGACGCCGACATCCACCGGCATGTCGGCCACGGTGACGTGACGAAGCTGTTGCAGGGCCGCATCGGGGCACTTCCGGCAGCCACGCAAGACATCCTCGCGGACATGGCCTGCCTCGGCAGCGAATCAGCGCTGGACCTGCTTGCCGCCGCGAGCCACTCGACAGTCGCCGAAGTCGAGGGGCTCCTCACGCCGGGCCTGGACGCCGGGCTGCTGGTGTTCGCCCCAGGGGTGGCGAACGCCCGGGCCGAGCTGCGCTTCAGCAACCACCGTGTGCTTGAGCTATCCTACGACGGCATGGACCCATGCGCCCGGCAAGCGCGTCATCTCGCCCTGGCGCGCCGGCTCGCCCCGTTCCCCGCCTATACCGCGGCAGCGGCTGGGCAATACCTCCCCGCGGCAA
This sequence comes from uncultured Acetobacteraceae bacterium, assembly GCA_964243265.1. Lineage (GTDB taxonomy): Bacteria > Pseudomonadota > Alphaproteobacteria > Acetobacterales > Acetobacteraceae > DASWOJ01. The sequence goes on along the minus strand of CAXTFY010000088.1, from coordinate 13,271 downwards.
CGTTGATTTCGGCACCAAGCGAGGCGGAACGTGCCGCAGGGCTGTTCGAGTCCGCGGCCGCGGTCTCGACCCGGGAGATGCGGCATGACAGTGCCGAGCGCTACCACGACGCTGCGATCGGCCTGCTTGAGACGCTGCCAGCAGCCGACCTCGGCGCACTGGTCCGCCTGCGAACCGCACGGCTGACCGCGCTGTATTGCTTAGGGCGCTATGATGACGCCGATCTCCTGTTCGCGCGCATCGGCCGGCCGGATGGCGATCCGCTTCCCTTGGCCGAGGCGAGTTGCGTGCAGGTCCTCAGCCTCTGCAACCGTGGCCGTCACCGGGAGGCGGTACGCACCGGGCTTGCGATGCTCGCGCATCTAGGAATCCACCAACCGGCCGAAGCCCTGGCAGAAGCGGTCGCACAAGGCTTGGCGGAGTTGCGCGGATGGATCGCCGGCGAGGCCGCGGCGGTCAACGCGCAGCAGACGGAAACCAACGATCCCCTCATCCGCGCCACGGCACGGCTGATCAGTCGCATGCTGCCGACCGCACAGTTGCTCGACCCGTTGACCGGCGCATGGCTCGCCGTGGAAAGCCAGCGTCTGTGGGCGCGGCACGGCGTATGCCCGGAGCTGATCGCGAACCTCGCGCGCAGTGCGGCGTCGCTGATCGTGTTCGCCGGCGACTACCGGACCGCCTACCGGATGGGGCAGCACGCCGTCGCCCTGGGCGTCTCCTTCGGCTGCGAGCCTGAAACCTCGTTGGCGCGGCAGAACTTCGCCACCTTCGCCCTGCATTGGTCCGAGCGGCTGGAGAACACGATTGCCCAATGCGCCGCCGCCCACCTCGGCCTGAACCGGGCGGGCGAGGTGCAGGCGTTGTTCATCAATCATGTCATCGCGCTGGCGGCCCTGTTCGATTGCTCGCCGACACTCGAAGGCTTCAGCATCGAACTCGCTGCCGCACAGGGTTTCGCAGTGCGGACCGGCAACACCCAGGGCTTCGAAAGCCTGCAGACCCATCACCTGCTGCTGCAGGCCCTCACCGGCGACGCTGGTGCGGCGGCGATGCTGGATGGGGTGCCGGACGAGAAGGCCGCAGCAAGACCCTTGAGCCTGTTCGGCTCGCAGTGCAGCCGCGCCCTGGCTGCCCTGCTGTTGAACGACCCGCCGCAGCTTGCCCATGCCAGCGCCGCGTTGATGCCGCTGCTCTCCCATGTCGGCGGCGCTTACCGGTGCATGGCCGCCCGCCTGGCACGCGCGGTGTCGTTGGCGCAGGACGCCCGCGGTGCCGGCCACCAGCAGGGCGGCACGCTTCCCGCCGAGTTCCACGCGCTGCGCGGCTGGTTCGCCGAGCGTGCCGCAGACGCACCCGCCAACTATAAGCATCTGCTGCACTTCATCGATGCGGAAGCGGCTTGGACGACGGGAGCGGCGCCGGCTGCGGTCCGGGCCTTTGATCTGGCGCTGCAGTGCTGCAGTGCGCAGACACGCCCCTGGCACCACGCGCTGATCGCCGAGCGTGCGGGCGTGTTCTACCTGGCCCGCGGTCTCGACTACAGCGGCCGCGCCTTGCTGCGCGACGCCAGGGAGCGCTACGCCGCCTGGGGCGCCACGGCGGTGGTGAGCAGGCTGACAGCAGCGCATGGCTTCCTCGACGTCCGCGGGGACGGACACGCGCCGAGTGGAGAAAGCCAGAGCGTCACCATAGCGTCTGGGGCCATTGACATGCTTGCCGTCCTGCGCGCGTCGCAGGCGCTAAGCTCACAAACCAGTATCGGCGGCCTGCATGGGTGCGCCATTGAGACCCTGGCTGCCATGACCGGGGCCACCTCGGTCCGGCTGGTGATCTGGGACGATGAGCGGCTCGCCTGGTGCCTGCTCCCCGTTGGAGACGGGATCGCCGAACCTGTCGAGAGCGCCGCGGCACGCAATGCCGTCCCGCTGTCGGTGTTCAGCATCGTCGAGCGCACGCGCGCCCCCCTCGTGGTTGATGATGTCAAGCTGGACGACCGCTTCGCCCGAGACGCCTACTTCGCGGGCATGGACCGTTGTTCCCTGCTCGCGCTGCCCGTGCTCAGCCAGGGGACACCCCGTGCCGTGCTCATTCTGGAGAACCGGCTCAGCCGCGGCATGTTTTCCCATTCGCGGCTTGATGTCGTCACCCTGGTGGCAAGCCAGTTGGCGGTATCGCTCGACAATGCCCGGGTTTACGAGTCGCTCGAACGGCGGGTCGCAGAGCGCACCGAGGCACTCGCCACCGCCAACCGGCGTTTGGAGAAACTCAGCACCAGCGACGGCCTGACAGGCATTGCCAATCGCCGCCACTTCGACGTCGTGCTGCACCGCGAGTGGCTGCGCGCGTTACGTGCCAAAGCCAGCCTTGGGTTGGTGATCGTCGATATCGATCACTTCAAGGCCTACAACGATCACTACGGCCACCTCGGCGGCGACCGTTGCCTGCGCGCCGTCGCTCTCGCACTTCAGGGCAGCGTGCGCCAGGACGTTGACCTGGCTGCGCGATACGGCGGCGAGGAGTTCGCCCTCATTTTGCCGGGTGCGGATCTAACGCTGGCGACCACTTTGGCGGCCCGCGCTCGCGCCGCGGTGCTATCCTTGCTTGAGCCGCACGCCGGCTCATCGTTTGCGTTCGTCACGGTCAGCGTCGGCGTCGCGGCAACAGTGCCGGTCAACGACGGCGGGCACGAACGCCTGGTCGAAACCGCTGACGCAGCGCTCTACCGCGCCAAGCAGCAGGGCCGCAACCGGGTTTACGGCTGAGTCGTGCCAGTGGGCGCTGGGGCGTGGATGGAGTAATTAAATAGAAACTTCCTTGGCTGGTGGTACATATCCCGATGAAACCAGCCGGTGATTGCGGGATCTCCAGGCGTTTTGGTGCAGCTTGAGGCCGGTGGGCGTTCACAAACCCCTGGGCACACTGCGTATTTGCCTGCACACCAGGTCGGTGAAGGTGCCCCCGATCTCGACGCCGATCTGGTCACGCAGGCCGTTCAGCCCTTCTGCAGGTTGTAGAAGATCGGCATGCCCTTCAGCATCCCGGACAGGCTGCTGCGATAGGCCGTGACATCCGTCCAACGCCCGGTCGGGATGTATGGCACGTCCTGCCACGCCTGGAGCTGTATCCTGCGGCAGATGTCCTTGCGGCCGGCCTCGTCGGCGGCGAGGAACCAGTCGCTGCGCAGGGTTTCCAGTTGCGGGCTGGTCGGCCAGCCCGGCCAGGCCGCCAACCCGTTGCCGCGCAGGCCGAGATGGGAGGCCGGGTCCCACAGATCGAGGCCGGGCAGCAGCGAGTCGGTGCAGCTCCAGCCGCCCTGGTCGATCGGCGCCTGGCTGGCCCGGCGTTGCAGCCAGGTGCCGAAATCGACGGAGATCAGGTCCACGTTCATGCCGGCGCGCTTCATCTGGTCGGCTGCGACATTGTCCTGCTGCGCCATGGTGAAGAAGTTGACGGCGGACAAATAGGCCACACGCTCGCCCTTGTAGCCGGCAGCGGCGAGGTCGTGCTTGACCCGGTCGTAATCGCGCGGCGAGGTCAGCGCCTCCATCCCTGCGTCCGACGCCATCGGCGAGTCCGGGCAGAACACGCCGACCTTGCCGTTCCACATCGACTGGTCGTTGCCGGCGACGGCGGACATGATCTCCGCCTGGTCGATCGCGCCCAGGATGGCGCGGCGGATGGCCGGGTTGTCGAAGGGCGGCTGCAGGCTGTTGAAGCGCAGGATGCCCATGTTGCCGGCCGGATTGTAGCTGCCGAGCACGATGTCGGGGTTGCGCTTCAGCACCGGCATGAGGTCGAGCAGCACGTCCTCGTACCAATCGATCTCGTTGGTCATCAGCGCGGCCGCGGCGGTTGGTGCGTCGGGTATGACCACCCACTCGACCCGGTCGAGCTTCGCGACTTTGGGGCCGGAGCTGAACTGCGGCACCCCATCCGGGCGCGGCACATAGCCGTCCCATCTTGCCCACGCCGAGCGTGCGCCGACCATGCGTTCATCGGGCAGGTAGCGGAACGGGCCGCTGCCGACCACCTCCGTCACCATCTTGGCGGGATCGGCGATCAGGCGTTCCGGCATGATGACGGGCATGTAGCTGGTGCTCTTGCCGAGCGCGTTCGGCAGCAGCGGGAAGGGATGCTTGAGGCGGAAGACGACCTCCCTGTCCGACGCCGCGGACAGCTCGTCCGTCGCAGCCATCAGGGTCTGGCCGAACACGTCCTTTCCACCCCAGCGCTTGATGCTGGCAACCACGTCGCGCGACAGCACGGGTGTGCCGTCGTGGAACTTCAGGCCGTCGCGCAGGGTCAGCCGCCACCGCTTGCCGTCGTCTTCCACGACGTGGCCGGCGAGCATCTGCGGGTGTGGGTTCAGCGCGTCATCGACGCCATACAGGGTGTCGTAGCTGAGCAGGGCGAGATAGCGGGTGGAGAACGCCGTGGTCCAGACCGGGTCCACGATAGTAAGGTCGGCGTTGGGCTTGAACTTCAGCGTCTTGGTGCCCTGCGCACGGGATAGGCTGGGGGCGGCAAGGGCCGTGAGGCCGGCTGCGGACCCCTTCAGGATGGTACGACGCCGCATCCCTGAACCCTGCATCCCGGTCAAATCCCAAGCCGGTCGAGCACGCGGCCCTTCAGCACCGCCGCCGTCACGCCGACCGGCCAGAACCGGTGGAAGCGGATCGGCGTCAGCGGCGTGAACGGCATGTCAAAGGGGCCGCCCGCCAGCAGGCTGGTCATCTGCCGCCCCATGGCCGTGCCCATCGCGACGCCGCGCCCGTTATAGCCGAGGCAGGCGTACAGCCCTGCTGCGAGCTCGTGGACATGCGGATAATGGTCCGTCGTCATCGCCAGTTGGCCGCTCCAGCCATGGCTCCAGCGCAGTCCGCGCAGCATTGGCCATAGGCGCCCGGCATGACGAACGAGGCTGGCGAGCGATCCGGGGCCGCTGATCTCCCGCAACGGGCCGCGGCCGCCGAGCACGAGGCGATCACCCTGGTCCACGCGATAATAGACGGTGATGCGGCCGGTCTCGTAGGCGGAGCCACGCAGGGGGAAAACGTGGCGCGCCACGTCCGCGGGCATCGGCTCCGTGGCGGCGATGGAGCTGAACACGGGCACTACGCTCTGCCTCAGGCCCGGCCAAAGTCCGTCCGTGTAGCCGTTGGTCGCCAACACCACTCGGCCGGCGGTGACGCGGCCTTCCGGCGTCTCCAGCTCCCACCCGCCAGCGGTTGGCCGCAAGCTGCGCACTGGGGTTGCACCATGCACGGCGGCGCCCGCCTGTTGCGCGGCGCGGGCGAGGCCGCGGGCGTAGGCCAAGGGGTTGAGATCGCCACCCCGCCGGTCGAGCAGTCCGGCCGGGTAATAGGCGGTACCCGTGGCGGCCTGTAGCGCCGGGCCTTCCAGCAGCTCCGCCGGCATGCCGCGACGGGCGCAGTCGGCGGCCAGGGCGCGAAGATCAGCCACGCTTTTCGCATGGGTGGCAAGGCGCAGCGTGCCGCCCTGTCTCGCCTCGCAGCGGATCTGATGGCGGCGCACCAGCTCGAACACCAAGTCGGGCGCGGCATAGGAGAACGCGACCATGCGGGCACCCAGATCGGCGCCGTGCCGGGCCACGACGGCGTCCGGCGCTTCCTTCAGACCCGGGTTGACCTGACCGCCATTGCGGCCGGACGCGCCCCAACCGGGCTCGCGCGCTTCCAGCACGATGGCGCGGCGGCCGGTCTCCGCCAGATGAAGCGCGGTGGACAGGCCGGTGAACCCGGCGCCGACGATCGCCACATCGGCCGTGTGCCCGCCTTGCAGCTTCGGCGTGGCCGGCGCGGCGGGCGCAGTGTCTCGATAAAGGCTGGGCGGCAGCCCTGGCGCTGGCGCCCGCATCAGGCCCAGCTCGCGGCCATGTTGGCGGAGACGATGCCGTCCGCCACGTCCCGCGCGATCAGCGCCGCGGGACGTGCGGCCTTGTCGCCGTAGCCGCCGCCACCGCCCAGGCTGAGCACGATCACGTCGCCTTGCCGCAGCTCAAGCGCGTCCTTGGACCGCACGGTAACCGTCTCGCCGCTGCGCAGCACATGGCAACCCCCGGTGGCGCCGGGTTCGCCGCCGAAGATGCCCGGCGCCGGCAACTTGAACCGGTCGCTGTAGATGGCCAGCCGCACACCGTCCCGCAGCACTTCGTAGCGCCGCTGGAACCCGGCGCCGCCGCGATGCGCGCCTGCGCCGCAACTATCGGTGCGCAGGCTGTATTCGAGGATGCGAAAAAACGGGAAATCCTGGTCCGATGCCTCAACCGGGGTGTTCGAGCAGTTGGAAAGCGGGTTGTCCACGGCATCGCAGCCGTCATTGGCGACCCCGGCGCCATAGCCGCCGCCGAAAATCTCCAGGTAAACCGACCAGCCGCCCGCACCGAGATGGGACAGGCAGAACGATGTCGTGGTGTCGTAGCCGAACGCGATGACCTTCTCCGGCGCCGCCTGCGCCATCGCCTGCATGACCGCGTTCCAGGCGCGCGACACGCTGATCATGCGGGCGCGCACCGGGGCCGGGTGGTTCGGGTTCAGCAGGCAGCCCTTCGGAGCCGTCACCCTGATCGGCCGCAGCGAGCCATCGTTGAACGGGATGTCCGGGCTGGTCAGCGCCGCCTTCAGGCTGGACACGGCGGCGGAGATCACCGAGGCGAACGGCGCATTGAGGTTGATGCCCACCTGCGGCGAGGTGCCGGCGAAGTCCACGTCGATCGAATCCCCGTGCACGGTGACGGCCGCGCGCACCACCAGGGGTCCGCTGCCCAGCCCGTCATCGTCGATCATCGCCTCGCCATGGTAGGTGCCGTCCGGCACCTCCCGGATCGCGGCGCGCATCCGCGTCTCGGAGTAGTCCTGCAGCGCCGCCATGGTGGCGACGACCTTGCCGTGACCATAGCGCTGCACCAGTTCCTGGACGCGCAACACCCCCACGGCGTTGGCCGCGATCTGCGCGTCGAAGTCGCCCATCGTCTGCTGCGGCACGCGCACGTTGGCGCGCAGCAGGCGCTGGAAGCCGCCGCCGTTCCAGTCGCGCTGCGTGTTGATCTTCATCGGCGGGATGATCAACCCCTCGGCATACAGATCGACCGCGTAGGGATTGAGCCCTGGGCTACCCCCGCCGAGATCGAGATGATGCGCGACGGACGCGGCGAAGCCGACGATGCCGCCCTCGATGAAAATGGGATGGAAGAAGAACACATCCTGCAGGTGCTGGCCGCCGGAGTACGGGTCGTTGATCACCAGGAAGTCGCCCGGCTCCAGCGTCTCGGGCGGGAACATCGCCGCGCAGGGCTGGAAGATGCGGCCGATGCTGCCGAGCTGCATCGGGATCAACTCGGCCTGCGCGACCGTGCCGCCATGCACGTCCAGCAGGGCCGCCGACCCGTCACGCGCCTCCCGCAGGATGGTGGAGTAAGCGGAGCGGATGAGCTTGACGCCCATCTCCCGTGCTGCGGCGATCAGCGACTGGCTGAGGATGGCGTATTCGACGGGATCGAGGGTTTCCAGGGTCATCTTCAGCCCTCCCGCCGCATCATCACGTTGCCGGCCTGGTCGCGGGCGGCGGTCCAGCCGGGGGGCACCCAGGTGGTCGAGGAATAGCCCTCGACCAGCGCAGGGCCGGCGAGTGCGGCGGTCCCGATGCGGGCGGCCTCCACGATGCGGGCGGCGAGGGTGCGGCCGGCGGTCACCACCTCGACCGTGGCGGGGCGGTCCATCGCCGCCTCGCGTTCCCGCACCTCGGGCAGGTCGTCGAGCCGGCGGCGGACGCCAAAGCGCAGCGCCACCATCTCCACTTGCCGCCCCGGCTCCCCGCCATGCAAGTACAGCCGGCGGTGCGCCTCGGCGAACCGGTCGGCGAGGTCGGCGGCGCGCAGGGTCGCGAGGCTGCCGGGGTCCACCGCGACCGGGACCTCGAAGGCTTGGCCGACGAAGCGCATGTCGACTTCCAGCGAGTGCTCCAGCCGGCCCTCAAGGCCGAGTTCGCGGAACTCGGCTTCGGCCGCGTGGCTGAAACGTGCGTGCTCGTCACGCAGGACTGCGGGTGCGTCGTCGCCGAGGCGCATGCGCCGGGTCACGCCATAGACCTTCACGTAATCGGCCGAGAGCAGGCCGAGCGCCGAGATCACGCCCGGGTTGGGCGGCACAAGGATTTCGCGGATGCCGATCTCGTCGGCGATTTCCGCGGCCAGCAGGGGGCCGGCGCCGCCGAACGGCAGCAGCGCATAATCCCGCGGATCACGCCCACGCTCGGTGGACACGAGCTGGATCGCCCGCACGATGTTGGCGACCGCAAGCCGGATCGCCGCCGCCGCCGCGCCGCGCACGTCGGTGCCGAGCCGCTCCGCCAACGCCACGAACGACCGGTGCGCCGCATCCGCGTCCAGCCGCATGCCGCCGCCGAGGAAGGCATCCGGCCGGATCGTGCCGCGCACGACATGGGCGTCCGTCACCGTAGGCTGCGTGCCGCCGCGGCCATAGCATGCAGGCCCCGGATCGGCACCCGCACTGCGCGGACCGACGCGCAGCATGCCGCCATCGTCGATCCAGACCAGGCTGCCGCCGCCGGCGCCCACCGTGACGATGTCCAGCACGGGCGTGCGGATCGGCAGGCCGTCCACCTCGGTCTCCGGTGCGAGCGACGGCTCGCCACCCTGCACCAGCGACACGTCGGTCGAGGTGCCCCCCATGTCGAATGTGATCAGGTCGCCACGGTCCGAACGCCTGGCCTGACGGATCGCGCCCACCACGCCGGCGGCGGGGCCGCTCAGCAGGGCGGCTATGGCATTGCGGCGCATCGCCTTGGCCGGCATGCGGCCGCCATTGGACTGCATGACGCTGAAATGGCCACCGAACCCGGCGCCGGCGAGCGTCGCCTCGAACCGGTCCAGATAGCCGTCGATCACCGGCTGCACATAGGCCGACAGCGACGTGGTCGAGGCCCGTTCGAACTCGCGGAACTCGCGCGCGACCTCGTGGCTGCAGGCGATGCGCAGGCCAGGAAGTGCTGCGGCGATCATGTCGCGCACGCGCATCTCGTGCTGCGGCGACGCGTAGGCGGACAGCAGGCAGATCGCCACCGCCTCGTACTGGCCGCTTCGCAGCGCGGGCACCAGATGGCGGGTGACGCAGCCTTCGTCCAGCGGGGTGATCACCTCCCCCGCGGCGTCGATCCGCTCCAGCACTTCGAAGCAGTCGCTCCGCTGCACTGGCGGCTTGGGCTTGGCGTAGTGCAGATCGTAGATGTTGCGCCGGTCGTGGCGCTGCAGGAACAGGATGTCACGAAAACCGGCCGTGGCGATGAAGGCGATCCGCGCGCCGCGGCGCTCCAGGATGGCGTTGGTGGCGACGGTCGAACCGTGCACGAGGTCGGTCACCGCCGCCGGATCGACTCCTGCGGCACCCAGCGCGCTGAACGCACCGATATCCGGGCTGCGAGGCGTGCTGGGCACCTTGACCACGCGAACCCGGCCGCGATCGACAGCGACCAGATCGGTGAAAGTGCCGCCAACCTCGATGCCGACCCGCATGCGCCCACCTTCCGGTATTGCCAGAAACATGCTAATATCGGGTTGGGAAATACAACAAGATTGAAAATACACCGGGTAGAATTTCAATGAGCGGTGTGTGAACGCGGCGACCGGCACCCAGCAGGCCGGCGGCGTGGGGCAACGGCTGCGCGCGATGCGCTTGCGCCGCGAGTGGACCCTGCAGGAACTGTCATCCCGCAGCAGCCTATCCATCAGCATGTTGAGTCAGGTCGAGCGCGACCTTGCTTCCCCGTCCATACGCTCCCTCCAGCGCTTGGCGGAAACCTTCGCGGTGCCGATCGGCTGGTTCTTCAGTGAAGCAGGGGCCGCCCCGCCCGGCCCAAGCTGGATTCAGCGACGGGCGCAACGCCCCGTGCTCGACCTACCGGCCAAGGGCATCTGCAAGGAGATGCTGTCCGCGGATAGTACCGGCCGTTTGCAGCTCATGCTGATTACCATCGAACCCGGTGGCAGCTCGGGCGAGGCGGCCTATTCGCACGCCGGCGAGGATGCCGGGACGGTCCTGGAGGGCGTGCTGCAGCTTGAGGTGGACGGGGAACCCGGCGTGCTGAGCCCCGGCGACTCCTTCCAGTTCCCGAGCACGCTGCCGCACCGGTTCTCCAACAGCGGAGCGATCCGGTGCGTGGTGCTTTGGGCGGTGACTCCGCCGTTGTACTAGGTGAACCGCGCCGGGTTTGTCGGAAACCGGCGCGTGAGGAGGATGGGCATGGACGATACGATGCTGGCGAACGCCGACGTGGACGGGGCGCTGGTGGACACGCAGGCGCGCTATGCCGCCGCCCACCCCGCCAGCCGCCGCGTGCACGAGGCCACGCTGGCCTCCGGCCTGGAGGAGCGGCAGAAGCGCCTGGTGGTCCGCACGCCGCCCGCCTTCAACAGCGGCTGGACTCCGCCGCAGACCGAAAGCCTGGGCTCGACCCTGGGCACGGACGCGCCGGCCGGCCTGAAGGAGGGCTTCACCTTTGGCCCGCCGGACGTGCCGGGTACCAGGCACTACACCCGGCCGGGCGCCCTCCCCCATTTCGCCCGCAACGTTTGGCCGGACGAACCGGCCGCGCTGCGCCCTGCCCTGACGCGCTACTTTCGCTCGGTGGAGGCCTTGGCGACGGAGCCGATGCACCTGTTCGCCATTGGCCCCTGCCTGCCGGAGCACTGGTTCGGCGACAAGATCGACCGGCAATGTGGCAGCCTGCGCGCCCTGTTCTATCCGCCGCGGCCGGATGGCGCCGCCGAGGGGCAGTTGCGGGCCGGGACGCACACGGATTACGGGTGCATCACGATCCTGACCGAGGATGCGCCCGGGGGCCTGCAGGTGGCCGCACCCGACGGACGCTGGATCGACGTGCCCGTGGTGCCCGGCGGCTTCATGGTGAACCTGGGCAACCTGACGCGGCATTGGACCAACGGCCGCTGGGCCTCGACCCTGCACCGCGTCGTCAACCCGCCACCCGAGGCGCTGGTGTCGTGGGGGCGGCTGTCGCTCGCGTTCTTCCACCAGCCGAACTACGACGCGCTGATCGACTGCGTGCCGACCTGCGTCGAGGCGGCGCACCCGGCGGCCTATGCGCCCATCACGTCAGGCGCGCACCGGCTCCGCAAGCTGTTCAAGGCCAACGCATTCAAGGGCGCACCCGCATGAGCCGCATCCTGCAGCGCAAGCTGACGGCGGCCCCGGACACCGCGCTGAGCGGCGAGGGCATCCGGCTGCACCTCTCAGGCGGCAAGACCGTGATCGACGGCTCCGGAGGTGCTGCGGTCGCGTGCATCGGCCATGGCAACCGGCGGGTGGCGGCAGCCATGGCCGAACAGGCGGGGCGGATGGCGTACGCCCACACGGGGTTCTTCACGTCCGAGCCGGCGGAGGCCCTGGCCGACCTGCTGCTCGGCGACGAGCCCGGGGGCATGACGCACGCGTTCTTCGCCAGCTCCGGGTCCGAGGCGATGGAGGCGGCGGTCAAGCTGGCGCGGCAGTACTTCATCGAGCTTGGGCAGCCGCAGCGAACGCGGATCATCGGCCGGCGGCAGGGCTACCACGGCACCACGCTTGGCGCGCTCTCCATGGGCGGCCACATGGCCCGGCGGGCGCCGTACGAGCCGCTGCTGAGCACGGCCTTCAGCAAGGTGTCGCCCTGCTTCGCCTACCACTATCAGGCGGCGGAGGAGACCGACGCCGACTATGTGGCGCGCCTGGAGGCGGAGCTGGAGGCCGAGTTCCAGCTTCTCGGCCCGGACACCGTGGCGGCGTTCTGTGCCGAGACGGTGGTGGGCGCGGCGACCGGGTGCGTGGCGGCGGTGCCGGGCTACTTCGCGGCGATGCGCGCGGTGTGCGACCGGCACGGCGCGTTGCTGGTGCTGGATGAAGTGATGTGCGGCATGGGCCGCACCGGCACGCTGCATGCGTGGGAGCAGGAGGGCGTGGCGCCCGACATCCAGGCTGTCGCTAAGGGCTTGGGCGGAGGCTATGCGCCGGTGGGCGGCATCCTGGTCGCCGGCCGGGTGATCGCGGCGCTGCGCGACGGGTCGGGCGGGTTCATGCACGGGCAGACCTACCAGGCGCACCCGGTGGCCTGTGCCGCGGCGTTGGAGGTGCAACGGATCGTCCGGGAGCAGGACCTGGTCGGCGCCGCGGCGCACCAGGGCAAGCGGCTGGAAGCGCTGCTGACCGACCGCTTCGGCAACCACCACCGGGTGGGCGACATCCGGGGCCGCGGCCTGTTCTACGCGCTGGAGTTCGTGCAGGACCATGCGGCGCGGCTCCCGTTCGACCCGGCCCACGGCATCGCCGAGGCGGTGAAGCAGGCCGCGCTGGACCGCGGGCTCGCGATCTATCCCTGCACCGGCACGCTGGACGGCGTACGCGGTGACCATGTGATCCTGGCTCCGCCCTACATCGTGAGTGATGCGGAGCTAGCCGAGATCGTCGAAAAGTTGGGCAACGCGGTGGACGCAGTGTTCGCCTGAGCGGCGGCCCAGCTCCGCGTCCCACCATGCCGGGCACGACCGGTCACGCCTTGGATGATCGATTGGCTGGCCTTTTCGGACGACGCGCCGTCCGCTCCGCATGCCACTGAGCGGTGGTGGCCCGATACTCCATCCCGCCGCTGCGCGTCGCGGCATTGCGACGCAGCTCCCGGAAGATCGTCGATCTCCGGCGAACCTCTTGGTTCGTCGCCGCCCGCCCCAGCCGGCGGGCAATCTCCCGGATGCCAAAGCCTTGCACACGCAGGATCGCAAGCTCCTCGCGCCCGGCAAACGACAGATGCCCCGCAGCCAACGGTTTCGATGATGGCCCAAGCGTCGATGGGGGCATGCCGCCTGCCTCCCGGAACCATCGTGTCCCAACCGCTGGCGACACCTCCGCACACACTGCTGCATCCTCGCTCGACTGTCCCGCCGCAATCGCTGCTCAGAAGCGCCGCCGGTCCTCACGACGCGCCACCCCCGGACGCCCCGGCGACCCCAACCTACCCCACAAGGCCCGATCCGAACGTCGCCGACCCGCCATCGCGCCCCCCTCCATCGCAGTGTTGCGACGACCGCTTGAATCCGTCCAACACACGTCTCTGGCGCTTGGCAAACGCTGCACCGAGGCCGGCGTGCGGCCGTCCATGGGATCGGTCGGCGACGCCAACGCCACGGCCGAGAGCGTCTTCTCCACCCTGCAAGCCGAGCTGCTCAGCCACCGCCGGTTCGCGTC